>CAYFXR010000196.1:0-11267 GCA_964347155.1 uncultured Nitrospiraceae bacterium | reverse complement strand
CAAATTGGGGTCTTTCATCAATTCCTTAAAAAGATCGATCTGATCCTCTCTGTTGTATATGAGAAAATTATCCGAAAGGGTATCTTTTATAATTTTAAGGCCCAGCAGATGAAAAGTGCCGATAAAAATATTGTCAGACTTTTTCCCTAACAGTGCATATGTTCTTTCACGCATTTCACTCGCTGCCCGGTTAGTGAATGTTACTGATATAATATTTTCAGGCCTGATACCCTGATTGATGAGATATGCTATCCTGCGGACTATAGTCAACGTCTTCCCCGTCCCGGGACCTGCAATTATAAGCACTGGCCCTTCCGCTGTCATGACAGCTTTTCGCTGAGATTCGTTCAAATCGTTAAGGATGTGAATCATGGTTGGTTAATTTAAAATGTTTTATTCAACAAGCTTAAAAAAGCATCGTCTGTCCCTTGATCTCTTTTCTTTCCACTTCCTCGAAGATTCTTATCTTGCCGTATTCCCCGTCATAGCCAGGTGAGATATGGATTTCTCTCTTCCGCATCCTCGATATGGCCTCTCTGATAAGGTGAGAAGAGTTTTTTTCAATATCGTTCAGTTGCACTTCAATAAGGATTTTGAATTCATTACCAAGTTTTTCAAGCAAGTTGAAATATTCCTTATTTACTGCCTTGGTGTTTACGCCGGTTTTCAGGACTTCTGCAATAATCTCAGGCAAAGGAATTATGGAAATGAAGTCCGGAGAGCCCTTGGGTTTAAATCCATTCTCTCTATCGGCAAGTTTCTCAACACGGTGCATTACACCAATCGTTAATTTTTTTCCGCAAACGGGACAGAGGTAATTATGTTTCAGGGTTTCCTTCGGGTCCAGGCTTACGCCACACGACCTGTGACCGTCATAATGATATTTGCCTTCTTCGGGAAAAAACTCAATGGTTCCGACAAATCCCTTTCCTGTTTTTATTGCATTTATGATTGATTTGTAAGAAATCACAGTATCAAAGATATTTGCCTCACGCCCTATTTTTACAGGTGAATGTGCATCAGAATTGGAAACAAGGGTAATCCTGTCAAGGGCCGAAAGGCGCCAGTTCATTGGCGGGTCAGATGAAAGCCCTGTTTCAATAGCGAAAATGTGCGGTGTTAATTCTTCAAAGCATTCTTCAAGGGATTCAAAACCTGATGCTGCCCCGAATACGGAAAAATGGGGAGTCCAGGCATGGGCAGGGATGAACACGGCATCAGGGGAAGAATCAACGACGATTTTCAAGAGTTCCTTTGCATCAAGCCCCAGTATCGGTCTTCCATCAGCATGGAGATTACCTATCCTTGATAATGCTATATTTATCTTTGCAGCTCCGGCGAAATCAGGCACAAAAATTATGGCATGTATCTTTCGAGTTCTTCCGTTTTTGCTGTAGATACAGCTTATCTCTGCAGAAAGAAGAAAAGAGACAGCCGCCTTGCATGCGTCAGGGATGTCATTTGAACAGAGCTCTTTCTTCAGACTGAACAGCCCATTGCCGGATGACTCAAGTTTCACGTTTAGCTCCCTAAACCACTCCGGATGAGTGAAATCTCCTGTACCTATTACTGTAATTCCCTTAAGTTGTGCCCATTTCCAGATGCTTTCAGGACACATGTCTCTGCTTGTAGCACGAGAATATTTTGAATGGATGTGGAGATCGGCAATAAATCGCATGAAGAATTATACCATAGTATCAATGATACACACACAAAAGGTCAGGAGGGCAGGGTTGAAGGCTTCAAAGCAATGTCCCTTGGGCTGAATCATTTTCGTTGATTTTGATTTTACTTTTCCGTGTTCCTGATCCGGCTCCTTCTATAAACAGGGAAACGGTCTGAGATAACGTTCTCTCCAACGGGAATAATTTTGGATCTGACAGCCAGCTTATACAGGCTGTCAGAAACAAAACCTCTAGATATTTGACCAGAAGCTCAACAGCCATATCCTTTCTCATGTCCCCTGACTGCTGACCTAGTTTTATTATCATGGTGAATACGTCTTCAAACCCGCTTCGTAGTCTTTCATTTAAAGAGGGATTATTTAAATTTCTTAGCCAGTAACTTAAATAGATTTTATATATATCCTGTTTTGACTTGAATAATTCGGTGGCTGCTTTGGTAAATGTTTTATGTACTCGAGATTTTGTATCGGGTAACAATTGGATCATCTGGAGAATTTGAAGTTTTAATTCTTTAACATTGTTCTGCCAATATTCACTTATGATGGCTTCCTTAACAGGGAAGTAGTTGTATAGGGTAGCTTTGGAGACGTCAACTTCTTCGGCTATCTGCTCCATTGTCGTTGAATCGAATCCATGCTTGCGGAATAAATAGATAGCAATCTTTACGATTTTATGCCTGGTTTCATGTTTCTTTCTCTCTCGCCTGTTTACAGCAGAAATGGATTCCATTTTAAAAATTAAACTGTATCTATAATTATACTTAGTTAAATATTAGTTATTGTATAATATTAAACGAATTATAGTTATATGTCAAGGCGTATTTTGACTGATTGTTCTAACAGGTTGATTTTAAGCCATAAAATGTTATTCGTGAAGGTAGTGAAAAGAGAAAAATTTTCTTTTAATCCAGGTCAGCAGCGTTTGTCATCTGATCAAAGAATTGTGTAACTTTATTCTTTTTGTCTGACTCCATATGTGCCATGGCAGCACGCGGGTGTTGGTTCAGGTTACCCGTAATCATGTATGGAATGTAGTATCCCCAATCGATTCTTTCTGTCCATGGAAGGATCTCAGCCTCTATGGCCTCGATAAGCGGACGCACTTTAAACTTGGGATTCTTCAGGAATGAAATCAGAAGTTCCAGAGGGCAGTTACCGGCTCCACGTCCAATACCATATAAACTGCCATCGAGATAATTGATGCCGGCAATGATTGCGGATATGGTATTTGCAAAGGCCAGTTGCTGGTTGTTATGGCAATGGATTCCGATAGTCTTGTCGGGCAGGCGATCCATGTATTTCTTTGCGAGCAGTTCTATATCCTCGGAATAGAAAGCACCGAAGCTGTCAACTACATAAATTATTGGTACGTTGCTTTTGGAGAGATCGTCAAGTGTTTCATCCAGCTCACGCAGACCCACGGTGGAGACTGCCATAAGATTAATTGTTGTCTCAAACCCTTTGTCAATACAATGGTGCGCCAGATCAATGGCTGCATCGACCTGATGGGAATAACATGCAACCCTTATCATGTCCAGGGAACTATCGGATTTGTATGGGATGTCGTCATATTCTATACGGCCAATGTCGGCCATTGCAGAAAGCTTAATCTTTTTTTCACTATCACCAATAATGCGCTGAATATCCGCTTCAGCGCAGAATTTCCACGGCCCCACCTCATCCCGTGAAAAAGCAGACTCCGAACTTAGATAACCGATCTCCATATAATCTACACCTGCCTCTGTTAAAGCAGTATAAACTTTGGAGACAAAAGAGTCATCAAACTGCCACTTGTTCATTAACCCGCCGTCACGGACGGAGCAGTCTATAACCTTGATTTCCGGTCTAAACATTTTCGTCTCCTCTTAAAATTAGAAAGTTTTGTTTAAATTCAATATTATAATTTATTTTTTACAATCTGGGCAAAGGGTAATAAATTTTTTAACATTTCGTGCAATTTCCTCAAGATTATGTTTCATTAATGCCTTTCGGCCAAAAAGGGAGGTACTTGCCCCCACCGCCCTGACTCCTGCGGCAAAATACTCCTTGATGTTGTCCAGGTTCACCCCCCCTACTGCAACCAGAGGTATCTGTTCGTATGGTCCCCGGAGTTCACGGATGTACCGGGGACCGAATGGCCGGCAAGGAAAGACTTTTACCATTTCCGCACCGGTAGACCAGGCAGTGTATACTTCTGTTGGAGTAAGTGCTCCGGATATGACAGGAACAGAGTTTGATCTGGCATATTCAATTACATCGGTATCCGTATTTGGAGTGACTAAAAACATAGCTCCTGCTTCTACGGCTTTTTTTGCTTCTGCGAGATTGCGGATGGTTCCCATTCCCAATAATTTTTCAGGGGGAACAGCTGATCTATTCACCGAGACGATTTGCAGGGCGTCTTCAGTGTTCATGGTGACCTCGATGGCCTGCAGGCCTGAAGCAAACGAGGTGTCCATAACACTTCGAAAAAAAGTGGAGTCCACACCGCGTAAGATTCCTATTACCGGCACATCTAACTTCATTATATCTCCTTACTTTTACCTTTATGAAGAGATGAGCTTGAATACCCCCTCACCCCATATAAGAGGGCGTTGCCCAAACGGGGCCTTACACTCACCTTTAATTAAGGTAGAGTATACATAGTTAATCTTTTTTTGAAGCCCAGCCTTATAGGCGGTGAGCTTCCTTATAAAGTGTGTATGCCTGATCATGCATCCTATACCGTTTACATTTTAATTTTTCTATCGTAAACATAACATTAAATTATCTCATGCGAGCCTAAACAATATTAACAGGAAATAATGCGATTGACAATAAAAAATAACCGAATTAAAACCAGTCACTCTTGATATAAATCCTTATAGTTTCATATGCTTGCCTGCATTCAGCAATGAGTCGTAATGCTTTCTTCCTTTGTAAATAACGTCTTCCTGTTAAAAGTCTTCAACTCTGTGTAAATAAATAGTATGAAACCACCTTTAGCTGTAAAATAAATTCACAAAGTTGCTTATACGGTTATTAGCTTTTTTTAATTGAAAATTAGATGATTTGGTGGTATATAAAGTTTATATACTAAATATATCATTGTTCTTAAAGCCAAGCCCTTTGCAACAAAGGGGAAAGAAAGCGAAATTTTTGTAGTTAAATAGTAAAAGAGCCGAACTGCCGAAGATTTATCCTTTGGTTAGGTCGGCTTTATTGTTTAAATTAGCAAAAAGATACTTGCGTGGAATATTCTAAGAAAATTCTAACCCAAACAATGATGCTCATCGGGGGACCACGAAAGAAGAAAATGCCATTTCTGTCATTCCCCGACGTGGCCTGTACCATCTGGTTCAGGGCTTGATGGGGGAGCCAGATAAAGGAAATGGATTCCCGTTTACACGGCAATGACATTTTCGGATTAAATAATGCAGAGTTGATTTGACCTCAATAAATTATTTAACCCGATTTATCCCGTTAATAGTAAATATTTTACGGGATACATTTATTATTAAATAGGACATATGGTTTTGAATAAAAGTATTCACACCCGATCAATTAATATGGCGTTTAAGGTATCGTCCCGATGCATCGAAACACAGAGCCTGTATGATTTGAAATGCATTTTTGGGGTTAATTAATTACAGTGTCTGAAATGGCAGGAGAACCCTGTGAGAAAAAAAATTAAATTCGAAAGCATCAGAACACGTCTCACCTTCTGGTTTTTCTTTATAGCAATGTTTCCCCTGATTGTTGTAGGCATCATTATATACAACCATATGGTGAATTCCATGAAGGTATCAATATTCAATAAGCTCGAGGCTATCAGGGATCTCAAGGTTAATGAATTGAATGAATGGCTTGAAGAAAAAATCGTGGATACTCGTACTGTCGCTGCCGATGAACGGATCCGAATACTGAAAGGGATTAGTGAACAGAAGGAAGAAAACAATCAACTGGATATCGCTCTTGTCTCAAAGGCGCGAGGCCTTCTCAATAGATATTTACAAAATTTTGATGATTTTCACGAAATCTTTATTGTCAGTCCATACACAAAAAAAATCCTGATTTCTACTGATAAAAACAATGAAGGGAAAAATCGTTTAAGCGATTTTCACTTTATAAAGGCAATGCAGGCCGCTGACTTATTCATCGAGGATATCCACTATTCCACACTGCTGAAAAAACCCTGCATGTCTTTTTCCATTCCCATTTTTAGTTTGATGGATGGCAACCACATTATTGGCATTCTCGTTGCCAGAATTAACCTTGAAAATTCTTTGTATAAACTGTTGTTAAATCGTACGGGATTGGGTAAGACAGGCGAAACTCTCATTGTAAACAAAGATTTCATTGCCCTGAACGAATTGCGTTGGTATGAGGACGCTGTACTGAAGCTGAAAATCAAGGCAAAACCAGCTATAGAAGCCTCTCATGGGAAAACAGGCATTATTGAAACGGCTGACTACAGGGGAGAAATGGTATTGGCTGCTTTTACACATATACCACGGAATGGATGGGGTTTTGTTGCAAAGCAGGATCTTAAAGAAGTCTATGCACCTATTTATAAATTTAGAAATAGGACATCGGTTTTCGGAATTATCACCTTGCTTGCAGTAATAATAATAGCATTTCGTGTTTCAAAGTCAATCTCTAACCCGATTAAACTATTGCATGAAGGAAGTGAAATAATAGGAAGCGGAAATTTAGATCATAAAGTCGGCACAGACGCAAAAGATGAAATTGGCAAATTATCCAGAACATTTGATCTCATGATAGAGAATTTAAAGACAATTACCGCGTCCAGGGATGAATTGAATAAAGAAATAGCCGAACGTAAACATCTTCAAAGAATGCTTCTTGAGATCAGAGAACATGAGCGACGGCGAATTGGCCATGATCTGCATGACAATCTGGGACAACAACTAACCGCCATTTCCTATATAACTCATGGGCTTGAAAATATATTGAGAAGAAAATCGGTTCCGGAGGCTGAAGATATGGCAAGGATTACATACCTTGTTGAGATGTCAAAATTACAGGTTAAGTCCCTTTCGAAAGGTCTTTCTCCTATGGTGGGAAAAGGTGAATACAGTCTCGTGACAGCCATGGTAGATCTTGCATCTAATTCCGAAAAACTATTCGGGATACCATGTGTTGTTATTTGTAACAAATTTGTTCCAATATATAACGATGCCGCGTTAATACACCTCTATCGTATCGTTCAAGAGGCTATTACCAATGCTGCACGACACGCCAAACCCGGAAAAATAGAAATTGGCCTTAGCAGGGAACATGATAAAATTACACTGACAATAAAAGATGATGGAGCAGGTTTTGCCGTACCAAAACAATTAAACGGTATGGGTCTTGAAATTATCAAATATCGGGCAAGAATAATCGATGCATCAGTTGATGTCCGGCCAGATACCAATAAAGGGACAATTGTTATATGTACTTTTTTTGATAAAAAAGAAAGTGAGTTAGATATTACTGAAAAAGGCAAAAGACAATATAGTTCTTTTTATACATAAATGAATCAAAGGAGAAATAAATCATGAAAACTCTGAAGACAGGAAATAAGATACACAAGAAAAAAGTTTTTATCGTTGATGACCATAGTATTTTGCGCGAGGGCCTTTCACATTTTATTAATAGTGAAGAAGACATTATGGTATGTGGAGAGGCAGATAATATTTCAGATGCATTAAAATCTATTGAAGATTGTAAACCTGATATTGTAATAATTGATATTACTCTGGGAGACGGCAGCGGAATTAGACTTATAGAAAATCTCATGTATTCCGATCCCAGTTTATTAATTCTGGTTCTTTCCATGCACGATGAAGCCGAATATGCCGAACGTTGTCTTAAGACCGGAGCAAAAGGTTATATTATGAAACAGGAGTCATCCAAAAAATTGATATCAGCAATAAGAAGGGTTCTGAACGGGGAGATATACGTTAGTGATAAATTAAATTTAAAACTTTTACACAAATTTGTTAAAAACAAATTTAAAAGCATCGGTTTTTCTACAGAGCCTCTCACCAACCGTGAGCTAGAAGTGTATCAACTTATTGGTCAGGGATTGAAAAAACACGAGATAGCAGAACGATTACATCTTAGTGTGAAAACCGTTGAAACTTACATAGAACATATCAAGATCAAACTGCAATTAAAGGGAACACATGACGTTCTCATGCATGCAGTCAAATCTTTTTCCTGATAATACGTGCGATAGGTATCATTATCTTTACCCGGTTTTTCAGCGATCCCTGCCGCAGTATTTATTAATTCATTGTTCCTCAACAAAAACTTTAAAAAAATTAAATACCGTAATTAATAAAATAATAATTATACAAAATACTGATAATACCGCCATTTATCTTTTTACCCCCTGTATTGTTGCTTATATGCGCAAATAATCAAATATTATGCCACCTGATAAGCCATTGATTTTACAATAAAACAATAATCAGAAATGAGTTCATGACACTGTAACATGTAGTTTAATATATGTGTCATGTCACAGTTTTAGAGAATTATGAAATTGTTTATTACCGTATATAACCTTTAATCAATATTTTTGGTTCTTCTCCCATTAAGTTGCTAGAAAGGATTCGAGGACGTAAAGTTCCGCGTAAAGCGGCGAGGCCGCAACGCGGCTTTTCGCCGATGGGGACAACGTCCCTTTTCGGGATTCAAGGGTTCAAGTGTTTGTTTTCCAGAGATTTTATTAGTGCCTTAAGCATCCTTTCTACCTCTCCTATTGCTTCCTGAATTCCCTTTAATTTCTCAGACTTAATATACCCTAAGTCTCCAGATAATAATACTTGCGTCTCTAACTCACAGTTTGAAACATAAGCTACATATAAAGAACGAATATATTCATTAGGGTAGAGCCCAATAACTATTTATTAATAAACGTCCACAAACTCGCTGCCCTTACAAGATCAAGTTTCTTAAGTATTCTGTACTGATCAAGGGCCTTTTCCTTATTTCCCATAACAAAATGAACAGATCCCAGGACGAAATGTGCTTCGCTATAATCTTTTTTAAAACTTAAGGCTCTTTTGAAAAAGTCCAGCGCCTCCGGGTATCTACCAAGCTTGGCATATGAAACGCCGAGGCCGGTATGGGCCTGAGCAAATTCAGGTCTGATCCTTATCGCTTCCTTAAAAGTCTCGAGAGCCCTTTGATTCTCACCGAGCTTGTCATAGGCATAGCCTAGGGTCAGGTGAACGTAGGCATCATCGGGATTAACCCTCAAGACCTCTCTATAGGATTTAACCGCATCTTCGAATCTGCCGAGTTTGTCATATGAATAGCCGAGGCCGAGACGTGCCAATGTATAATCGGGCGTCATATTTAAAACAGCCTTGTACGCGGCTGCTTCCTCGAGGTAGCGGTCGAGTTTATGTAAAGCAAATGCGGTAGCAAGATGAGCAGATATATTTTCGGGGTCGATCCTGAGAACTTCTTTAAATGATTTCACAGCATCCTCATTTTTCCCGAGTTTTTCATAGGCGTATCCGAGAGTGAGATGGGCCTTTGCATTATCGGGATGAATCCTTACAACATTTTGCAGGGCCTCTGCTTCTTCATCAAATTTTCCTAACTTGTCATAGGCATAAGCTTGAGCAAGATGGGCTTCAGCAAATTCGGGGTTAATCTGGATCGCCTTCTTGCAGGCCCTCACTGTATCGCCGCACTTTCTGAGTTTATCATAGACATATCCCATCGCAAGATGAGCCTCGAAATAGTTGGGTTTGATCCTAAGCGCCTGCTGGAAGGCCTTAATAGCAAGTTTTGATTTATTAAGTCCGTCATATGCATAGCCTAAAGAAAGATATCCCTTTGCATAGTCCTTCTTAATAGTCAGTCCCTCTCTCAGGACCTTTATTTCATCTTCATACCTGCCTAGTTTTTCATAGGCATATCCAAGCGCGAAAAAAGCCTCTCCATAATCGGGGTTGATCCTAACCGCTTCTTCGCAGCTCTCGGCGGCCTTTTTATATTTCTCGGACTTGAGCTGCCGGATACAATCGGTGAATAAATCCTTTGCTTTGCTATCTGTTTCTGCATATGAGAGCTTCAAAAGGATCACAGATAAGATCAGGAGAACAAATAAGATGATTTTAAGCTCTATTAATTGAAATTTCATAAACCTGAACAAACCAGAAAAAAATAAAAACATCTGAATGTCGCTATATCTTAATTCTAACAGACTAAAAAAGAAAGCTCCAACAATTAATGATAAAATGATAAGAAATCTGTAACTTCCAGACCTCAACAAAAATCACGATAACTTCAACAAGTCAAATAAATCCTAACTGATTCAAGCCTATTGACTATAGAGGATTTATGAGGGCAGCCAATTTTATGGAAAATAAAATTTATAGTTTTTATCAATAAAAATCCCTAAAACTCATTGTTATGTATAAGCTTCAATCCTCAGTGGATTTGAGGATTGAAGCTTATACGAAAACACTTATGCCAATAACTTCTGCACTAAGGACAATGAAAATATTTCTTTTTATTAATTGAATTTATGGTACGTTCAAGGATATTTGGAAGGATATGAAACTCGACCCCACAGATAGGTTTTGCGATTGACACCAATTTGAGATTTTAGTATTCTTTAAACTGAAAATCCTGTTACTGGCAACAATGATAAAAAATATTTTCCCAAAAGAGACTGATTTTTTCAGTATATTCGAAAAAGCAGCTTTAAATGTCAATAAAGGTGCAAGCTTGCTTGTTGAGATGATGGAGGACTTAAGCGTTGCTGAAGTTAAGGCTAAAGAATTATATGATGCCGAGCAGGAAGGTGACATGATCACCCATGAAGTAATGCAAAAGCTGAATAAAACCTTCCTTACCCCTATCGACAGAGAAGATATTCACGCCCTTGTAGGCTGTATAGATGATGTACTCGATTTAATATGGTCTACTGCAGACAGGGCGGTTTTATTTAAATTAGATTCTGCTTTTCCTGAGGCTATTGAGCTTTCTAAGATCCTTTTCGAGACCGTAGAGTTCATCACAAAGGCTATTGGATGTCTTAAGGACAAAAAATATTCATATATCCAGGAATATTGTATTGAAATAAACAGGCTTGAAAACAGGGCAGATAGAATCTTCAGGGGAGCGCTTGTCAAGCTCTTTGATAATATAAAAGATCCAATCCTTGTTATAAAGTGGAAAGAGGTTTACCAACACCTCGAAGATGCAACTGATACGTGTGAAGACGTCGCAGACATCCTCGAAAGTATAGTCCTCAAGCATGCCTAATGTTATATTTATACTCAATGTAAGAAAATTCCATATATCCAACATAGTTAAATCCCCTAATATTACATAAGAAGTTTCTCCATAAAAACCTTCGATTTTTTATAAATTTACAGCGCAATATAAATGTTTGATAATTTTATTAATACCATGAG
Organism: uncultured Nitrospiraceae bacterium; assembly: GCA_964347155.1. Lineage (GTDB taxonomy): Bacteria > Nitrospirota > Thermodesulfovibrionia > UBA6902 > UBA6902 > CAYFXR01. Next base: position 152 of record CAYFXR010000196.1, on the reverse strand, counting down.
AGCAACCCTTTAGGGGACTTTTAACATAATGAAGGAAATTCTGGTAATGGATTGTGGGGAGTGTGAGGCTTTCTGGGACACACTCAACAGCGACTACAGAATCCTATTTGCTGCGACAGCGGAAAAGGGGCTGACTATGCTCTCTGAAAACA
>CAYFXR010000195.1:0-24753 GCA_964347155.1 uncultured Nitrospiraceae bacterium | reverse complement strand
TTGTTAAAGCTTGATATTGCGGCAATTAATATGGTTGTTATTTTTGCCGCATTTGTTGGCCTGGAAGCATTTTTTGGCTTCTGTATTGCATGCCGCATATATACGATATTAGCGAAATTCGAAAGAAGCGCAAAATAGCAAAATAGGGTTCAGTATATCTCTCAATCCGGTTTTTCCTTCCCATCTGACAACTTTTTCTTCATCTCAAAAAGCTTGTTAAGCGCCTCAAGGGGTGTCATGCTCAAAATATCAAGACCGAGAAGCTCCTTTATGACCGGATCTGCCTGAGTGGTAAAAAGGTCAAGCTGGCCCGCAACTTTTGATTCTGAAGGTTTGGAATCAGATGCATATGCAAGCTTTGGTGCCCCAACTTCGTTGAGCTCGGCCTTTTCAAGGTTGGACAAAATCTCTTTAGCCCGCTTGATTGTATCTACAGGAAGCCCCGCAAGTCTTGCAACCTGAATACCATAACTTTTATCTGCAGCACCTTCTTCTATTCTTCTGAGAAAAATTATCTCATCGCCCCATTCTTTCACAGCAACATTCAAATTTTTGATTCCATCAAGAATAAGAGAAAGCTCCGTGAGTTCGTGATAATGGGTAGCGAAAAGGGTTCTTGTCCTCAGATTCTTTGCAATATACTCTACAACTGCCCAGGCAATACTTATGCCGTCAAATGTGCTGGTACCCCTTCCTACTTCATCAAGTAATATCAGGCTTCTACCCGTTGCATTATTTAAAATATTTGCGGTCTCGATCATCTCAACCATAAATGTACTCTGTCCCTGTGTAATTACATCGGAGGCACCTATTCTTGTAAATATCCTGTCAACAATACCTATCCTTGTCTCCTTGGCCGGAACAAAACTTCCGATTTGAGCCATGAGCACAATAAGCGCAATCTGTCTCATGTACGTTGATTTACCGGCCATGTTTGGACCGGTAATGATTGAGATGTTATTTGAATTGGAATCTATAAGACAGTCATTCGGAATGAATTTTTCCCCTGATAACAGTCTCTCAACAACGGGGTGTCTGCTTTCAGAAATCTGAATTGTATCCCCGTCATCAACAACCGGACACTCATAATTATATTTTCTTGCAACATTGGCTAAGCTGTGAAGTGTATCAATTTCTGCAATTGCCGATGATGTCTTTTGAAGTTTTTCAGTTGTGGTAGAAATTTCGTCTCTTATTTTTGTGAAGACTTCGTATTCAAGATTTTTCAGTCCCTCTTCAGCATTTAAGACCTTTGCCTCATACTCTTTCAGTTCAGGCGTTATAAATCTCTCACCATTAACAAGGGTCTGCTTTCTAATGTAATTATCGGGTACCTGTGAGAGATTTGCTTTTGTGACTTCTATATAATAGCCGAATACCTTGTTGTATCCAACTTTCAGTGATGTGATACCGGTCTTTTTCTTCTCCCTTGCCTGAAGAGAAGCTATGAAATCCTTTCCACTGCTGCTTATTTCTCTCAGTTCGTCTATATCGGCGTTAAAGCCCTTTTTTATGAGACCGCCATCTTTCAGTCCAAAAGGAGGGTCGTCTGCAATTGCTCTTTCAATAAGAGATTTGATTTCAGAGAGTGTATTGATCTGATTTGATAAATACGTGATGGTCTTATTATCATAATCCTGAAGGAGATTCTTTATTTCAGGCAACATTTCCAGAGAGTTTTTTAATGATAGAAGATCCCTTGCATTGGCAGTGCCATTCTCTATCTTTGAAGCAAGGCGTTCGATATCATAAATGCCTTTTAATAGAGTTTGTATTTTTGAGAGTTTGACTGAATCGCTCATAAAGTCGTTTATTGCGTTCTGCCTATGACCGATCTCTTCTTTCTCAAGGAGAGGGTTCAGGAGCCACGTTCTTAAAAGTCTGCCTCCCATAGGAGTAAATGTATGATCAATGACCCAGAGAAGGCTGCCTTCAATTTCACCGTTTCTCATATTTCTTGTGATTTCCAGATTCTTCAATGTCGTGGCGTCAAGCAGCATGTGTGATTCACGTCTTAAGACAGTTATTTTCTTGAATATAGGGATGTTCTTCTGTGTCTCCTCAAGATAGTTCAAAAGTGCACCGGCTGAAGAAATAGCCACAATCATCCCTTCACAGCCATATCCATCAAGAGAGGCAACGTTGAAATGTTTTATGAGTATTTTATAAGCTTCTATATAGTCAAAATACCATTCGTCATAGCCGGTAAGGTAGAAATCGCTCAGGTTCATGACTGCTGAGTTGTTTTTCATGCTGTACGGATATAATATCTCCTTTGGCTGAAACCTGTTAATCTCGTCCTCTAGGTTGTTACATGTTTCATAGACAAGAAACTCTCCTGTTGTGATATCAGCAACTGCTATGCCAAAAATATTCTCTTTCTGGAAAAAGCAGAGAATATAATTGTTTTCTTTCGGATTATCAGGAAGGAAAGTACCCGGAGTGACTACCTTAACAACCTCTCGTTTTACAATACCCCTGGATTCTTTGGGGTCTTCTACTTGTTCACAAATAGCCACCTTATATCCCGCTTTAACGAGCTTTGAGATATACGTTTCAGAAGTAAAATGAGGAACGCCGCACATAGGGAGTGGATCCTGTTTTCCCTTATCGCGTGATGTAAGCGTTATTTGTAAAACCTTTGAGGCAGATACTGCATCCTGTCCAAACATCTCATAAAAATCGCCTAATCGAAAGAATACAATCGTGTCAGGATAATTGCGCTTGATATCATGATACTGTCTCATTAAAGGGGTTAATTCGGACATATGAAACCCAAACCTTCATGCCCCTGTATGGGCACCACGAAGAATGAAAATGCTCTTGTCCGTCATTCCCGTCCCGATAAATCGGGATTGAGCGGGAATCCAGAGAAAAGGGAACTGGATTCCCGTTTACGCGGGAATGACATTTTTGGATTAAAATGTAACACCTTTCAGCAATAGTACGTATGTTTATGGCAATAGCTGATTACTCACTACTGAACGCTTCCAGAATTTTCAAATATAACATAATAGTAAAATTTATAGAAAGGAGCTTTGAGCAATATCTGCGTTTTTCTGGTTAAAGGGGTTTGAAATACAGTTATAAATTAGTGTCAGAAGATTCGTGGAGTGAATTGTACTTGGTAATGAATTCTAAATAATCTTTAGGAGGATCTAAAAGTATGACTCCAAGACCACTGCCATTGATGCAATTATAATACTTATCTGATCTTACAGTTCTCATGATTTTTATAGGAAGCTTTAAAGCATGTCTATCTATAAGAATTGTCGCAACGAGCATGGAATCAACGGAGAAACGTATCTGAGTGCATATAAACATGCCAGTTTCTGAGAGATTAGTTATTATTCCTGTATAAACCATGTTACCATAGAACAATCTTGTATGTATGTTGGCAGAAAATCTCTTGAAAGCCCTTTTTTCCATATATGGAGGAATTATTTACGAAAAACTTATTATTGCCTTAAGCCTGCAGAATATATAATTTTATTTTTATCATATCCAATACAAAATGTCAATGGGATGTTACTATTTGGAAGCATTTCCAAATCCGTGATGATGAATAGCTATACTCTTTTTGTCATTGTCCGGCTTACCCTGTACCATACGTTCAGGGCTTGACCGGAGTGTCCAGATATTGTTTCTATGAAAGCAGGGAACTCATAAAGGAGATAGATTCCCTGTATCACGTACGGGGCAGGCTCTGTTTTTACAAGTAACCCTGGACACTTGCTCCCTCGAACCCTTGAGAGAAAAAGTCAGGAAAAGACTTTACAATACTTGTAAAAGCTTTTTGTAGCTATCACAATTTAAATATAAGTGAGCCAAGATTTATAAGTCTTTGTCTCTCCTTTTACAATCTTAAAGAAGAGATTTTGCAGTTTTTTAGTTATCGGACCAGGTTTACCGTTTCCGATACTCCTTCCATCTACTTCTCTTATAGGTGTTACCTCTGCTGCTGTTCCTGTAAGAAAAGCCTCATCTGCAATGTAAACTTCATCTCTTGTAAAATTTGCTTCACAAACTCTCTTCTTCTCTTTTTGAGCCATTTCAATTATGCTCTTCCTTGTGATACCTTCGAGAACAGAGGGAAGTGGCGGTGTTATTAATACACCATCTCTCACAATAAATATATTTTGTCCCGTTCCTTCCGACACAAAACCATTTGTATCAAGTATCAATGCTTCGTCATAACCGCAAGCAATGGCTTCGCTTTTTGCCAATGTTGAATTTACGTAATCTCCGCACGTCTTGCTTTTTGTCATGGTTACATTTACATGGGGTCTAGTAAAAGAGGATACCTTGACTCTTATGCCCTTTTTGATGCCTTCCTCACCAAGGTATGCACCCCATGGCCACACTGCGATAGCAACACTTATGGGATTATCCTTGGGATAAAGACCCATTGATCCGTAAGCGATATAAATAATTGGACGTATGTAACACTCTTTTAGTTTGTTAATATTTACAGTATCAATTATCGCTTTCATAATTTTTTCATGTGAATATGGAGGTTGCATCTTAAGGATATGACATGAATCAAAAAGTCTGTCAACGTGTTCTCGCAATCTGAATATGGCAGGCCCGCTTTTTGTCTTGTAACATCGAATGCCTTCAAATGCTCCAGTACCATAATGCAGAGTGTGTGTAAGGATATGAACATGAGCATCAGCCCAATTAACAAAATTTCCATCCATCCAGATCTTTTTAGACTCGTTGACCATATAACCTCCCCATAGATAAACAGGATTACATCAGATTGCTAACTACTGAATAGTGATTTGTCTACGATATCTGTAATTCTTCCTGATTATATACGCTCGGAATGTATATTGTTTTACATGAAATTATTAACCATGTCAATAATCAACTCTCTCTTTCCAACCATTTTCTCCGATAAGCGGTACAAAAACACATGGCGTCGAAACCGATTTTCTTATACCTTTAGGTGTCTTTTTTATTTGATAAAGAATCTGAGAAGACCTGCTGCCAACAGGAATCACAAGCCTTCCATTTACCTTTAGCTGTTCAATGTATTTCTGCGGGATATCCGGAGAACCGGCGGTAACGATAATGCCGTCAAATGGGGATTTTTCAGACAGCCCAAGGGTTCCGTCAGAAAAAATTACATGTACATTTGTATATTCAAGTTTTGCTAACAAATTTTTTGCTTTTGTAAAAAGTAATTGTATTCTTTCTATAGTAAAAACTTCTTTCGCCAGCATTGAAAGTATCGCTGCCTGATAACCTGAACCGGTGCCTATCTCGAGAACTTTTTCATCCCCTTTTAACTCGAGTAATTCTGTCATTAATGCAACCATGTATGGCTGTGAGATGGTTTGTCCTTCGCCAATTGGAAGAGCACAATCCTCATATGCCTTACCCTGTATATCTTCATCAACAAACATGTGCCGCTGAACAGTTCCCATTGCAACGAGAACTCTTTTATCTTTAATTCCCCGGACCTTCAGTTGATCCTTAACCATTACATTACGTTGTCTTTCGAATGCCATGTCGCTATTTATCAATTAACGATTGACAATTGACAATTATCAGTTGTATATCCTCTTCAATATTTCTCTTGCTGCAATAATCCCTGAAACAGAGGCCTGAATAAGTCCTCTGCTCACTCCTGCCCCATCGCCTATCGCAAAGAGATTTTCTATTTCAGTCTCAAGGTTGCAGTCGAGTTTAAGCTGTCTTGAATAAAACTTGACTTCCACACCATAAAGAAGTGTGTGGGGACTGTTAACCCCGGGAGCAATTTTATCCATTGCCTTAAGCATTTCAAGTATATTTGAGATATAACGATGTGGCAGCACAAAACTGAGGTCACCTGGAACTGCATCTATTAGTGTAGGTTTTACATGTCCTCTTCTGACTCTTGCAGGATTAGACCTCCGGCCTGCCTGAAGATCACCAAGTCTTTGTAATATAACTCCCTTACCCAAAAGGTTTGCGAGTCTTGCTACATACCTGCCGTATAAGTGAGGCTCGTCAAAAGGTTCTGTAAAGTACGTACTTATGAGAATGGCGAAGTTCGTGTTTTTGGTTTTTTTGTTGGAATAACTGTGTCCATTAACAATCCATACGCCTTTTACATATTCCTTCACAACCTCTCCGTAAGGGTTTACACAAAAAGTTCTAATCTTGTCATTAAATTTCCTTGAATAAAAGACAAGCTTAGGTTCATATATAACCTTTGTGAGATGTTCAAGTACCGATGCAGGTAATTCTACTCTTACTCCGATATCCACTGGATTTTTTAATAGGGAAAGACCCATTGTCTTTGCCTGTTTCTCAAGCCATAGTGCGCCTTCTCGTCCAGGTGCAACAATGACAAAATCAGCGTAGATTGTTCTTCCATTATCTGTTCCTACACCGGTTACCTTCCCGTTCTTAACAAGAATTTTATTAACATTTTTGGAAAATAAGATATCAATTTTTGAATTAAGATCTGCTTTTAATTTTTTCAAAAGCTCGGGACAACGATCTGTTCCGATATGTCTTATTTTAGAAGGAATAAGGATTAATTTATTTTTTTCTGCAGTTTCTTTGAGTACATTAACCTTGGCAACATCATTGCCATAGACAGTGTAAGGAGCGCCATATTTAATGTATAATCCGTCAGTATAGTTAATAAGTTCCTGCAGGTCAGTTTCATTTACATAACGTAAAAGGTTTCCGCCAATTTCCTTTGACAAACTGAGTTTGCCGTCGCTAAAGGCTCCAGCACCGCCCCATCCGCATAATAGATTGCATTCTTGACATATTTTACATGAAACATCTCTTATTGTAGAAGGACAAACTCTTTCTTCAATATCTCTCCCCTTTTCAACAACCAGTATTTTTGTTCCTTTACCCGAAGATACAATCTCAAGTGCAGCAAAAATACCGGCGGGTCCTGCACCAATTATTATCACATCGTAGTGTTTCATTTAAAAACAAAAAAGAATTCACGGATTAACCTTGAATCCTGTTTTCTATAATTCCCAATTTTTCTTTATATATTTAAGTGCAGAGTAATTTGTCAGATCGAGATGGACAGGCGTTACAGAAATATAACCATTTTGAACTGCTTCAAAATCTGTATTTTTAATTGATTCCCATTGTGGCACACCACCGCCGATCCAGTAATATTTTCTTCCCCTGGGGTCTGTGAGTTCCTGAATAGAGTTATCATAAATCAGTTTGCCCTGTTTTGTAATTTTTACTCCATAGATTTCTGATGTATCCGGGACGTTAACGTTTAAAAGAGTATCTTCCGGCAATCCATTATCAAGAACCTTTATTGTAAGTTCTTTAGCAAAATTTGCTGCTACTTGGAGTTTTGATATGCTTTTTTGAAATCTATTGCTATTCTGGTTTTTTCTTATCAATGATATGGCTATAGACGGCACTCCAAGCAGAGTTCCTTCTATTGCAGCTGCAACCGTGCCTGAATAGGTTATGTCATCACCAAGATTAGCACCGTTGTTTATCCCGGAAACAATTATGTCAGGTTTTTGAGGAAGCAATTTATTGAGAGCTATGATAACGCAGTCTGTAGGGGTACCGTTAACATAATATTTGTACTTGCTTACTTTCTCAAATTTTAGTGGCCTGTGTAATGTAAGAGAATGAGCAACTGCGCTTTGTTCTGTCTCTGGTGCAACGATAAAGACATCCCCAACAGATTTTAGAGTATCTGATAGAGTCTTAATTCCGGGTGAAGATATCCCGTCATCATTTGTAACGAGGATAGTAGGCATTGTTTATTTTAACAAAACTAAGGTGCTTTGCGATAACTCAAATTTCTTAATATCAAAAATAATTTTTCACTGCTTAATATGTTTAATAGTTAAGGTTTTTCCATAACTATCGTTATGGCTTTTCTAAAGACTCTTATTGAGATTCAATGTATATATGTTATCAGAGCTGTCCAAAATAATGTCGCAAAGGAGACTGGATGCCGAATAAACACAATGACGACTCCTCACGTATTGCTCTCAGCTGATCTTCAAGAATTTAAACTTTGTAAATCCTCTACAATGAGAGCAAGCAAAATGAGATTATATATTTTATAAAATCCGTCGATTCATTGTGTTTGTGAGGTATTCAGTCTCCTGATACTATCTTATTTGGACAGATGTGATATGTAACATATAATAATGATTTAATTGTAACACATAAGGCAGTATAAGATATGGAATCCGTGACTTTTTAAAATTGCTATTTTTCTATATTTCATACAAAAAGAAATTATTAATTTTACATGCATCAAACTAATTTATAATCTTATAAAATCAGCATATAAGTATAAGATTTTTATTGATTTTATTCTTTTGGTAAATTAAAATAGCCCCTGTAATGCCTGTTTCACAATAAAACAATTATGCTTCAATTTGAAGCAGTTTTATATATTCAACAGTCTCATATAACAATCAAAAATTTTTTTATAAAAGGAAGGTCAAATGATTTTACCAAGGACATTAAAAATAGCATCGCTCTTTGTAATTCTTTCGGTCTTTTTAATCTTAATCTTAGGAACCTCTGATGTTTTTGCCTCTGCAGAAGCTGCAGTGTCTCCAGAGTCAGGAGATCAACATGCCTGGTGGTTCTGGCCTCTTATATTATTCATTCTGACATTAGTACTCGGTGTTTTTGCTGTTCTTGCAGGTGTGGGAGGAGGAGTACTGTATGTCCCGATTGTCAGCGGCTTTTTACCTTTTCACCTTGATTTTGTGAGAGGAGCAGGACTGATAGTAGCCCTAGCCGGTGCACTTGCTGCAGGGCCTGGACTTCTCAGAAAAGGTATGGCAGACCTGCGGCTGGCTATACCCATGGCATTGATTGCTTCAACGTGTGCAATTATCGGTGCAATGATAGGTCTCGCACTTCCCACCTCTTTAGTTCAATCCTTGCTCGGTGCAACTATCCTTGGGATTGTTGTAATTATGATTAAGGCAAAAAAATCAGAATTCCCAGATGTTCCAAAACCGGATGCATTATCTCAATCCTTGAAAATAATGGGTGTATATCATGAGCCGACCATTGGAAAGGACGTTAGCTGGCAGATTCACAGAACACCTTTAGGGCTTGGTTTATTTGTGATTATCGGGGTCATGGCAGGCATGTTCGGACTTGGTGCAGGATGGGCAAATGTCCCAGTTTTAAATTTAGTAATGGGGGCTCCCATAAAGATCTCAGTTGCAACCAGTAAATTCCTGCTCTCGATAACAGACACTTCCGCTGCCTGGATTTACTTGAACAACGGAGCTGTTCTTCCATTAATGGTGGTTCCTTCAGTAATCGGTATTATGCTTGGTTCATTTGTAGGGGTAAAAATACTTGCGGTTACAAAACCTGCTATAATTAGAATAATAGTAATAGTCGTACTAGGAATCGCGGGCTTAAAGGCGCTTCAAAAAGGGCTCTGGCCTATTTTGCAAGCTAAAGGAATAATATAATAAATAGAGCATTATAATAATAAAGTCTGATTAAACAGACAAGGAGGAAGAGATGGCTGAAAAAGCTACAGAGGAACAAATTCTCTATGCAGATATTTTAAATAAAGGGATGTTGATAGGTTTGCTCGCCCTCATTGTTACATTTATAATCTATGTTTCCGGCATATTGTCACCCTTAATCCCTTTAGGAAAAGTACAGCACTACTGGGTTATGTCAGTAAAAGACTATCTCCATGAAAGCGGCATTCATGCGGGTTGGGCATGGCTTGGAAACCTGGAATATGGAGACATGCTTAATTTCTTGCCTATCGCCTTTCTTTCGGGATTGACAATTGTGTGCTATCTGGCTATTGTTCCTGGACTGCTGCGCCAGAAGGATACAGCCTATGTAGTACTCGCTCTCCTGGAAGTAATTGTTCTAGGTGTTGCTGCATCAGGGATATTAGGCACAGGTGGACATTGATATGGATAAAAAAATACTTATTGCAACAGACGGCTCTGAGTTCAGCGAAGGAGCTGTCAGAGAAGCAATAAATATCGCAAAGACCTGCGGAATTGAGCTTTACAGTATGTCAGTAGTAGAAATTAATACGGAATTTTTGGCATTGGTACCTACCCTCGTTGAGAAGAGAGAGAGAGAAATAAGGACATATCTTGAGAGAATAAAGGACAGAGCAACAAAAGAGAACGTAAAATCTGAAATGAAGATAAGAGAGGGTGAAGAACCGTATAAATTGATAGTTGAAGAGGCTGATAAAAAACAGGCTGGGCTGATCGTTATGGGGCGGCGTGGAAGAAAAGGACTCATGAGGCTATTAATGGGCAGTGCGACAGCAAGGGTTATCGGTCATACATCCCGCAACGTGCTTGTTGTTCCAAGGGCTTCAGATATTAAATGGAAAAACATTGTCATTGCCACTGACGGGTCAAAATACAGCGAGGCTGCAGCAAGAGAGGCAATGAATCTGATAAAAAATTGCTGTAGTACCTGCACTCTAAATATAATAGCAGTTGTTCGACCAGACGCAACAAAAAAGAGGATTCAAGTATCTGAAAATGGTATCAAAAAGATTAAATCAGACGCTGAAAAGGAAGACATTAAAGTAAATGCCTCACTTATAAAAGGTAAGCCTCACGAAAACATTTATAAGGAAATAGTTGGATTTGCAAAAAAGAAAGATGCGGATATTATTGTTATGGGGAGTCATGGTAGAACCGGGTTACAGAAGTTGCTCATGGGAAGTGTAACAGAAAGAGTTATTGGTCATACAGACCGTGCAGTAATGGTAGTGAAAGGATAGAAACATACAGGAAATTTTCTGGTCCCATAGACCCTTTCACCAACCAGCTCCTCATTTATAATAACGCTACCTGATTTCAAGGCTTCAACATCTGATTGCCTGCAAACTTCGGCAAGGACTTGCCGTATCTTCGTGTTTTCACTTTGCATGTGATATCACTGCTTTCCAAAACAATGGCAAACAGCAGGCTGAATACCGAGAAAACAGAATTGCGACACCTTAAGTAGAGATATTTGCTATGCTTTATTATTTATTTTACTTAATTTAGCTTTATATATCTTTATCATGCAAGATCAGGTTCGTTATTTCAATAATCCGTCGATCAATTATGTTTTCGAGGGGTTCTGCCTGCTGATTAATGCTATATTGGACAGGTGTGATGTGATATAATTTTATGAAATGAAAAATTGTTCTTAAATTGCTCAATTCGGTTTGGGAGAATTTAAAAAATAATGTTTAGTCCTCAGCTTATGATTAGTCTTCTTCTTATCCTCGTTGTAGCCTGGCTCCTGGGAAATCTTTTCTCCCGATTTGGATTGCCTTTTGTACTTGGAGAGTTAATAGCAGGTATATTGATAGGACCCCCTGTACTGGGTCTTGTTGCTCCTTCTCCCGCAATTGAGCTGTTGGCTGAGCTCGGAATTTTTTTCGTTATGTTCCATACCGGAATGGAGATGGATCCCAAAGAACTCCTGGAACATATATGGCCGTCTCTTGCTGTAGCTCTGGGGGGGTTTGTCTTTCCGTTTATCCTGGGATATATTACTGCCAGGGCATTTGGTGGGACTTTATATCAGTCTTTATTTATTGGAATGGGTATTTCCATAACTGCAATTGCTGTCCAGTCTATCATCCTTCATTCACTGAAAATCGGTACAACGTATTTGGGACATATCATTATTGGAGCTGCCATTGCAGACAACATCCTTTCACTCATCGGTTTGTCAATTCTTTTAAGCTTAGCCAGGACAGGAAAAATTCAAATAACAGAGCTATCAATTATTGGCATCAAAGTAATAGGTTTTTTCGGTTTAACCATTATTCTGGGGCACTTTGTTATCCCTAAATTCACTAGGAAGTTGAGTGACCGGGAAGGTCACGCCTTTACATTTGCAATAGCATCTGCTCTGACAATGGCTTATCTGGCAGAATTAGCCGGCGTTCATCTCATCATCGGTGCCTTTCTGGCTGGACAGTTTGTAAGAAAGGAAATTATGGATCAAAAAATATATAATGCTATACACGATCGCTTTTACGGTATAAGTTACGGATTTCTCGTGCCTATTTTCTTTGCGTCCCTTTCTTTTCATCTCCATTTTTACTGGGAGTGGTCTTTCATCTTTTTTTCTTTTATCCTGACGTTAATGGCTGTTGTCGGTAAACTAATTGGTTGCGGAATTGGATATATGGCTTTTAGACGAAATCTGTGGGAGTCTGCAATTGCTGGCTTTGGCATGAACGGTAGAGGAGCAGTGGAAATAGTAGTGGCTTCCGTGGTATTGAAATTAAGTGAGGATCTGGTTTCCTCCAAAATTATTACTGAACCTTTGCTTACTCATGATCAATTTTCGGCTTTAATTCTTATGGCTTTTATCACTACACTGATGGCACCCATTACCTTGAGATGGTCAGTCATAAAGGCTTGCAGTTCTGATGAAAAGGCATCTTTTTGCATGTTATGGGAAGAAAGTAAACTCAATTGAAGGATGCAGCTTCTGCTGGTTTCAATCGTACCTGATTGAACCAACAAAAGATATGCAGGTGAAGTCTGCAGTTTGATCAGATCGTTAACACAGCTTAGTCCAATTTTCTCAGCTTTTCCTTAATAATAATACGTCTCGCTACATTTTTATCGTTGTCCTTCAGATATTTAATCGTTATTTTATCACCGATTCCTATTTTGGTAAATGTTACTTTTTCTGTGCATTGAATAATGCCGGTTTTTTCCCCGACGTTGAGAGTAATTACCTTATCTTTCTTTTTAACAGTTATGGTATTGTCTTCAGTATTAATTTCTGTAACTATGCCTGTAATCTGTTTCCTTTTTTTTGCAGCTGTTGCTTTTACAGCTGATAATGACACCAGTGTAAAACAAAAAATTAAAACGAGATTCAGTAAAACGGTAATATTCCTTTTCATATGAACTACCTCCTTTTATTTTATTAAGATTTACAAAAATATTCGATTTTTGATAATTAGTGTCTGTGTATAAATTGCATTTTTACATGAATGTTATTTTAATCTCCTTCAACAAATTTTGCCAGGGTTCCTCGCTTTGAACCGTATCGGAATACCGTTATACCCTTGCATCCTTTCTCATATGCAAGTAAGAATGCCTTTGCTACTTCTTGCCTGGTCGACCTCTGTTTTAGGTTTATTGTCTTGGATACAGCATTGTCTGTATATTCCTGAAATGCAGATTGCATTTCTATATGATCCTCGGGTGATATTTCATGTGCTGTTATAAAAACTCTTTTAACATCTTGGGGGATTTCTTTGAAACCTTTCAGATTTCCCTTCAGACCGATGTCCTCAATTAACCTGGGGCTGTAAAATCCCCTTTGTTTTGCTGTCTCGAAAAAATAAGGATGGAGTTCATAAAGCTCTGTTTCAAGGACAAGCCTTTTATATGCTATGGCAAAAAGGGGTTCAATACCGTTAGAACATCCTGCAATGAGTGAAAGGGTTCCTGTAGGGGCAATGGTCGTTGTAGTTGCATTTCTAAATCCACCTTTTGAAATAATTTCAGGCGTATCATAAATAGAACCAATGAAATTTGGAAAAACTCCGCGTTGTTTTGCAAGCTCAAGGGAAGCCAATCTTGCATTGTCTCTTATGTAACTCATCACCTTTCTTGCCAAATGGAAAGCCTTTGGAGAGTTATATCTGATTCCAAGTTTTATAAGCATATCAGCCCATCCCATAACTCCAAGACCTATCTTTCTGTTGCCTTTGTGCATTTTTTCTATTTCGGGAAGGGGGTATTTATTAGAATCAATTGCATTGTCGAGGAAACGCACCGAAAGACTGACAAGGTGAGATAAAAGCTCCCAATCAATTTCATATACAAATCCCCCCGTAATCCCTTTGCTCCGGCTTCTGCATTGTTTTAGTATTTTCGACAGATTAATCGAACCAAGTATGCATGCCTCAAAGGGCAGAAGAGGCTGCTCACCGCAAGGATTGGTACTTTCAATTTCGCCAATGTGAGGAGTGGGGTTGTCGCTGTTAATTCTGTCAATAAAGACAAGTCCGGGGTCTCCGGTTTCCCATGCACTTTCTACTATCTCATCAAAAACATCTTTTGCTTTTAAGTGGCCTGTTATTTGTTTGCTTCGCGGGTTGAGCAGGTTATAATCAGAATTATTCTTGAGCGCACTCATAAATTTGTCAGACACTGCTATTGAGATATTAAAATTTAAAAGCTCTTCTGCGCGCCGTTTTATTTTAATGAATTCCATGATATCAGGATGGTCAATTCTCAATATGCCCATGTTGGCGCCTCTTCTTGCACCTCCCTGTTTTATTACTTCGGTTGCCGTGTTATATATCCTCATGAATGATACAGGCCCACTGGCTATCCCGCCGGTTGATTTAACAATATCAGACCTTGGTCTTAATTTTGAAAAAGAAAAACCCGTGCCACCGCCGCTTTGGAGTATGAGGGCAGCGTTTTTCAGTGAATCAAAAATACTTTTCATGGAATCATCAACAGGGAGTACAAAACATGCGGCTAATTGTCCCAATTCTTTACCTGCATTGATAAGGGTAGGGGTATTTGGAAGAAAAAGAAGATTGCTCATTATATCATAAAATTTTGCCGCCCATTCTTCAGGTTTGTTTCCATAAAGGGCTTCAGCAGAAGCAATAGCATTTGCTACTCTATGAAACATCTCCTCCGGTGTCTCCTTGACATTTCCCTGTTCATCTCTAAGGAGGTAGCGGGTCTTTAAAACTGTAAGGGCATTTTCGGTAAGATTCATAGAAGGATTATATCAGAAAAAACGATTAATAATTCATTTGAGCTTTGATATTTGTTACTTACTTTGTTATTACTCTTGTTTCATTTTTAGAAGACACTAAAATATAATATATTTTTTAATATTATGAAAATTATATTATGTGATATAGGAGGCGTACTGCTGAAAGTTGATTTTAATTTGGCAATTGACAGACTGGGTCAGGAAACACGGCTTACGAAACATGAAATGAATCAGCGAATTTTTTTATCCGGGACAAAAGAGAAACATGATTTGGGTGTTATTGACTCATATGAATTCTATAAACAAATTGTGCAGGAAGGAGAAGTATCACTTTCATATTTCCAAGAGTTGTGGAGTGAGATATTTACAGAAAATCGGGAAATGATTGATTATATTTGTTCCTGTGCTAAATCCTGTCGTCTTTATATTGCAAGTAATACAGACCCTATACATTATAATTATTTTCTTAGAAAATATTCATGGTTCTCAATATTTGATGGATTTGGTTTGTCTTTCAAGTTGAAGAGTATTAAACCATCTCCAGAATTTTATGTTAAGCTCTGTCAGGAATTCGATATAAGTTACAAGGATGCGTTATTTGTAGATGACGTAAGTGAAAACGTTGATGCGGCTTTACTTCTAGGAATTAAATCACATTTGTTTACTGATGTAGCTAATTTCAAGCAGTTTGTAGGAAATGAAATAGAAAGATAAATACAAAGAAAATTACCCTGAACCAGAAGCGATTCAGGGTTGAAATTTAAAACTTTATTTCACTATCTCTGTGCCGATACCCTTGTCCGTAAATATTTCCAGAAGCAGGGCATGGGGAATTCGACCGTCGATTATATGTGTTTTTTTAACCTCTTCCCTTATGGCCTTTTGACATGCCTGAACCTTTGGGAGCATGCCTTCTTTGATTGTGCCATTTGAAATCAGGGACCTTATTTTTTTTATGTTTATGGTAGAAATTAGTTTGTTCTTCTTATCCTTTATTCCCTCAACATCTGTAAGGAGTATTAACTTCTCTGCTTTTAATGCTGACGCAACTGCACCTGCAACGTAATCTGCATTAATATTGAGTGTCTCCTGTTTTTGTCCTGCACTGATTGGAGCAATTACAGGTATAAAACCGTCTTTCTCAACAGAAAAAATTATCTCGGGATTAACCTCCTGTACTTCTCCAACGAGTCCGAGATCTATTATTTCGGGTGTTCCAGTTTCAGCTGAGAGTTTCTTTATTACTTTTTTCTTGGCTTTTATGAGAGTGCCGTCTTTTCCGCTTAAGCCTATCGCCCGCCCGCCGTGACCATTTATGAGGGATACAATCTCTTTATTGACGAGCCCTCCAAGAACCATTTCCACAATGTCAATAGTCTCTTTATCAGTAAATCTCTGCCCGTGTATGAAGGTTGGCTTTTTGCCCATCTGTTCCATTATCTTGCTTATCTTGGGCCCTCCACCATGAACAATTATAGGTTTGAGACCAACGAAGTTCATGAGTACAATATCCTGTGCAAAGGAATTCTTGAGTGTTTCTTCGACCATAGCTGCCCCACCATATTTAATAACAAAAGTTTTGCCATAAAATTTTCTGATAAATGGCAGGGATTCAGTAAGTATTTTTGCCTTTTCGATAAGGTTTTTCATATGGATTCTCCATGTGATAGCTACTAAAAGCGTTTACAAGTATTGTAAAGGTTTTTCCCGACTTTTTCTCTCAAGGGTTCGAGGGTTAAATTAATAATTATCAATGAGTAATGAAGAATTGTATAAAATTTCTTAAAATAATATTCATTGGTAATTGAACATTTATAATTGATAATTCACCTGAGTCCTTGAATCCTCGAATCCCGAAAAGGGACGTTTTTCCCATCGGGACTTTACGTCCTTGAATCCTTTTATTATCAAGACAGCAAAACTAGTTACAATTTTTGTAAATGCAAATGCTGACTTATACATATTATTTGTCTTTTCCCATGAGTTCATCAATCTTTAATCCAATATCTTTAGCTTTCATGATTGTAGTGCCAACGAGGATAGCATCTGTTCTTGTTACTTCTATTGCCTCAACGTCAGCCCTTGTATTTATACCGCTTTCACTCACTACTATTCTATCTCCGGGTATGTCTTTTAAAATATTAAATGTCGTGTTTACACTAATATTTAATGTTTTTAAATCTCTGTTATTTATACCTATTATATCTGCACCACAGTAAAGCGCTTTGTCAAGATCTTTTAAGTTTTGAACCTCTACGAGACAATCAAGAGATATTTCTTTTGCCAATTCGTACAAATCACTTATTTGAGATTTTTCAAGTGCGGCTGCTATTAACAAGACGGCATCTGCACTATGAACTCTTGCTTCGTAAATCTGATAATCATCAAAAATAAAATCTTTTCTCAGCAAAGGCCTCTCGGTTCTTTTTCTTGCTTCATTTAGATAATCAAGTCTCCCTGAAAAAAAGCGTTTTTCTGTCAAAACAGAGATTGCAGCTACATTTTTTGCTTCGTATATAGATATAATCTCGGGTAAATTAAAATCTTCCCTTATGAGCCCTTTTGACGGAGATGCTTTTTTGAGCTCAGTGATTAATTTTAAAGGAGCGTTTTGTTCTCTTTTAATAGATGCTTTAAAGGATTTTGCTGCTTGAACATCCTTTATCTTTGCCTTCAATTCGGATAAAGGAGTATTATATTTTGTGTTTTTTAGCTCTTCCTTCTTGTATTTAAAGATTTCATCAAGAATATTCATTGCAAAATTTTATAGGCAAGACAGCAACTTTTTCAAGTGGAATCTCCGAAGGGATTTAATTAAACCTAAAATGAGCGATTCTTGTATTAGATAGATGTGCAATGCAGGTTCAAAAATTCATAATGCGATTGGATATTGGAATTGTCTTACTGCTATATCTAATCTTTCACTTAAAGAGTGAAGATTATAAAAGCATGACAATAACTGCACTAAGGTATCGCTATGTATTTTTTCACCTGCCTCGCACATCTTTATGAAATTAAATCGCTCAATTTAGGTTAAAATAATTTCTCGAAGCTTTGCTCGGATTAATTATCCATTCCATTTATGCCATTGATACTCACAGCTCTGTTGCTGGGCAGTTCATTTATATATGAAATTGACTTTTACCATATGCCTTTCTAAAATATTCAATTGTTAAACGGCTGCCATGATAATTGAATGTATTAAGGAAGGCTTCAGTCTCACCAATAAAAACATGCAGTTGGTGCTTCTTCGCATAATAGTGACGATTATTAATCTTGTAAGCTTTTTTATTTTGATTGTAGTGCCGCTCATTGCTGCGGTAGTATATTTGGGTGTTGACCTGGCTCAAGCAAAAGACCTGTTACCCCTCCTGGTTAAAAATCCATTTGAATTTATTTCAAAATATCTCGGCATTGCTTTTTTTATCGGTACTCTATTTATTTTTTACCTGATATTTATATCGATATTGTTTTTATATATGTTAGGTGGTGTGTTGGGGGTACTGAAGAATTCTGCTATTTATATACAATACCGTTTCAGCCTTTCTTCTTTTTTTAAAGAAGCAAACAAAAACTTTTTCCGTTTATTCTGGTTGATTTCACTTCTGTTTTTTGTCTTTGTAGTTGCTTTTGTTGCTTTTATATTTTTAGGAGTTATCGTTGCTGCTATTCAACAAGCCTTTACAGGAACAGAGAGTACACTTGAAATTTTTTTCATGTCCTTTGTTATGATTTCTACCGTGATCTTCGGTATAATAGTTTTTTTTATTGGTTTAGTCTTCATTGTTAATTCAATAGTGGTCTCAGTCATAGAAGAGGGCGGGGCGATAGATTCGATAAAAAAGACAGTTAATCTTTTCATTCAAAAGCCCCAATCCTTTTTATTTTATATCGCTCTCATCGTGGGAGTAATTGCTGCAAATTTTGTCTTTTACGGCGTGCAAATATCTTTCAACATAATACCTATTATAGGACATTTGCTAACTGTGGTTTTTTATCTTGTGAATGCTTTTTTACACAGTTATATTACAATTGTTGTCTGGAGCTCTATTATTGTTTATTATATAAAGTGTATCAACCATCCTGTTTATTCTACAGCCTATGAGATTTAAAACACAGCATTTTGCTATCTTCTGAAATTCCATTCCTGAGTAGAATATTTGTTGCATTCAAGTTCTTTTGCAAGATTCAGTTCAAATTCAGTAGGGCTGTCAGAGATCATCTTTATTTTAAGGGTTTTTTCAAAGGCCTCTTTTAATGAATTCCTCAGGTCATTGAAAGAGATTCCCGGGTTATAATCATTGATTGAGACAATTTCATGATAGCCTTCTTCATTATTGCATCGAAGTACGTTGCATAATTCCTTTGCATTGAAATCCAACAGGATGGAGCCCTGTTGCATGAAGCCGTTGCCAAATTTTTTTTGTGCGCTGCCGATAATTTTTTTACCATTGATTGTAATTTCCCCATATGATACTGAATTGAAACATGCAGGATTTCTGTGGCTTTGATGCCTTTTTTGTTTAAAAGAAATTTTTGCATTTATTCTATTGAGCTCGAGTCCCAATATCAAGGCATTACTGACGGTGATAAAGTTTTCGGTCAGGCTTTCCTTGAACAGGGGGGAATCTTTTGATACAGAAAAACTGTATGTGAGTTCAGAGTCATGCAGGATTGCTCTTCCACCGGTTAGCCTTCTTACAACAGGATATCCCTTTTTATTGCAGTAATCAATATCTATGTCTGAAATCTTCTGGAAATACCCGATACTTACGGAAGGCATGTCCCACTGATAAATTCTCAGGGTAGGAGGAGAGAGTTTTTGTCTAATTGCCTCTGATACAGCCTCATCAAGGGCCATGTTGAAAAAGGCATGATTATGCCATTGTGAGATAATACGCATGAATTGCATTTTTGAGTAAGGTATCAGCATTCAGGGGTCAGGAGTAATGTGTACTTGATAGCTGAACCCTGACGCCCGTATTCTGTAGTTTATTTTTTTTTCAGTATAATTTTATGCTTTATCAAAGAAATTTCTTTTATGGTGCCTTCAAAATATTTTTGTTCGCCAAAGAGGTTTCTCATGTAAATTTTTCCCTCTTCTGGCCTTAAAATATCAACGTTTTCAAGATAGAGTTCTTCGTTACCGTCTTTTTCAATATATGCATTTGACTCACACATGTTTGATTATCTCCTTTAGAACGTAGATATTTTTAACATATGAAAAAAGTATAAAGAAATAAGACTGAAACAGTCAACGAGAAGAAACTGTGACGGGACAATCTTTCGGATTGAACCAAGAGACCAGAAAGCAATTTCCAAAGTGACCTGATAATCATGTAACGCTACGCAGCGGAGAATTTTATTTGTGTATTTATAGATATTTTATTTATAATATATTATATAAATATACCTCAAATCAAATTCAGAACATCCATATTTTCTTTCAATTATGACAGTAAGAAGCTTTATCTGTAAGGAGGATTTATGATGAATACGATTAAAAACTTTTTAATCCTTTCGGTTATTTTCATAGGAGTTACTTTTATGACATTGTTTTTTCCTGATCCAGCTGAGGCAAGGGTGAAGACCATCTGGCCTGATGAATTTATATTAAGACATTCTTGTGAATATAGACAACGTCCTAATTTTTTTAAAAGTGCAGATACTCGTAGTTGTAAAGCCTGGGCTCCTCTTAATATTAAAATCGGCAAAAGAATCACCAAGATTGTGTACAAACATATGGGGAATGATTCCACAACAAGCACAAGTGTAATGCTTGTACGCTTAAAGTATGGCGATGATGAAGAGGTTATGGCTACAGCCTCGTCTACAGACGGCAGTGGCATTAACATTAATGTGGAGACGGCTGATATTGACTATCCTGTTGTGAAGAGGGGATATCGTTATTACCTGCTTATTAACTCAAACAATAAATATAGCGAAATAAAGGGCATAAAAGTATTTTACCAATAGGTTACAAGTTTAGATTTAAATCTTGAGAGAAAAAGTC
Source organism: uncultured Nitrospiraceae bacterium (assembly GCA_964347155.1). Classification (GTDB taxonomy): domain Bacteria; phylum Nitrospirota; class Thermodesulfovibrionia; order UBA6902; family UBA6902; genus CAYFXR01. Next base: position 4,004 of record CAYFXR010000195.1, on the reverse strand, counting down.
AGCTATGGTTTCTTCAAATATATAAAATACTCCACATTCCCTTTGGGTCCCTTGATAGGGGATTTTGTTACTCCTTTAACCTCAAGCCCCAATTTTTCTGATCCGCTCTTTATCTTTTCAACGACTTCAAGTCGTTTTTTATCATCTTTAACTACCCCACCTTTACCTACATCTTTTTTATTTGCTTCGAACTGTGGTTTTATAAGAGCCACAACTTTACCATTTGGTGTTAAAAATTCTAAAACTTTTGGAATGACTTTAAGGATAGAGATAAATGATACATCAATGGCTGCAATATCTATATTGTCAGGCACTAAATCTCTATCAAGATATCGCACATTGGTTTTTTCTAATAGTACAACCTTTTCATCATCACGCAAAATCCAGCTAAACTGTCCGTGGCCGACATCAACAGCAAAAACTTTTATAGCACCATGTTTCAAAAGACAGTCAGTAAAACCTCCTGTTGATGCGCCTATATCCATTGCGACTTTACCATTTACATCAATTTTAAACTCTTTTATTGCATGTTCGAGCTTTATCCCTCCACGGCTAACATACGGTATTTTGCCTTCTACTGTCAAAACGACATCTGATTTAACGAATGCCCCTGCTTTATCAACAACAATTCCATTTACCAGAACTTTCCCTTCTAATATTACTGCTTTTGCTTTCTCTCTACTTTCAACCATACCTTTTTCAACTAATAATGTATCGAGACGGATTTTTTTGGTGTTTTCTGGAGCCATGTTAAGAATAAGATAAAAGATTTTTAAATTTATATGTTTAATAAATTTGGTTCTTCTCCAAGCCCACTTTTTTCCCCATTAAAGCCAGTGCTTCTTTTGCAATGCCTTCTGCATCCAATCCTAAATTTTTTCTTAATAAGCTCTGCGGGCCGTGTTCAATAAACGTGTCCGGGAGTCCAAGCATTTTTGCTTTTACTCCTTCAATATCAAACTTGATTATCTCCTCTAATACCGCGCTTCCAAATCCACCTGAAACAGCATTTTCTTCAACCGTGATGATATGTTTAATCTCTTTTGTTCGATTTATAATTATATCAATATCCAGCGGCTTTACAAACCTTGCATTGATTACGCAGGCGTTAATGCCTGCTTCTGAAAGAAGTTCTGAAGCGGTAACAGAAGGGATGACGGTATTTCCTATCGCAATAATGAGTATGTCTTCTCCTTCTCTAAGGATTTCGGCTTTGCCAATGGGAATATCCGTTAATCTAGCATCTTCCTGATTATCAGACACAACGGCTCTCGGATATCTTATTGCAACAGGAACATCCAGAGATAAAGCGGTCTTGATCATACATCTGAGCTCGTTGCCGTCTTTTGGAGCCATAACAATTAAATTGGGGATATGCCTGAGGTAAGAGAGATCAAAAGATCCATTATGTGTGGCTCCGTCATCTCCAACGACTCCCGCTCTGTCAATTGCAAAGACTACTGGCAGATTTTGCAGGCATACATCATGCATAATCTCATCGTATGATCTCTGCAAAAATGTTGAATAGACTGCAACAACGGGCTTAAGCCCCTGGGTTGCAAGTCCTGCGGCAAAGGTGACGGCATGCGGTTCAGCAATTCCTACGTCATAAAATCTCTTTGGGAATGTTCTTACAAATTCTGAAAGGCCAGTACCTTCCGTCATTGCTGCTGTAATAGCAATTATGCGGTTGTCATCTTTTGCAAGTTGAACAAGACAGTTGCCAAAAATTTCACTGTATGATTTTTTGGATGACGGGTAAGGTTCACCTTTTTCAATGTCAAATGGTCCAACACCATGAAAAATTCCCGGGTTTTTTTCTGCAGGCTCGTATCCTTTCCCTTTCTTGGTAATTGTATGTATTAAAACCGGCCCAGGAAAATCTTTAAATATATCAATGGTTTCTATGAGTAATTCGATTTTATGACCATCTACAGGTCCGACATATTCGAAACCAAATTCCTCAAAGAGAAGCCCCGGGACAACTAGCCCTTTTACTGTATCTTCTGCCTTTTGTGCTATTTTTAGAACAGGTTCTCCAACTCCAGGGATACGTTCTAAAAATTGTTTTGTCTCCTTTTTAAATTTAGTATATAGATCACCCATCATTATTCTTCGGAGGTAAGCGGAAAGGGCTCCGACATTTGGGGAAATAGACATTTCATTATCATTAAGTATGACAATAAGATCTTTATTTAAATGTCCTGCATGGTTCAATCCTTCGAATGCAAGACCGGCGGTTAATGCACCGTCTCCTGTTACTGCTATAACTTTAAATTTTTCCTTGTTTTGATCCCTTCCCTCAAGAATTCCAAGTGCCGAGGATATTGACGTTGAGCTGTGGCCTGTTCCAAAGGCATCGTGCGGGCTTTCTGACATTTTTGGAAAACCGGATATGCCGCCGTATTGTCTGATAGTTGAAAATGCATTAAATCTTCCTGTGAGCAGCTTATGTGCATAAGATTGGTGACCAACATCCCATATTATTTTATCTGAGGGAGAATTGAAAACATAATGGAGAGCTATTGTGAGATCAACTGTGCCAAGATTCGAGGCAAGATGTCCCCCATTAGTTGCAACTGTCTCAATAATTATTTCTCTTAATTCCTGTGCAAGCTCTTTTAGCTCAGGCATTGAAAGTTTCTTAATATCTTGCGGGCCTTCTATTTTTTCTATCAGCATGATTTTAATTTTACAGTATAGCGATTAATATTTTAAAGAGATTCCGAAATCACATACCCTGAACTTGTTTCAGCATCTCATCTAATTGCGTCTCGAGACAATATATTTAGCTATCTCTACCAATGGTTCGGCATTTTTATTCAACTTCTTTATTGCTTTCAAGGAATCACGTATGAGTCTTTCTGCAATCTTGCGTGATTTTTCGAGTCCAAATGTTGAAGGATAGGTGTTTTTGCCTTTGGCATCATCTGCTCCCGTTGATTTACCCAATTCTTCTTTAGTACCGGTTACATCAAGGATATCATCAACGATCTGAAAAGCAAGTCCGACTTTTTCACCGTATTCTGTTAGCAAATCAAGTTTGGCTGGAGAAGAGTTAGCCATAATTGCCCCAATTCGGACCGAAGCTCTTATCAGTGCCCCTGTTTTGTGTTTATGAATGTAAAGGAGATCTTTTTTTGTTGCTTTTTTGCCCTCGAGTATGAGATCCAGGGTTTGGCCTCCTACCATGCCTTCCGGGCCACATGCATATGTTAATTCGTTAATAATACTTATCAGATTCTTTGGATTTGCGCTTGTCAGAGAAATGATATGAAAGGCATCTGTGAGCAGGGCATCACCTGCAAGTATTGCAGTGGCTTCTCCAAAGACTTTGTGGGCTGTTGGTTGATTTCTTCTAAAATCGTCATTGTCCATGGCAGGAAGATCATCATGTATTAATGAGTATGTGTGTATGAGTTCAAGAGAAGCTGCTATCGGCAGGATATTTTGTGATTTTCCTCCAACTGCCTCGTAACTAGCAATAGATAAAATTGGTCGAATCCTTTTACCACCGGCCATTAGTGCATAACCCATGGCATCACATAAATTTTTTGGACAGTCTTTTTGATTTTTTTTTGATGAAATATATTTTTTCAGAAAACTATCTACTAATTCTCTTTTCTCCTTCAAATAGAGTTTCAAATCCATTGTGAATTTTGTTGGGTAAAATATTGCAATTATGAATGCATAAATTTACTTGTTATATAGTATACAAAATATTTCCCTCTTTCGTGTTTTAGTTGATAAATTTAAATTAAATATAAAACATGCAATTAATATCAAATGCTAAATAGGGTTCGAGGATTCCAAGACGTAAAGTCCCGCGTAAAGCGGCGAGGCCGCAACGCGGCTTTTCGCCGATGGTGACAACGTCCCTATTCGGGATTCGAGGGTTCAAGTGTTTGTTTTCTAACGTTTTTATAAGTGCCTTGATCATTTCACTTGAATCCTTGACTCCTCGACCCCTTGAATCCTTACATCCATTTCAATTTTTTTACGAA
>CAYFXR010000194.1:0-1945 GCA_964347155.1 uncultured Nitrospiraceae bacterium | reverse complement strand
AGAGGTGTTTTATAATCGATTCAGGAAGCATTCGGCGTTGGGTTATAAAAGCCCAGAGCAATACGGTATGCTATTAACAGCAACTTAACTTAGTGTCCACTTTTTTGGGGAAAGTCCTTCATGTTATCTTCAGCGTGGCAATAGTTCTGCGGTTACCGAGTACACCTATTAATGATCAATCTTAATCGACTATAAAATCGTTTATTAATGTTTGAAAGCAAAAAAAACACCCACCGGTCTGGCTTATCATCGGTGGGTGTTCTGTGAAGTTCAAGCTATTTGTCTATCGACGTCTGAATCTGCCCCTTGATCTCGGAAGCCTTTTGTTCGACTTTCTCTTTGATTATTTTCCTGACAGTATCATTCTCGTTCTTGTCTTTTTTGGTGCTACCTTTATTACCGTTGTCTGTTTTGTAACCTTGGTTTTCGTCGCTATCTTTTTTGTTGCAGTCACTTTTGTCGGTGTCTTTACTTCAGTGGATCTTGTTTTTGAGGCAGTCGTTACCTTTTGCACTGCGTCAGTCGGGGCTTGCAAACCCATCACCCCTTTTGACGTAATTCTTCCAGTCATCGATTCAGTATTATCAGTACCCAGTGTTTCAGCTATTCTACCGGGCACTGTTTGAGTATGAGCGTTGTTAGATGTTTTGGATGAATATACCTTAATCGGATTTGAAGATTTGTCATACACCACTACGTTGTAACTGCCGGAAGGAGCATTATTTGAAGATTTTTCATACTCAATGCCAGCATGAGCATCATAATTTGGAGACTTGTCATACTCAACCACGTTGTAACTGCCAGCATGAGCATTATTATTTGGAGACTTGTCATACTCAACCACGTTGTAACTGCCGGCATGAGCATTATAAGCTGAGCCTGCATGCGTATTTGAATAAGTATTCCATTCCCATAATTCACCCACATTTGCTCCAAATTGACCTCGAACATTGCCACTAGGACTGTATTGGCATACATATACGGTGTCGTAAACATGGCCAGTGGTGCCAGTCATACTGCATTGCTTTTTATTGATCGCGCATCCAACATGAGTTGTGCCTCTCCATACAACCTGTGTGAAATGTCCAATAACATCATCACCATAGTCGAAAATACTGTATGGAGGATTTTCATAACCGCCATTATTAATATAGTTATCTATTTCGTCATACCATCCTTTAACGGCCTCCCAAATAGTAGGATACCCCCAAGCTATATTCTCACCGGCTCCCGGGAATCTAAACGATCCTTCTGAGTGAGGATTTTGATCTATTGGTGCTGGACATTGATTTGCCCAACGTTGAGCTTTCCATTTGAGTTCACGATCCCATTTTAAAGGCGGGGTACCTACATGGAGCGAACGAAATTTGTTATGAGCATCAAGAAACATGTAATCTTCCAGCATGCTAGGGTACATAGAAGCATATGATATAGATGAAAATATAAACACCGTGGTGATTATTGAGATTATCATTGTTGTTATTTTTTTCTTTTTCATTTTAATTTCCTCCTTTAAGATGTTAAGTCTTTTATTACTAAATGTTGCTTTTAATGTTGTTGATGTTTTCATTTTCTTTCTCCTTCTTTTTAGTTTTTATTTGTACTTCTTACTTCCTTACTGATTGCTGCATCATTTTTTTCATTAACTACTTCCTTTTGACTTAGCGTTTTAATTGCAATCTTATTTCCCTATCTCTCAATTTGCATGCCAGATCATAAGTATTTGGTTTTGATAGATTTTGTGCCTCTTGCTCGGTTAAGAAATATACCGATTTTCGATATGAGTAAGCATTTTCGGTATCGGAATTGAGGATTGTAGAGAAGGGCAATATACAGAAAAATTGTTTATTACCAAATGCAATCTTATATCAAAAGACGGGATAAAAAATTCTGACTATCAGGAAGGAACTCTCTTACTTATTTCACTAGAGGTATCATTATTACA
>CAYFXR010000193.1:0-4299 GCA_964347155.1 uncultured Nitrospiraceae bacterium | reverse complement strand
AGCCTGTTCAAGTCCATGAAATGGTTAGGTTTTTTTAGTCTTTTTGGAGAATTCCTATTTTATGCCAAACAGTTGCATTATCTCCTTCCTTCCACTAATCACAACTCTTTGGAGGGTTTGGTTATCTACTTCGGCCTTATTATCAAGTAACACTTTAACTACATCAGCATGTCCCTTGTCAACTGCCCATTCCAAAGGTGTCATTTTATAGAAGTCTCGTCCACCGCCATTAGGATCTGCTTTCTTTTCAATAAGCTTTTCGACTACCTCCTTTTTTCCATTCTTTGCAGCATGATGTATCGGAGCCATTTTGAAGCTGTCTTTGCCATCTACAAGTGCTTTATTGTTTAGTAATATCGTTAATACATCAGCGTGGCCATTTTGTGCTGCTAAATGGAGTGCTGTCTGACCATATTCATCCTTCATATTTACGTCTGGCTTAAGAACTAACAATACTTCGGCAAGATCCTTGTTGCCATACTTAGCCGCTTCGTGTAATGGCGTCCTACCATTCTCATCTTTAGCATCAATATCTGCTTTATTTGATAGTAATAGTTGAGCAATTTCTTTAAAATCTTCGCATGACGCTCTATCGGCGAGCATTTTAGTCATTACCTCATTATCAATGATTAGTACTTGCTCGGTCTTACCACCACGCATTACCAAGTGCAATGGAGTAAGTCCGTATTTATCCTTAGTGTTAATTATGTTAGGATCATCTTTAAGCAGGTTTTGGATCTTCTGAATATCGCCAGTAATTGCTGCGTCGTGTATTGGTTCAGCCACACTTAAAGATATAAAAATCACTACTTCAGTAATCACAAGCAATATTACCATTAGCCAACAATTTTTCCTCTTCATTGTTTTTCCTCCTCGGTTTGCCAAATAAGGCAATATTTAGGAAGGTTAGATGCTAACATTTCAGCTCCTTTTTCATCTCTATTTTTACTTTTCAAACAATGATTTATATATATCCTTCCTTAAAAGATTATCTGTTTTTTTATCAAGACTTCCCATTTTTCTTATTCCGCTGTACATCCCCGACAAGCAAGAGTAGTATTTTTCAAGATATTTTTGAAATTCTTCTTGACTTGCCTCATTTGAAGGAAAATTAGTCTTTGCCAGAGTGATGTCATCAGGAGGACAATTCACATTCAAGTTCACTGATCTTTTTTCTTCAACCTTCTCCCAAGTTCCTTCATCTGCCATACAAACGCCAGCTATAAAAACAAGAGACACTAATATAATTCCTACTGATTCAAATATGATTATCTTTTTCATGGTTTTCTCCTTTCATTGCCTTCAATGGTAACCTAACTATTAATTCTACGTCTTGCCTCTCTGATTAAAAGCATATATCATTATATGCAAGCATATATAAATGGATGCTTTCAGATTTTCCTTTTTTTATAAAAAAGCATATAAGTATATATGCCTCCTTAGAAAAGTCGCTGAATTTTTCTGTTTTTCTCTTAAAAGAATATATATTTATATGCAAGTATATAGATATATACAAAAATATCACTTTACTATCCTCTTTCCAAGCCCAAATTCCACAACTTTCCTGTAAGGCAATATCCACACTCTTTCTTCCTGCTTCCATCTTCCGCCTGCATTTTTAATGAGATTCCTTAATTCAGTTTCCCTGTATCCTATTCTCACAGCAACAGCTTTATTGATATCGATTTTCTTTTTCATCACTGACTCATGAGGAGAAACCCACGGAGACTCTTCAATAATCAATTCAACCGTTTTATATCTTTTTTTTAATTCTGAATTATATCGATAACGTACACATATCAGTTGATCACCATATTTTTTTAAAAGTTTCTTCGTCCCCTTCTGGCCGGGTAGCAGTGTAAGTCTGGTATGCATAAAGGCCATTCCCCTCTTTGCCGAAAGAAAATTAAGAATAGTGAAAAAAAAAGATTATTTAATGATATAATTCCACATTAAATTCTGTCAATAAAAATGCATATTCATCAAGGGGGACATGGTAATGAACCAAAAAAGACCGAATCTGTTAGAACGCGTTCAGAATGTGGCGCGCCTGAAACACTATAGTATCCAGACTGAGAAGACGTATATGAAGTGGATAAAACGTTTTATCCTTTTTCACAAAAAGCGTCATCCAGCTTCCATGGGTGAACGTGAGGTCAGTGAATTTCTGACTTACCTTGCTGTAAAAGGGAAGGTTGCCGCATCTACCCAGAATCAGGCATTATGTGCAATTTTGTTCCTTTACAAGGAAGTACTCAAACAGGAACTTGGCTGGATGGAGAATGTTGAGAGGGCAAAAAAGCGCAAACGCATTCCAGTAGTGTTTACAAAAGAAGAAGCTCGAAGAATTCTTGCACAATTAGAGGGGACAAAATGGTTAATGGCCAATCTACTGTATGGTTCGGGGCTCAGATTAATGGAATGTATACGGCTTCGAGTAAAAGATGCAGACTTTTCTTATAATCAGATAATAGTGAGAGATTCAAAAGGTAATGCAGATAGGGTTACAATATTTCCGGATTCATTAAAAAAGCCTCTCACAAGCCATCTGAAAAAGGTCAGGACGCTTCATGAACAGGATTTACAGGAAGGTTTTGGCCGTGTCTTTCTTCCTTTTGCACTTGCTAAGAAATACCCGAATGCTGACAGGCAGTGGGGTTGGCAATATGTATTCCCGGCAGCACAGCGTTCTATTGATCCCAGATCAGGATTAGAACGTCGACATCATGTGATGGGCCGAGTTTTGCAGCGTTCAGTAAACAAAGCAATAAAAGAAGCCGGAATTGAAAAACCCGGAAGCTGCCATACCTTTCGACACAGCTTTGCAACTCACTTGCTTGAGGCTGGATACGACATCAGGACTGTGCAGGAACTTCTTGGACATAAAGATGTTAGCACCACGATGATATATACACATGTTATTAATAAGGTAAAAGGAGTTCGGAGTCCTTTGGATTGAATTAGCTTTCAGCAGTAAGCTAAAAAATTATATAGAGTCTGTCTATAAATGTTTTTTTGTCGTAATAACGGACTTAAGGAGCCTGCTCCGTACTTCGATAATGGGTCATCCAGAAAGAATTTTACTCTCCCCGCGGGGAGAGGAGATTTAATCAATAATAATAGTTAGTTAAGGGTTGTTTCTTAAGAAACAAGTTCAATCGAGGACGATTGAACCAGCTTATAAGCTTTAAGCTATAAGTAATTAGCTAAAAATCTTTAATCCCCCCTTGCCCCCCTTTAAAAAAGGGGGGGGAATTGAAATTTATCTTTAAAAAGGGGGGAATTACAAAGTTTGCCTTTAGAAAGGGGGGGATTAAGGGTTGCTTTAAAAAAGGAGGGGATTACAAGGCATGTCTTTAGAAAAGGGTGAAGTAAATTATTGGTCAAGCCGGGGGATTGCGGAATCCCTCAAGGTACATTTTTACGGAAAACAATCATCACATTTTCATCGTTCCAGTCAATTCGCTCGTGGTCGGTATAATGACTCTCGACCGCTCTCTTAAAACCATTCAATGCATCGCTGAATTCACTTTCAGAGTAAAGTGAAAAGGTTGAATAATGTTTTCGTTTTGCCTGATTAATAAGGTGTGTTAACGAAGCAGTACGTTTGAACCTAAAAAATCGGATTGCTTCCAATGACACGGAATCAACTTTATTCATCCATTCTTCAACCTGAGAAAAACTATAAAGGCGATGCTCCTTTTCCATAAAGTGCGGGAAGAATCGACCCCAGATATTGCGTGCGTTTTGACTTTTCAAACGAGTATAGATGAATATAAATCCTGTGTTCTTTAATGACCTTGAGGCCTGGTTAAGAAACACTACAGGATCAAAATGATGTATCGCATTAAATGTAAGGACGAGGTCCAGTGTATTTTCAGGCAATTGCAAATCCGAGGCATCAATGCATCGGGTTGAAAAATTTTTTTGACCATGCTCCTTTAGATATCTTGTAGTCTCCTCTACCATTGCCTCATTGACATCACCACAAGTTAGATGAAGTCCGGGGAGTTGCTGGAGAAGGAGCAGATCATATCTTCCCCCACCGCAGCCGATATCAGCGCCCTGAATATGGTTTTTTCTATTGAACTTTTCGCTAATATACAGGATAGGTTCATGGTCAGTAGTACGCAACTCATTGTATGATGTCGAAATATCTGCAAAATGTTCGAACATACGTTTCATTTTTTCTCTCTAAATAATTTACCCAAATAACGCAGACATTGTAAATAAATTTATTTAATTCGATGAGTTAATTATTACATTATGCAAATAGCCTGGAATAAAAATATCCCCCTT
>CAYFXR010000192.1:0-10082 GCA_964347155.1 uncultured Nitrospiraceae bacterium | reverse complement strand
TTTATTCATAACAACCGATCCTGATAAGGTGCCTTCAGGAAAGCCTTTGCCCTCAATAGGAAATTCACCACCAAATCCACCAAACAGTTTAATAGTGCGATAGGTAGCTATCTTTCTGGAAGTCACCAATAAAATTATTGCATATCGTTGTTTAAATCAATCCAAATAGTGCAGAGTCAATTCGACCTAAAAAACATTAATTATCGTTATCCGTGTCCGGAAACCGTGATTCGTGAAGACATTTATGTTTCAGTGGCTCAAACGGTTGAAACGGATGGAACAGTTGGAACGGTTTAAAAATCTCGCATTATGTGAAATGCATTTTTTGAGTCTATGAAAATGAACCATAGCAAAGTTATTGGGATAGTAGGCGGTATCGGGCCTTATGCCGGTTTGGATTTAAATAGAAAAATATTTGATCAAACTGCCGCACATACCGACCAGGAGCATTTAAAGGTTGTTTTATTTTCGTCTTCAGTTGACATTCCGGACCGTACAGAATATTTATTGGGGCAGGTACAAATAAATCCAGCTGAAGCTATTTTCAAAATTCTTCAAAATCTCGAATCAATCGGGGCAGAGGTAGCGGGGATACCGTGCAACACATCTCATGCCCCGGAGATATTCGACGTTTTAATGAAAAAAATAAAGGGAAACGGAAGCCATATCGAGGTTGTACATATGATAAAGGAGGTGGCTTTCTTCATAAAGGAATACTTCCCTGGTGTTGAACGCCTGGGTATACTCGCCACGAATGGAACAGTGCATTCAGGTGTATATACAAGGATATTGGAACCCGAAGGGTTTGAAGTCATCTACCCGGATAAAGATGTTCAATATTCAAAGGTTCATCCGTCTATCTATGATCCGTATTATGGCATTAAGTCCCGACCGAATCCTGTCACCGATACAGCGAAAGAAGATATTGAAAAAGCAGCAAAACATTTAATTGATCAAGGTTGTGACGGAATTGTATTGGGTTGTACAGAATTACCGTTGGCAATTAAAGACAATAAAATAGCACACAAACCAGTTTTTGATGCCACTCTTATTTTAGCAAGGTCTCTGATAAGAAAGGTTGCTCCAGAAAAGTTGAGAGATTTTGTTTCGGAGTTCTGAGGTAATTAGTATGATAAATGCTGTTTTGTTTAAATCCGAAAATCGTTTTCAATCTTTTAAAAAGAAATTATTAGCATATGGTGTTAATTGTACCGTCTTGGATTTTCAGGATCAGGAATGGGTTACTTACGACTACAGTAACATTGATGTTCTGATATATTTCCCCACATTCAAATTTTCGTCAAACCATCCGTTAGCATTGAGTGAGGCACATGATAATTTGATGTACATTCATCAAAAATACCCAAATATTAAAATGTTTCCTGACCCAAATATCATTAAATACTATAACGATAAATACAGACAGTTACTGTTCCTGAAGGGGCACAATTTCCCTGTACCGGAGACGATTCCTCTTTTTTCTGAAGAAGCGGTAGAACTTGCAGTACAAAGATTAGGCTACCCCATTGTTCTAAAAAACAGATACGGAGCCGGTGGCGATTCTGTATTTATGATTCACAATAAGAAGGAACTGTATCAATATTACAAATTATCAAAATTGAATTTTTATCATTTCGATGCAATAAAGTATTTTCTTAAGATGTTTACCAGGCGGGATTTTTACTACTATCTCATTAGGGAAAGACAGATAGAATTCCCCCTTTTTTCTTCACCTCTTTTGGCACAAAAATTTATTAAGCTTGATCGCGATTTAAAGATTGTTGTCGGAGACTACAGTGTAGTTGAAGGTCATTGGCGTATTCAGGCAGATGAGTCTATGTGGAAGGTCAATATTGATGGTGGTGGTATTGGAGAATGGAGCAGGATTCCCCAAGATGCCATAGATCTTACACTTAAGCTCGCTGAAAAATTGGGCTCACGTTGGCTTAATATAGATCTGATCTTAAGTGAAGGGAAATTTGTCATATCAGAATTTTCTCCCGTCTGGCATCATTATAGGTATAAAGAAAAAACTTCTTTTGTGTATAAAGATGACTATAATGTCGATCTGCCGTTAGAAATTTCGCTCGATTTAGAAAGAATAATTATCGAATCTCTGATAAAGGCTGCAGCTCATGAAAAAAAGGTACCGATCTTTATAAAGGAATGAAAACGGATATCTGGCCAGTTTTGATTCGCAGGATATTTTATCCATTATGGATGATGTATGATGGAGATAAAGGTGCTCTTCAGTACTTAAATTACTTTCATTATATAGATACATTAAATCGGTCTGAATTATTAGCCAGTCAAAATCACAAATTAAAAAATATTTTAATCCATGCATATGAAAATACGGCCTATTATAAAAGAGTTTTTGATGAAGTTACATTTTCTCCTTATAAAATGCGTGAAAACAGTGAGATTCAAAAAATACCTTTTTTAACAAAAGCCATAGTTAAAAAATATCATAACGAACTGATTGCTCAAAATATTTCTCCACATTTACGAACGGAGGCTTCAACAGGGGGGTCGACCGGTGTTCCAATGTACTTTTTGCGAGACAAGGAGTGTGTATATCTCAGGAGAGGGCAGGAACTCTATTTTGATCGATGGATGGGATACAAACTCGGTGAAAAAATCGGTTACTTTGTAGCGGGTTCTCATTATGACGGGAAAATAAGTCATATAAAAGGAAAAATCAGAAACGCAATCTGCGAACGAATAGTTAATTTTGATCCGCATGATATCTCCGAAACATATATGAAAACTTTTGCTGCCCGGTATCAAAGATATAAACCTAAAATGATCAAGTGTTTCCCTAATGCTTTAATACCTTTTGCTCATTTTGTCAATCGAAGCCATCTCTCTATACCACCGGTGCGATCAATTTCCTGTACCGGAGAAAATTTATATATGCAACAACGACGATTATTTCAAGAAGTTTTTGGTGGAGAGGTATATGAAAAGGTCGGAACTCGCGAGTCGGGTGTAATTGCCTGTGAGTGCAGCTTACATAAAGGTTTGCATCTTTTTACTGAAGGGGTTTTTGCAGAGATAATAAAAGAAAATGGGGAACCTGCAAAAGCAGGTGAAATGGGACGGTTAATCATTACAGATCTTTTTAATAAAGCGATGCCTTTAATTCGGTATGAAATTGGAGACATGGCAGTTGCTTCAGATAACCGGATTTGCAAGTGTGGGTCAGAACTCCCTCTCATTGAAAAATACCTGGGAAGAGATCGGGACATTATTTTTGATAGCTATGGAAATCCCAAGCCCGGTTATTTATTTGTTGAAGTCATAAAGCATCTTAATCTTGATGCCCAATTACAGGTAATTCAACCGGAAAAACATTCTCTACTGGTTAAGGTAGTAAAAAATTCAATAGGAGAAATTGATCTGGAAGAGTTAAAATCTGAGTATCAAAAAATAGTAGGCCCTCGATTTACCATTACTTTTGATTTTACAGATGAAGTTAAACGGGATTCATCCGGGAAGTTCAGTTATGTAAAGTCTGAAATTAAACAGTGAGCTTTATTTCTCATTTATAGATTTATGAAGAAAATAAAAATCGCATATGTAATCGACACTATTGATTATAAAATCGGTGGGACTGAGCGTCAATTAATTCTGCTCTTAGAAAATTTAGATCGATCAAGGTTTGAGCCATATCTTTGTTGTTTTAAAGATTCAAGCTGGTTAGAAGATCATTTATCTTCCTTTAATATCTGTCTTTTTCAGTTCAATTCATTTTTTTCTCCTCTGGATTATTATAGCTTAATTAAGTGCTCGAAATTTCTTAAAACTGAAAGGATAGACATCGTTCAAACCCATTTCCGGGACGGAAATATTTTTGGAATTATTGCAGCAAAGCTGGCCGGAATTAAAACAATAATCTCTACACGTCGTAATATGGGATACTGGCACAATAGAAAGGAGATAGCCGTATTAAGAGTATTAAATCAAATGGTGACAGGTTTTTTAGCGAATTCAAAGGCTGTTAAATCTTATGTGCATAAAATTGAAAAGGTTCCGGAGGGAAAGATTGAAGTTATATATAATGGTTGTGAATCATCGAATTTCCATAAGAAATCGGATGTGCATAAAAAAAAGTACAGACAAATGTTTGGTATACATTCTGACAGCCCTGTCATAGTAAATGTGGCCAATCTAAGACCTGTAAAAGGTCTGGATGTTTTTTTAAAGGCAGCTAAAACGGTAATCTCCCATCACTCCGGAGCAAGATTTTTGATTCTTGGAGATGGCCCTGAGAGGGAAACACTATACAGACTGGCTGAAAACTTGGGGATTACGAATCATGTCAAGTTTCTTGGATCAAGGAGTGATGTTTCCGATATACTTTCTATCTGTGATATAGGTGTTTTGAGTTCCCATTCCGAAGGGTTGTCCAACTCTGTTATTGAGTATATGGCAGCGGGTATTCCTGTAGTCTGCACAAATGTGGGAGGTAATAGTGAACTTGTGGAACACAATAAGAACGGTTTTCTCGTATCTCCTAACAGCCACGATGAAATAGCCAGCACTATTATAAAGCTCATAGATAATCTCACAATAATGAGAAATATGGGAGAGGCTTCGCTTAAAAGGGCTAAATCAACATTCAATTTTGACTCGTTCATACAGAGAACTGAAAATTATTATATGAACCTGGTATCTGGAGGATAGGGTATGAGTATATTAGTCAAAAGTAAAGGTTTAATCAAAAGAATTCTTTTAAATACCAGGATCTTAAGCTTTGCAAATCAATTTGCACCCCGATGCATTGCACTTCTGAAATATCATTCAGTTCAAGACAAGCCCGAGCTTTTTGATGATGCGATTGACCTGAGCACTATACATCGTACCTCTGCCTTTAAAGAGCAGATGGAAATCGTAGCTACACACTTCAATCCTGTAACCATGGACGATGTTTTGCTCTTTTTAAAAGGCGAAAGGAGAATTCCCAAAAAATCTGTTGCTGTAACATTTGATGATGGCTTCGCAGATAATTTCGAAATAGCTGCTCCTATATTGGATTATTACGGAATACGGGCTACGTTTTATATAACGGTTGGTTCTATAGAGAACGTGCCATCTCTCTGGTTTATGCGTTTAAGGCATGCCATCTGGACAACAAGAAAGAAAGAATGGGTAGCTCCTCCAGATAACCAGGTATTAAGGCTTCATAAGAGAGAAGATCGTGTTGCTGCTGTGCGTCTTTCCTCTAAGCACTGTGCACGTTTGGTTGGTGCTGCTAGGGAAAAAGCGGTAAGTACGATAGAGAAGGCGTTAGACGTTGACCCATTTGCTCCAAGGAATGGACTTATGATGAACTGGAACCAGATAAAAAAACTTCATCAGTCAGGTCATATTATCGGCTCACACACTCTTACTCATCCGAATGTGGCCCATCTGGAAAATGAGGATCTGTATCGGGAATTAGCTGAATCAAAACGCATACTTGAAAAAGAATTGAATGCCCCGGTAATTCACTTTTCATATCCGAATCCTGCCCTTAATCCTCATTTTACAGATCAGACAATTTCAGCAGTTAGCAAGGCTGGATATCAAACCTCTGTAATAAGCACACCGGGAGGCACGGTGAACACTGACAGTGATCCCCTGTTGCTTAAACGTGTGTCGTTGCCGGATAAGAATGAAGAGTTTTTGTGGCATTTAGAATGTTCGATGCTCGGTTACCATGTGTAATGAGTTTTATGGAAATCGGAATATTCTCATGATTTATTGAAATATCTTAAGTATTTGATACTTAAGAAAATAATAACACATCAGACAGGAGTGTACCTATGAGTTTCACGATTTTAAAAGCGGATTTGGAAAGGGACAAAGGAGATATTTTGAATTTCTGGAAAAAAAATTTTTCCACATGGCCGCAGGAGAAGTATCCCTGGTTTTACGAAAATATCCCCTGCGGGCCTTCTGAATGCTGGATAGTTAAAGAAACAGAAAAAGACACGGTTATTGGATCAACCGCTGTATTTCCCCGGAGATTTTACGTAAAAGGGAAATACATGTTAGGGGGTATCACCGGGGATTTTGCGATGGATAAAAACTATAGAACTCTCGGTCCGGCATTGAAGCTGCAAAAGGCGACAATATCTGCAAGTAATGGAAACAAATATGACTTCTTATACGGTTACCCTAATAAGCTCTCTGAACCAGTTCAGCGTAGAGCAGGCTTTAAAATAGTAGGCAGTACATACAGAATGGTTAAGATTTTAAGATCAAATAATTACGTTCGAAGGTATATTAATGTACCGATGATTACAAAATTGTTTTCAAAACCGGTTGATTTAATATTGAAATTCAAATCAAAGGAGACATACTACAAAAATCGAGGAGAATTCAGTGCTGAGGTGCTTTCTGATTTTGATAAAAGGTTTGATGATTTGTGGGAAAAGGCTTCGGCTACATACAAAGTTGTGGGAGAAAGGACGAGTGAATTTCTGAATTGGCGATTTTCAAAGTGTCCTTATAAAGAGTACAATGTATTTGTGCTGACTCAAAAGGGGACGGGTGAGCTTTTCGGATATATTGTCTTCTATATTACAAAAAACAATGTTAACATAGCCGATCTCTTTGTTTTGGATATGAATGGATATGTTGATGTATTACTTTCAGAATTCTTTTTGTATCAAAGAAAAAAAGGATACGAAACCGTATCGATGATCTATCTTGGAAATGAAGATTTTGTGCGTAAACTCCAGGAATATGACTTCTCTATACGAGATATTGACAGGAAAATAATTGCCTTTATAAATCATGACTCTCCATTTTCCTCTTACCTCCTTGAAAAGAAAAACTGGTTTCTGACAGAAGGGGATAATGATTAACCCAGATAACGCATTATTTGGGTTAACAACATTTCGTGTTTATAAAAACTGATCCCGGGAAATAGTTATGCGACAAAATAACAGAATCAGGATATTAACAATTATCAGGAACCCATTAGGAGGAATAAGGACGTATATAAAATACACGTATGGCTCTTTTAATAAGAGTAAATATCAGATTACTATCTTGACAGCTAAAGAAGAGGAAGAGGACAGTAAACATATAAAAGGTGATCTAAAAAATCTTGATGTCGATGTATGTGAAGTTCAAGGTAAACAAATAAACATTTTGTTGTTAATCAATATTGTTAAAATTTTGCTTAAATCAAAATTTAATATAATACATTCCCAGGGTTTTACCGTAGGAATATTAACTGCTTTGGTTAATATGATTTCAAGAGTGCCTCATATTATCACGCTTCATGAAACTTTGAGAAACGAACAATTTTCGTCGTTCAAGGGGAAAATAAAAAGGAAAGTTTTAGGATATTTATTGGGGAAAGTTGATATTATTCAAACAGTGAGTGAAGATGCTCAGCAAAATCTCATCGATTTTCTGCCGGCTCTAAAAAACAAGAAAGACAAACTTGTTGTGATTAGAAATGGAATACATATTGAACTTTTTAAAGGGAACAATGATTCCAATAACCATGTGCTAAGGAAAGAGATAGGCATTGATGATACATTTTTTCTATTTGGCTTTTTAGGAAGATTTATGCCAGAGAAAGGATTCACATATTTAATCGATGCGGTACAGGAGTTATCAAGAGATAGTGACTTTCATGATTCTTTTAAAATTCTTGCGGTTAACGATGGGGATTATATACGGGAGTATAAAAAAATTATTAAGAGGAAAAAACTGGAAAAGTATTTCTTTTTTTATGGTTTTGTTCCAGATGTAAGTACAGTAATAAGGCAGTTAGACGCTGTTATCATGCCGTCCTTACGGGAGGCCTATAGTCTATTGCCAATTGAAGCCTTCGTAATGGGTTGCCCTGTAATTGCAACGGATTGTATAGGGCTAAGGGAAGTAATAAAAGATACGCCAGCTATTATAGTCAAAAGTAAAGACAGCCTTTCAATAGCAAATGGAATGATGAAGTTTATGCAAAATCCAAATTCTTTTAAAGAAAAAACAAGGGCATTTATTCGAACAGCTGAAGAAAGATTCACTGTTAAATATACCGCAGAGAAATTAGATCTGATTTTTAACGACCTTGTTGCACCAAAACCAGTTGGTAAATAAAATGACTTTTTCTCCTATATATTTTAAATTTGTCATTATAAGGAGAGATAAGTAACACGTGAGCTTGATTAGGACAGTGGGTGCATTGTTAACATGGGGTGGATATTTATGGCTTCCCGGTTACGTGAAAGACCGATTGTCTTTAGCAAAAAGCATAAGAAATAGAAAAGAAGAATTACATATTATTTTCTTGTTTGTGGACCATTTTGAGCCTTCACGCAAGGAAGGAGTAGGTGGGGTTCAGAAGGTTCGAAAATGGTGTAATAGATATGAGGAGATTGCACAATTTCATCGTGATTCTGATGGTGTATCCCCTCAACATACATGGTTTTATAGGTATGATTACCCGAATTATGAATGTATTGATATACTGAGCGAATATGTGTACAAAGACTTAGGGGAAATTGAATTCCATCTTCATCATAAATATGACACACCTGAATCATTTACAAAGAAAATTCGAAATGGTATTTCCTGGTTTAATCAAGTCGGCGCAATGATCTCTGCTGAAGAAGAACCACAGATGCGCTTTGGCTATATTGCAGGTAATTGGGCTTTGGATAATGGTAGAAGAAATGACGCATTTAGCGGTGTAAATACGGAGTTGTTAATATTAAGTGAGCATGGATGCTATGCAGATTTTACGTTTCCGGCAATACGCACCAATGCTCAACCAAGAAAAGTAAATTCTATTTATTACGCCAAAGATACTCCTAAGCCAAAATCATACAATAAAGGAATCGATATAGAAGTAGGAAAAGCCCCATCTCATGATATGGTGATTTTCCAGGGACCTTTATTTGTGGATTGGAAACGCACATTTATAGAATATGGTGCTTTTGAATCATTTGCTCCATATTTTCAGAAGCGTATAGATTATTGGAAACGTGCATGGATTCATGTTAGGGGACGTCCTGAGTGGATATTTGTCAAATTGCATACCCATGGGATGCAAAGCAGAGACGTTGTTTTAGGTGAACAATTGAACTATATGCTAACCGATTTGGAGAGAGAATTTAAGAAACCACCCTTTCATTTGCATTATGTAACAGCCCGTGAAGCTTATAATATTGTAAAGGCCGCAGAAGCCGGTATGAACGGAGACCCTGATGATTATAGAGATTTTGTTATTCCACAACCTGCCAACAGAAAAATATTTTGTAATCAGCCTTACAAATTGGAAAGATATTCTCAAGACAAAATAATTCTTAAAATCAATTGCTTATCAGACGATGCTCTCATAAAATTTAAAGGCGTGCCTATAAAATCGATTACTGGAGGAAAAGTTACGAGGATTGAATTATCATATACCACAAACTCCATTAAATACCTTCAAATAGATGGTAGAGGGGAATGTACACTTAACTACAAAGAATTTGAAAAAGGAAAGCTTCAAAATATTATTAAAACGTTTACCATTCCATTTAACATTAATCCCCGCAAATCAATTATCTAAGGCACCTATGCCTTTTACCCCGTTAACCCTCCCTAATAAACCAAACAAAGCAGTTGATAAAGCAGGCGTTATAAACCGTTCCATCCGTTTCAACCGTTTGAACGGTTTGAACGGTTCAAACTGCTGAAACATATTCTCCTGCTTCTTCAATTGTCCTCGATTAAATAAGCATCAATTGTCCATTGTCCATCGTCCGTTATCCCCTGTACCGCTCCTGGTACAGGATTCCGTTGTCTGTCATTCCATATTGTCTTCACGTATCACGGTTTCCGGACACGAATAACGACAATTAATGTTTTTGAGGTCGAAATAAAAAATGGGACTACTGTACTCTTAACTCGGTTGGTGGACCTGGAGGAGCGTTGTCTACCAGGGGCGGATGCATAATTGAAGGCACTTTCTCGGGATCGGTTGTTATGAATAAAGCGTCTGCCCGTGCGTTAATCTCACCATGGCCAATGCGCAGCATGTGAGATCCCTGCGTTAGGCTGAATCCGTAGTTTCCCGATTTGTGCACGTTCTC
>CAYFXR010000191.1:0-10247 GCA_964347155.1 uncultured Nitrospiraceae bacterium | reverse complement strand
AAATATTTACGAATGTGAGAATTTCAGAGACAAATGAACAACACGTGCACTCTTTTTTCCAGCTTACAACCGATAATCGTCAGATTATATCTTTTATGGAATTACTGAGAACACCATCTTATTGTTAGCTCTCACTGACTAGGAAAATGATGATTATCAAATAAAAGTTGGTATAATTCCCTACAAGCAATCCGGCTTTATGAGCAAGAGCCGGGTGACGGTTTATCCTCCACCCGGCTTGGATTGTAGTTACAGCATTGGGACAGATGGTTAAGGGTCAAGGATCCATCGTCCGTTTTGCCCAGTTGCTAGCGCCTAATAATTCATATCGATGTACTCACCATACGTAGCACCACCATACAGTCCACCTCTCATGCACCATGCACTCGCGTTCGTTATTTGCCCGTACTCGTCTTCTGATCCGTGCTCAGTTTGTGGATTAATCATCACGCTCCACGAACTCCTGTTATAGGTGCTAAAAATCGTGGCACTCGTATAAGTAGTCTTAGACCACACACCGCACCGTTCGTACGTACCCCCTGTCCAATGACAATCGTCATGTAACCACGTGTCCTTTGCAAAGGGTGGAAAGTGATAATTCACCCATGGAGTTGCGTATGAGCTGAAGTCCGGACTTGTTTCAACAAAGTACTCAAGTTGGTCGTCAAACGGTAAGCTCCAATCGTCGTATCCACCCAAGTTGAGATCAGAACATGCATTCCAGGCCTCGTTATAAGACATAGCCACTGGCATCCAACCGTCAAGCAACTCATACCTTGTTGACCACATTACGCATGTCCCCCTGTCCACAAATACGGTTTCATCGTCGTTCACGTAGTCAAATCTTTCATCCAAGGGTAAACCTTTATAATCATCTCCACATGACTTTACCTTATCCATCTGATGTACTGTGGTAAGAAAAAGTCCTTGGCGTTTAATTCTGGAATTTGAATCAACAATCCAAGGGGTTCCATCTGGACCTACAGATATTTCTACGGCCCCTCCGTCAATTACTTGCCAGTTAGAACCGTTCCATTGGTATATGTCATATCCACCATAAACCGCATTTGTACCAATAACCCACGCAGAGCCATCGGCTCCGACTCCAATGTCCCTGGCACGCCCCGGCAACTGTTGAAAACCACTGCCCGGTGCTCTTCTGTAAATTTTACCATAGCTGTTTACCACCCAAACAGTACCATCAGGACCTACATCTATTCTAACGGCTCCCCCACTGATCGAGTTCCAGTTAGAACCGTTCCATTGGTATATGCCATATCCACCACCAGTCGCATTTGTACCAATAACCCACGCAGAGCCATCGGCTCCGACTCCAATGTCCTTGGCAAGCCCCGGCAATGGTAGCCAACCTCCTTCTGCAGCCGCGCCACCTATCAGAACAAGTACTATGAACATAATAGTCACCATGAGCAATGGTTTTTGATGACCATGGAAAGAAGATGTTAATGTTGCGGTAGTATTCATCACATCCTCCTTTCTGTTTTGTTGAGGTTTTTGAATTTCTTGCCTTTCTTTCAATACTTCCATTTTAGTTTCCTCCTTTAAGGTTTTAATTTTTTTGTTGCTTTTTGTTGCATTGAATAATCTTATTGTTTTCATTTTGCTTTCTCCTTTTTTGTTTTTTAGTTTTTTTACTTCTTCAATTTTTTTACTTCTTTCTTCACTTTAATAATCAGGTGTCTCCTGACTCTTACGGTGGCCCTTCCCACAAGCCTTGATTACCCTCAAGGTCGCTAAGGTTAACCTATGTTTGATTTTCTTTATCGATAGTCTCCCCCTCTTTCTGTTTTAAATTTCAACTTCTGTTGATGATTCCCTTTATCACAAATTGCATGCCAGATCATAAGTATTTGATTTTGATAGATTTTTTGCCTTTTGCTCGGTTAAGAAATATACCGATTTTCGGTATGGGTAAGCTTTTTCGGAATCTAAATTGAAGATTATGGAGAAGGACAATATACAAAAAAATTGTTTATTATCAGATGCAATCTTATATCAAAAGACGAGATAAAAAATTCTGACTATCAGGAAGGAACTCTCTTACCTATTTCACTCAAGGTATCATTATTACAGGTTGAAATATGGCATACAAAGACACGTCTGCAAAACAAGATTTCTGTAAGTTATATTGCATGTTGAAGGCAAAATTCAAAAACAACAGTATAGAGGATTACTGAGGGGGATAGACTTTATATAAAAACTGAGTATATATATGAGTTATTAATAAAAGAAGGGCTTGCCGAAACAAGACCCTCTTTTTAAATCTCCTTTCAATGGATTATCCTGACATTATCCTCTTAAAGAGATACCTCATATGAGTTAATTGATTTATCTAAGATTTACGTCCGGTCAAAGACTTCACTGTACAGATTCTCTTGTCCACATAACAAATCAGTATAGCTTGCATCAACTTTTACTACAGGCCACCCGTGAGGCCAGTTCTTTGTAATCTCCAGTGCCGTTATTTTGACCTTATCGCAGATTTCCTGAATTATACAGGCTCTCAAGGTCAATATCAAAGCTATCACTTCTATTCTGTTTAACTGTGTCCTGAGCAGTCTTGTTATTAATTCCGGGCTTCTTATTTTTCTTCTTTGTCATTTTCATTCTCCTTTTCACTGTATAGTTTTTGCATAGTGAATATACGTTATAATAGTGAAAAGGAGGGAAATCCCCCTTTCCCTGAACAACTTAAAAAGTATGACCTGGTAAGGATTTGCAAAGATATGGTAAACTCTAGTGCGTATTGGGAGGTGACTTCTAATCAGTGGGGCGGGGGTTCGAATCCTCCCAGGCGCGTCAAGCAAATTTTGCTTTGCAAAATTTGCAGCAATAAGCTTTTAGCTGTTAGCCGTTAGTCTTTTTAAAAACTTACAGCTTAAAGCTTATTGCTTATAGCTTTATTTATTGGTGAGTGTAGCTCAGCTGGTTAGAGCATCTGACTGTGGCTCAGAGGGTCGGGGGTTCGAATCCCCTCACTCACCCCAATTTAGCTTTAAGCGGTAAGCCATTAGTAGTAAGCTTTATACTTATTGCTTATTGCTAAAAGCTAAGAGCTTTTCATGCGCCTGTAGCTCAGAGGATCAGAGCATCGGCCTCCGGAGCCGAGTGTCGGAGGTTCGAATCCTCCCAGGCGCGCTATGTAAATTTTACTTATGCAAAATTTACAGCTGTCAGCGGTTAGCAGTAAGCGGTAAGCTTTTAATACTTATAATCAATAAAATCAGTAAGCTAATTGCTCATTGCTTATCGCTTATAGCAGTCTCTTACGGGCCGTTAGCTCAGTTGGTAGAGCAGCTGACTCTTAATCAGCGGGTCGCAGGTTCGAATCCTGCACGGCTCACCATATTTTTCAAGGTGTTAGCCGATTTTGACTAACTCTTTTTTTGTCTAAGTGATAGGGAAAAAGGGCCTGCAAATAATACTTTTTTCACAGAACGATCCTTTTTATGACTGCTACAACTCCGTTTGTTACTGTTTAAAAATGTTATTTATTAGAGAAGCACGGAAGTGTTTCCTAACCCTAATATTAAACAGTCTCATGACCTCAAAAAATTATTATTACGGGTAAACATATTCTTAAAAAGATAGGAATAACAACTTCATGTACCTTTGACAATTGTCTGGGTCAGCAATCGATGATCTCCTTTGCCGTCCACGTTGTCAGAGTGAGCAATTTCAGAATTTTCGCCACAGTCTGAATCTACATTGTCATAGAGTCCATCTCCGTCGTTGTCAAGACCATCACTGCAAGGGTCTGTGAAATTAACTCCGGCAGATGAATCCACATAATATGGTGGACTTACGTTCTCAGGCAGTGGGTCCATATCTCCGTGGCAATTGAAACAGCTGGTCACTCCCTTTAGTTCATGGACCCTACGAAGCCCCCATCCACTTGCCTTGGGTTTCCCAGATATGGGAAAGTCTTTATAATCCCTTCCAATAGTTTCATCATAGTATCTTCCATGACAACCTGTGCAACCATATCCTTTATCATTATTATATGCGCTCCACAAGGTCAAGGTGGTATCGTCATCTTCTGAGCTAGTATGACACAAATCACAGTTGGTTGTAATGGGAATGTCTCCACCAGTGTGCAGTTCGTGAGTCACATCATGGTCTCCAGTGAAACCAGGATGACACAAAGTTGAAGAGCAGTGTCCGCCATTATTCTGGTTCGGATCATTGTAGCCCTCAAATCCCTTGACATAAGGCGCCCAAATGGCAAAGGCCACCAGGGCAATTATACTGCAAAAAACAGTGCATATTGATTTCATATGCATTCTCCTTTCCTCTCTTTTAAGGATTAATAAGGTACTTCCTATTTTTCAGTAAAACTTATATTTTCCCCAGCATTTAAGCTATCGGGTAATTGGATATGTAAATTAATTTAACATATTTAAATATTCGATGTCAAGTAAAATTACACTTATTATTTTATAATGTAAATTTAATTTACATTTTCCCATTATCATACATGTTTTCACGTCTTCAGGAAACACGTACGAAATGCAATACAAGGTAGAACTGGACCTGGGGAAAAACCGGGTTTCAGGTTAGAAGTGGTAGGGAATGGAGTAGTGCTAGGGATCACCTAAACGGGCACGAAACCGAAAACGGTGGATAAGGCGATAGTTTTTTTATTAAAGTTTTTTAATATTTTTTCCGAGTTCATAGACAATACGCAAGTACTGTATCGAAATAGTATGGGCTTTAAATCTTGGTTTTAGGAAAGAACTGAGGGGAAAGAGAAGTAAGGAGGTTATCATGAGGAAGACTGACGATACATTATCCCGCCGTGATTTGCTCAAGGTGGTCGGTACAGTTGCAGCTGCAACTACAGTCAGCAGTTTGGCTGTCTCAGATGCAGAGTCTGCCAATAAAGGCCTTCCCCGCTGGGCATTTATTGTGGACCTGCGCAAGTGTGTTGGCTGCAGGACATGCACCATTGCTTGCAAGGCCGAATTTAATGTACCCCTCGGGAGATGGCGTGCAGTTGTGAAAACAGTAGATTGGGGAACATATCCCGATAACAAAAGACAATTTGTCCCCCGTCTTTGCAATCACTGCACCGGAGAGGCTGCAAAAGGTATACCGCCATGTGTTGAGAAATGTCCTGAGGCGAAAAGTGGAAAAATGATGAAATTGGGGAAAATAGGCTACAGAACCGGTGCTACATATAAACGTCCTGATGGTATGATCCTGTTTGATCCGGAACTCTGCACAGGATGTTACAAGTGCATAGATGCCTGTCCATATGGTGTGCGATATATCGATCCTGCTGTAAAGCTGAAAAGACCAGACAGGGAAAAAGACTTCGGCATCGGTAAATGTACTTTCTGTGAGCATCGTGTTAGCAATGGCATCGAACCATCATGTGTACAGGCTTGCCCACAGTATGCAAGAACATTTGGTGATATGAACGACCCCACTAGCAAGGTGTCTAAACTCATTAAACAATTTAATTTAGACAAAAATCGCGATAAAACGACACTCTTGCCTCAAGAAAAGACAATGCCTCACGTGTTTTACATTGATCCGGACGGGGTGTTGAGCCACTACACATTTAACAACAAGGATAAGAAGAAAAAGCTGGCTGAATTCCGTGACAAGATTGTTTAAAAATAATTTTGATCTTAATTTCGACAACAAAATATAGGGAGGAAGATATGGGAAAGTTAACCCGTCGTAACTTTATGAAACTTGCTATTGCCAGCGGTGCTTTCCTCACAGCCGGAGAGGGATTTAAATCTGAGGCCCTGGCAGACACTATAAAAACGCAGACAGGGAAGGATTTCTCACCAAAAACCGGTAAAGAACGAACATCGATTCCAACTGCCTGCTGGCAGTGTGTTACGAGGGACTCTATGATTGGCTTCGTAGAAGACGGAAGGCTTGTCAAACTCGAAGGTCAGCCAAAGTCGATAAGAGGAGAAGGGTTCATTTGTGCGAGGGGGCAGGCCGGTATAAATCAAGTATATGACCCTGACAGAATCCTTTATCCGATGAAACGCGTGGGTAAACGAGGAGAGGGGGAATGGAAAAGGATTACCTGGGATGAGGCACTTACGGAAATAGCAAGCAGATTGAAAAAACTAAGAGATAACGGACACCCTGAAAAGTTTGCATTCCAGTACGGAAGAATGAAGGCAAGTTCGGGTAAGCTTATTAAGAGTCTCTTTCTTGCTTCCTATGGTACAAAAACCATAGGGGATCACACCTCTATCTGTGAAGGCGGCAAATGGACGGCACACGAACTGACCTGGGGCGGTCACTATGACAACTGGGACTTTGACAACACAAAGTTTGTGCTGAATTTCGGCAGTAACATTCTGGAGACACACACGAATCATATTCCAGTGGCGCACAGACTGATGCGTGCAAAGGTTGACCGCGGGGTAAAAGTTGTGACTTTTGACGTAAGGATGTCGAATACTGCTGCCAAGTCTGATGAATGGATTCCTGTTAAACCCGGAACTGACCTGGCAGTAATCCTTGCTATGTGTAACGTCATTCTGAATAAAGGTCTGTATAAAGGGGAAGGCGAGGCCTTTTTAAAATTCGTCAAGTGCACAGATAACCACGATGCCTCGTTGGCTGACAAGATTGCCACATTGAAATCCCATTGTTCCCAGTATACCCCTCAATGGGCGGGAAAAATAAGCGGGGTGCCTGCATCGAAGATCGAATCCCTGGCAATCGAATTTGCCACTACAAAACCTGCATGTGTTGTCAGTTACAGAGGTGCTATTGCTCATTACAATGGCAACGAAGCTGAAAGGGCATGCCAGATGCTTGCCGCTATAACAGGGAATATTGACAATCCGGGCGGCAGGTGCAAGGCTGTAGGTGCCGAATGGAAATATCCCCATGGACCGGAGGCACCCAAGACAAAAGGGTTAAAGATCATTGACGGTTATCCGGATAAAGGGCATCCTGGCCATGCTTCTTTCCCAACACACCACATGAGTCACCATGTACTGAACATGATCAAAGATGGAAGTCAAGGAAGACCTGAGGTATATATGTGGTACTGTTACACACCCAGCTATGCAAACGGCGACATTAATGAAAATATAGCTATCCTGAAAGACGAGAAGCTTCTTCCCTTTACGGTAGCCATTGATCCGTTCTATAGCGATTCAGCAAAGTATGCAGATATGATTCTACCCGATGCAACGTATCTGGAACGGTGGGACTGGGAAGACATGGTCTCTCCTATCCAGGTTGCTGAGTTCTATATTCGCCAGCCATTGGTCAAACCCCTTGGTGAGGCAAGGGACTTTGGAGATGTATGCTGTGAACTCGCAGAGCGTATGAACTTTCCCTTAGGTGTCAAGTCCAAGGAAGAATTCGTACAGAAATCATGTGATATGACCCCCGGTGTTAAGGAAGCTGGCGGCTTTGCGTATATGAAAAAGCACGGTGTATGGCATGACCCGAATGAAAAGCCACTTTATCACAGATACAAAAAGGAGATCCCGGCAAGTGCACTCAAGAAAGACGGCGTCATATACGATGAGGCAACTGGTGTCTACTGGGACTGGAAGAAATCCAAGTCACACAGCGAAAAAGAGGCAAAGAAAAAGGGCTATACATACACAAAGAGTGCATACAAAGGATATGTAGGCCAGAAGGTAGGTAATAAGGTCTATGCGATGTTTAAACCTGACAAAGTCAATAAGTCCGGCTATCTCGAGCTTTATTCCACTATTATGAAGGAAAAAGGTCACAATCCGCTGCCGACCTGGATGGCAATACCAGAACACCAAAAAATGGAACCAGATGATCTGCATCTAACAACTTACAAGGTCTGTGTCATGACCCATTCCCGTACCGCCAACTGCAAATGGCTGACCGAGATTTACCATGAAAACCGGGCGTGGATGAATTCGAAGACCGCATCGGCCAGAGGAATCAAGGACGGCGACAAAATCAGGATCCAATCGAATGTTGGACAGTTTGTAACAATAGCCCATGTAACCGAAAATATTATTCCAGGCGTGGTCGCTGTATCTCATCACCTCGGACACTGGGAATACGGCAGATATGCTTCAGGCAACAAGACTCCAATGGCACATGATAATGACCTCGATCTCAAGAACAAATTCTGGAATGTATATGGCGTGCATCCCAACTACGCGATACCAAACTGGCCTGACCCAATCAATGGTCAGCAGCGCTGGATGGATACTGTTGTAAAAGTCACTAAGGTGTAGTCAGTGAAAAAGACAGAAGGGATAAGAACTGCAAAGACTGAACAAGCTGCACAGAGAAGTAATGTCTATGGTTTTTTGGCCATTGTCTATCGTACAGAGCTGACCTCTGACATGCTCACTCAGTTAAAAAACCCCCTTTTTATGGAGGTCTTATCTGACCTTGGGGTTGAATTAGGTGACGATTTTTTCTCCCTGCATGACAAAGAACTCCTTGAAGCTCTTGCAGTAGAATATACCAGGCTGTTTTTAGGTCCTGGCAAGCATATCTCCCCCCATGAGTCTGTTCATCACAAACGAGATGATGGCAAATGGGGTATGCTGTGGGGAGAATCAACTGTCGAAGTCAAGAAATTTGTAGAGTCACTTGGCTTAAAATACAAGGAAGCTGACACCAGTATTCCTGACCATATCAGCGTCGAACTGGAGATGATGCAGAAAGTTATTGCAAAGGAATGGCAGGCATGGAACAAGAATGGCGGGAAAGAAGCTCTGTATTTTCTAAAGATAGAGAAAATGTTTATAGAAGATCATCTCATTAAATGGATTCCCCAATTCTGTGACAAGGTCATTTCTGAAGCAGAACAGTCATTTTACAGGGAACTTGCAAAAATCACCAAAAGTTTCATTGAATTTGAAAAAGAAAATATTGATGTATATATTTCCGAAGCATAAAATGGAGTCCTTTTCAAAACTTTTGATTATTTTTTCTATTCCGCCGTCTTCTTTTATAATTTTCTTTACTATATCAATAAATCCTTTTAATTCTTTATATTCCTGAAATGCTCAGATTGTGAAGGCTTAAAAATTAATCAGTTCACCTGCAACTCTTCAGTTTTGAATCAGCAGGAATGTTACCGAAAACACTATCTTATCAATGAAATGGATGAATTTGAAAATTGTTTATTAGTGATAAAAATTGTGATAGTGCTAAAAAAGGGCCCGGAATAACCAAGCCCTTCAATAAGAATAAATAGTCAATTCTGTTGACTTAAAAAACTTCAGGGACAAGTAGTGTGAACAAATGTTCCTGCAGCATAATCCATATGAATGATGCGTGTTGTTGTGTCAAAATCTACCCTATTATTCCAAAACGTTCCATTATAGTTTTGTAAATTAAGTCGTGCTTGTCCCCCTCCTGCATCCCGAAATGGACTATCAGGAGTATGACCATCTGTTGTATGAAAACTTATAACAAGTTCATTTCCAACTTCTACAGCTATGCCACTTGTAACTATAAGATTTTCTGGTCTGTCTAATACAATACCTTGCAGTGTATAGAATGAATTCCCTGTTTTAATTAACTGAGCTTTGAATAAAACAGTTTGTTCATCTTGTGGACCATTATCATCTTCATTAATGTGGATATCCCAGCAATGCTCTTCAATGTCATTGTATGGAACTGTCTTACAGCAGGTAGTAAAAATGTTAGCATTGCCATACTCTTCATTGTCTGAAAAACAGCCATTCATACCTTGACCTACATCTACCTCACCTGAAACTCCAAATGAAGTGCCGGTGCATCCCGTATTTTGCCAGCTTTTCCCTTCCTCACAACGTAACCCCCACATAACCTCATCATCTCCGAAAGGACTGGGAGACTCACAATAGACCTCAAAGACATCTTCTGGATTAATGTCACTCGGAAACGGGTTAGTAATACTCAATGAATAAGGATCATTACAAAAGTCCGGAGAGCCAGAAGGTTCATAAAAAAGTTCAGCTGTGATACATTCGAGGTCGAAATTTTGCCCTACCATACTTGTTGCTAAAGTAATAGGTCTTTCCGATTTCTTGCATTTATTGTGATTTTTTACAACACGTAATTGTCCGTTGTTCTTTTTATAGCAGGCATAGATTTTACCATCTTTTCCTATATCACCTTCGGCTTTAGGCTTCTTTTTGGACTTTGCTTCAACATCATGAACTCCAATGCTCATTACACTAAACAAAATCACTACTAAAATGCCCAAGAGAATACGCATATTTCTTCTTAAAGTTCTTTTCATT
>CAYFXR010000190.1:0-1803 GCA_964347155.1 uncultured Nitrospiraceae bacterium | reverse complement strand
CCTTGAACGATATTCTCTTTTTAATGAGTCAGGCGGGGTCACATTTCCAGTTCATCATGAGTTGTTCAGTTCAGGTGCCGCTTGCTTTTTTTATGTTTGTACATTAACGTATCTGCCTGCTTCAGCAATTCATCTATTGAATATGGATGCCTCGGGTCATAGCGCACCGTCCCGATACTTAACGAAAGATTTAATGCTCCGCCTTTGAATATGTTGTATTCGGCCAGTTGTGCATGCAGACGGCTGGTAAGCGATTCGATATTGATTTCGCGTGTTTCCCTCGCCAGGATAACAAACTCATCTCCTCCTATGCGGGCAATGATGTCTGACTCACGGAAGGTCTCCTTGAGAATGCTGGCGATATCAGTCAGGGCCCGATCACCGGCAATATGTCCCATTGCATCATTAATCCATTTCAAATTATCGAGGTCGGCAAATAAAAGCGCCATGCCCTGCATATCTCTTTCAGCTGCTTTTATCTGTTGATTTGCAAGTGTCAGGAATCCTCGCCGGTTATACAACCCCGTAAGGTCATCCACAAACGACATAGAGCGCAGAAGTTCCTCGCCTTCTTTAAGATAAGTGATGTCTGTTGCGATTTCCAGCCGGACAATTCGACCGTCTATCCACTCTATGGCCCGGTCACGGATATCGTACCACCTTCCGTTCAGAGTGTTCCGGAATTCCCAACGGTATGCGCCGCAAGGTCTGCCGTCCGGGGTCACTAATTTATCATTTGTGCAAAAGTCGCATGGAGCAGATTGACCTGTCTGAAGAGTTTTCCAACAGACTTCCCCTTTTAAGTCGCCAAAGATATTTCTTGTATATTTGTTCACATACAGGATTTCATATGTCTTCATATCGGCGACGTAGACAATTGCATCTATGCCGTCCAATACATTGATGAGTACTTTATGGGATTTTCTCAGCGCTTTATCTTTCAGTTTTTGATCGGTAATGTCTCGACCCACTACGACTATCTCTTTGATCATATTGCTTTTATCAATAACTCCTTTAACTGACCAGCCAATCCAGCGACGACCCTCTGTTGCCTCTTCCTGTTCTTCATAATAGGTAGAGTACGGTGATTTTTCTAAAAAGAGTTTGAGCGTCTTTTTTAACCTGTTGTGCTCCTTTTTTTGACGTAGCGGCATGAATTCATTACCGACCAAATCCTTTTCAGTCTTTCCAAAGAATCGACAGAAATTTGGACTGGCAAACAGAATTCGGAAATCAGAATCAAGCTTGACAATTAATTCATTCTGGTTTTCCACCAGCAAACGATAACGCTCCTCACTTTCTTTCAATTTTTTCTCCAAATTATGTTTATAAATGGCCATCTTGATAGTACTTTGTAACTCTTTGTGTTCGACAGGTTTTATTAAATACCCGAATGGTTCTGTTTTTACTGCCCGATCCAGTATTGATTCATCTGCATAAGCGGTGAGATATACAACAGGGATATCGGCCATTGAGCGAATCTTATTTGCAGCTTCAATTCCGTCTATTTGTCCCGGCAGTATTATATCCATTAATACCAGATCCGGATTAAATTCTTTAGCCTTATTAAAAGCATCTTCTCCCGTAGTTGCTATTGAAGGATTATATCCCATCTCCTGTAAATGCCATTCCAAGTCCTTGGCAATAATGGCTTCGTCTTCAACAATTAAGATCTTTAATTTTTCCATTATATAAACCTCTTTTGATTTATATCATTTACCAGTAGTGTCCGGTTAAATAAACTATTTAATTCAGTTACTTGTCATTCCCGCGCAGGCGGGCATCCAGAGTCTTTTCATTAGG
>CAYFXR010000189.1:0-5975 GCA_964347155.1 uncultured Nitrospiraceae bacterium | reverse complement strand
CCGCTATCCAATCAGCCTTTGGTGAATTTGATCGAGCACTCAAAGATGTTGACATGGAGGAACTAACCGGCCACACCCATATGTTATGGATGGAACTGTCGATGAAGCTGACTAATGATGCTGTAAAAGGGGCGGAAGTTGAGACGCTCAAAGATGCCGAAAGAATAGCTGAAGGGATGGTACAAACAATAAAGTCCATAAAGACCGGATTTGGTCTTATGCGTGCTCAGACCACGGAGTTACGGCCAACTATCAGTGATGAATTCCGCATTCAACTGGCAAAGGTCTTTGACAGGTATTTTGCGATGCAGCGGGCCCTTGCCAACGACAATAGCGGATCCGCAAACAAAGTAGCAAAAGAAGCTCTTGAAGCAACCAAAGCTGTTAATATGGGATTGGTGACTGGTGATGACCACGACAAGTGGATGAAAGCTTCAACTGGGATTCAGACAATACTCACCAGGACAGCCCAAACCGAAGACATCAAATCCCAGCGTGAAGACTTCTACCTTCTCTCGCAGCATCTGTCTGAGTTAGCAAGATATTTTGGATCGGCCACTGAAGGACCATTCTATTTATTGCATTGTCCGATGGCATTCGACAATAAGGGCGCTGATTGGCTTCAAATAGATAATCAGACGCGTAATCCGTATTTTGGCGAGCAGATGCTGCAATGCGGTGGGGTGGAAGAAGTCATCGGACCCAAAGAAATCTGGAAATAGAAAGATAATTAATATGAATGAACATATATCGGATGAACTAACGGCAGAGCAGAAATCTTTGATGGGCAAGCTACTCCTTTTCTGCCTTAGAAATAAACTTGTGGTTGCATTGATCGTAATATTTGCGGTTGGATGGGGTATTATAGTCGCTCCTTTTGACTGGGATGTTGGCGGATTAATGCGCAGGCCTGTTCCTGTCGATGCAATCCCCGATATCGGTGAGAACCAGCAGATCGTCTTTACTGAATGGATGGGTAGATCACCGCAGGATGTGGAAGACCAGATATCGTACCCTCTAACTGTTTCGTTACTCGGCGTGCCCGGAGTCAAAACAATTCGTAGCTACTCGTTCTTTGGATTTTCGTCTATCTACATCATATTCAAAGAACATATCGACTTTTATTGGTCGCGAAGCCGCGTGCTGGAGAAACTGAACAGCCTGCCTGCCGGGACATTACCAGAAGGTGTTCAGCCAGCTTTAGGACCCGATGCCACAGCCCTTGGACAGATTTTTTGGTATACGCTGGAAGGCCAAGATCCCCAGGGTAATCCCTGTGGCGGTTGGGACCTAGAAGAACTGCGTACTATCCAGGACTGGTATGTCCGATATGGGCTTCTCTCAGCCGATGGAGTGAGCGAGGTAGCTTCTGTCGGGGGCTTCGTTCGGGAGTATCAGGTAGATGTCGATCCCGATGCAATGCGGGCCTACAATGTCACATTCGCCGATGTATATGCAGCTGTTAAAGGCTCAAATATTGACGTGGGTGCAAAGACTATTGAGCTTAGCCGGGTTGAGTATTTTATACGTGGTGTAGGTTTTATCAAGCATCTTTCTGACATTGAAGATAGTGTCGTCAAAGTTGTAGACAACGTTCCGGTCTTAGTGAAGGATGTCGCGACAGTAACACAAGGGCCGGCATTGAGACGTGGTGCTCTGGATAAAGAGGGCGCCGAAGCTGTAGGTGGAGTTGTTGTGGCCCGTTACGGTGACAATCCACTTGCTGTGATTAAGAATGTCAAAAAGATGATAGCTGAGATTAGCCCTGGCTTGCCTTCAAAGGTACATATTGACTTCTCCCAGATAACTCCAGACGAGATTCGACTCTATGGAAATGAGCACGGATTTGAAAGTTATAGCAGCTCTGAAATCAACCAGGACTCATGGCAGACTCATCTGCGCAATACACCTGTGGAAAATTGGCCGAATTGGGCAACCATAAGTCAGGTCAATATTGTACCATTTTATGACCGCACCGGCTTAATCTACGAAACTCTCGGAACACTCTCCAGTGCTTTGAGTGAGGAAATTCTGATCACAGTAATCGTGGTTATACTTATGGTAATGCACCTGCGAAGCAGTATCCTAATCAGTGGACTACTACCTATCGCGGTTCTCATGTGCTTCATAGCGATGAAATTCTTCGGGATAGATGCGAATATTGTGGCGCTATCCGGTATTGCGATTGCCATAGGTACAATGGTGGACATGGGAATCGTGATTTGTGAAAACATTCTGCGTCACCTCGATGAGGCACCCCCTGGAGCTAATCGTCTAATGGTTATTCATCGTGCTGCTAGTGAAGTAGGCAGTGCAGTTCTCACGGCTGTATCAACTACAGTTGTCAGTTTTCTACCTGTTTTCACAATGATAGGAGCCGAGGGTAAGCTCTTCACACCTTTGGCTTTCACCAAAACTTTTGCTTTGATAGCTTCGGTTATCGTTGCCTTGACCATTATTCCGCCTGCGGCTCACCTGCTGTTCTGTTCCAGAACTTCTCTTACTGGTAAGAAAATTCGGGCCACTTTACATTTGCTCTTGGTTCTAATTGGTATTTCTGCCGGTTTTCTGTTAAACTGGTGGGCAGGTGTCATACTTATCCTCTTCGGAATTTATTACCTGGCCAGGGACTATGTACCGGATAAGTTTCTGCGGTTTGCGCCGTGGGTAGCAAACTTATTAGCGGTTGTATTTGTAGCTGTTCTTCTTAGCGAACACTGGGAACCGGTAGGACCCGAACGTGGTTTTCTGAGGAATTTTATTTTTGTTGCTGGGCTGGTTGCTGGGCTGTTGGCGTTCTTCAGGGTATTCCAGCACTTTTATCCTTCTATTCTGCGGTGGTGCCTGAATCACAAATTGTTATTCCTATCATTCCCGTGTTTACTTTTGTTGTTGGGAGGATCGATATGGCTGGGTTTTGATACAATCTTCTCTGGTGTCCCCTATTCAGCAAGCAAAATTGGTATCGATCCTCAGAAGATCAGGGAAACCACTTCTTGGATCAAGGCTACCGATACTTTCCCAGGTCTCGGCAAAGAGTTCATGCCCCCTCTGGATGAAGGTTCGTTCCTGCTTATGCCTACTACGATGGTTCACGCATCTATTGGTGAAGCGATGGATGTGTTGAGTAAGCAGGATATGGGTTTACGAAGCATACCGGAAGTCGAAACTGTTGTTGGCAAAATAGGCCGGGCCGAAACACCACTCGATCCCGCCCCCATCTCCATGATCGAAACGGTCATCAACTACAAGCCCGAGTACATCACCGACAAGGACGGACATCGTGTAAAGTTTCGCTATGACGGATTCATTGAGGACGAAGAAGGAAATCCGCTCCCGAATTTCGTCTATGACCCGAACGGCAATCTTATCCCCGACGCTTCAGGTCAACCATTTCGACAGTGGCGACCCGATATCAAGAATCCTGATGATATTTGGAAGGAGATCCTTAAAGCAACTGAAATCCAGGGAACTACTTCAGCCCCGAAACTCCAACCAATTGCGGCACGTATAGTCATGCTACAAAGCGGTATGCGAGCTCCGATGGGTGTTAAGATTAAAGGGCCCAGTCTGGAAGTAATAGAAAAGGTGGGCCTTGAAATTGAGCAACTGTTAAAAGAAGTTCCAAGTGTTGAGCCTGCAGCAGTCATTGCCGACCGCATCGTCGGAAAGCCGTATCTTGAAATAGTGCCTGACAGAAAAGCCCTTGCTCGATATGGAGTGCGCGTACGTGCCTTTCAGGATGTAGTTGAGATTGCCATCGGTGGTCGAAAAATCATGAGTACTGTCGAGGGACGTGAGCGATTTCCGGTTCGCGTGCGATATCAGCGGGAATTACGAGATGAAATTGAGACGATGAGGA
Source organism: uncultured Nitrospiraceae bacterium (assembly GCA_964347155.1). Lineage (GTDB taxonomy): Bacteria > Nitrospirota > Thermodesulfovibrionia > UBA6902 > UBA6902 > CAYFXR01. The sequence continues at coordinate 2,113 of CAYFXR010000189.1, read as the reverse complement.
AAATCCTGGTGCCTGGATCAGATGGGGCACAAATACCATTGACAGAATTAGCTGAAATTCGCTACGTTCGTGGCCCACAGGTCATCAAGAGTGAAGACACCTTCCTAACCGGCTATGTGCTTTTCGACATGAAAGCAGGTGAGGCTGAAGTAGATGTAGTGGAAGAATGCCAGCAATACCTGCAGGAGAAAATAGACAACGGCCAGTTTGTTCTGCCCCCTGGTGTTAGCTATAGCTTTGCAGGTAACTATGAAAACCAGATAAGGTCTCAGAAGACCCTTGCGGTTGTTCTGCCAGTTGCCTTGTTTATTATCTTCCTGATTCTATATTTTCAATTTAAGTCGGTTATAACAACATCGCTAGTCTTCAGTGGTATCTTGGTCGCATGGTCCGGTGGTTTCCTGATGCTCTGGTTTTACGGACAACCTTGGTTCCTTGACTTTGACATCTTTGGTATAAACATGCAGGATCTTTTCCAGATTCATCCAATAAACTTGAGTGTGGCGGTTTGGGTTGGCTTTCTTGCCTTGTTCGGAATAGCATCCGACGATGGTGTGGTAATGGGAACCTATTTGGAGCAATCGTTCAGGGAACATAACCACGACACTAAGGAAGATATTCGTGAGGCTACAGTTTTGGCCGGTAAGCGACGTATTCGGGCTTGTCTTATGACAACTGCTACTACAATACTTGCTCTGCTTCCGGTTCTGACTTCTACGGGTCGTGGCTCCGATGTAATGGTACCGATGGCTATTCCTTCCTTTGGCGGTATGACTATTGAAATTCTGACTATGCTTGTAGTGCCTGTACTCTATTGTATGATCCAAGAATTCAAGTTGAAGCTTACTTCCCAAAGCGCAAATTTAAGCTAAATAAATAAAGCTTTTTCTAAGGCACGTTTTAATGTTTTTTATTCAGGATAATTTTTATTGGGAACGATTTGACTATCTCAAACGTTTAGATAATACAGGATATATTAATATTGAAGGACGATGCTGAAACATTCGAAAACATCGCCCTGCCGTATCTCGATGCTGTATATAGGGCGGCAGTTGCCTTTTGTGGACAGCGCCAAGAGGCAGACGATCTGGTGCAGGACACGTTCTTGAAGGCCTTCGAACGTTTCGAATCGTTTCAACGGGGTACCAATTGCAAGGCTTGGTTGTTACAAATCTTGCGTAATACTTGGATTGATCGACTTAGAAAGAAAAAAATTACAGGAAAGGCGCTCCCGCTTGAGGAACAAATAATTGCTGAAAGGAGCCAGAACGACGAAATAGTATGGTCAAATCCAGATGACTTGCTGGAGAATTTCTCGGATGATCAGGTTATTAAAGCATTGAGTGAACTTCCTGAAGATCAGCGATTGACTTTGTTTCTAATCGATGTTGAACAATTGAGCCAAAAAGAGGTGGCCCAGATAATGGGAATTGCAACAGGCACTGTTAAAAGCCGTACAAGTCGCGGACGAGTTATGTTAAAAGAAAGATTAACCTCTTACGCCAAGGAAATGGGTCTGTTAGGGGGATAAGATATGGAACATTTAACTGATGAACAATATGAAGATATTATGCAGGGCGAAGACATCGACCTTACGCATTTGAAACGATGTCAGGATTGTCGAAATCGTCTTGCTGAAAAACAGGCAGTAGCTGCGAGGCTACGCTCTGCCTTTGAACCGATTAAGGCCAATCCAGATCTTGTGAACCAGATTCGTAGCCAGACTAAACAGAGTTGTGAAACTGCAGATACAATTGAATCTGTTGAGCATGTCTGGATAGTTCGTTTGAAACAAAAACTTTGGCCAGTACTTGCAGCGGCAGCAACTATAATCGTAATCCTGGTACCTCTGAACTTATACTTTGGTACGCCACCTGCTGCCAGGGCTGCACAGGCAGAATTGGTAAAGATCCATAATCATAATCTTTCACCGGATCAAGAATTCTACAGCGAAGCGGAGCCGGAAAAGTTAGCGGAATACTTCAAAAATGGACTAGGTTTTAGCCCTGCTTTCCCATGCACCGGCCACGGAATGGCAATTCGCGGTTGCTGTCTTGCCCACTTCAGAGGCCAGATAGTCGGAAGCTACGTTGTGGATACTCCACAAGGAATT
>CAYFXR010000188.1:0-9749 GCA_964347155.1 uncultured Nitrospiraceae bacterium | reverse complement strand
TTGTCCTTTTCAATGTACGTTCTGTCCCAATAAACTGATTGGCAGGAAATACCGCGCAAGAAGTGTCAGGCATTTTGTCGACGAAATGGATTTCTGGTACAAAAAAGGATATAAGCAGTTTGCTATTGATGACGATAATTTTACTTTAAACAAACAAAGGGTGTATAAAATATGTGATGAAATAGCGAGACGCGGTTTTAAAAATATTTTTATACGTTGCTCAAATGGGGTCCGTGCCGACCGGGTAGATCGACAATTGCTGGCGAGAATGAAAGAAATCGGGATCAGAGAAATCGGTTTTGGTGTAGATGGCGGAAACAATAAGATGCTGGGGCACTTAAAGAAAGGAGAAACCATTGAGACAATCGAACATGCCATAAAGGATGCCTGTGAATTGGGATTCGATGTAAGATTGTTCTTTCTGGTAGGATCTCCTCATGAGACAAAAACCGACATTGAAGACAGCATGAAACTTGCCCGGAAGTATCCGGTATCACTCCTGAACGTTAACAGCCCCATTCCATATCCGGGAACAGAGATGTTTGATTATGTAAAAGAACATAATTTATTCCTTATTCCACCTGAAGAATATCTTAACAGTGTAGCTGAAGAAAAACCTGTTCCTGTATTTGAGACGCCTGAACTATCAAAAGAGGACCGGATAGAGTTGTTAAAAAGGTTTCATCAGATTGAGAAAGATGTAATGAAATATGCAGCGTATCGAATGTTTAAACAATACCCTCTTGCTGGGTATTTAATAAAACACTTTTTCAACGTGGACCTGTTTGAGAGACTCTTTTTTAAAAACCTTACCCTTCGCAGATTTTTTGAATCGATACGCTATAAAAAATTAATGGGCACCACTGCTGTCCAAAACAATGGCAAACAGGAGGCTGAATGCCGAGAAAACAGAATTGCGACACCTTAAGAAAAGATATGTGCTATGCTTTATTATTAATTTTAATTAACTTATCTTTATACCTTCATCAGACAAAATCAGGTTCGTTATTTCAATATCCCCTCGATCAATTATGTTTTGGAGGGGTTCAGCCTCCTGTTCAATGCTATAAATGAGATCAATTAATAATTCAAGAGTATCATCCCGTATTTATGTTGCCAGGAACGGGACCCCGGAACAAAATGTATCAAAGGTCATAGAGATGATGGGAGGCATAGAAAAGATCATTGGCAAAGAAGATATCGTGATCATTAAACCCAATGCCCAATCTGTTGGGCACGCAATGACGAATACAAATACGATAAAAAAATTTATTGACCTCGTCTCAGACATTTCCGGATTTAAGGGGGAGATCATCATTGCAGAAAACCATCACTTTCATCCTGATAATAGCAGGGGATGGACTACAGATTATCCCAATGGAGATTATAATCTGAATGATCTCATCAAGTTGTTTCATGATCAGGGATACAAAAACATCACCAAATATCATTGGCGGGATGGAGGTCCCAATCCCCACCCTATCCACGGAGACGCTGGAAATTGGGGCATTGTAACAGGACCTGAAGATGGTGACGGCTATGTATGGAGTAACGAAGATTATGTTTTTAATAATTTAAGAACAAAGATGACATACCCCGTATTTACTTCTGCCTTCAGTGGAACTACTATCGATCTCAAAAACGGTGCCTGGAGAAACGGCACATATACCGGGCAACCGATCAAACTGATAAATTTTTCAGCTTTAAATCATCATGGAAATACGGGAATTACTTCGGCAATAAAGAATTATATGGGTATTGTGGATTTATCCTGTGGATTTCACGGCTCAACCCCTCCCGAATACTATAACTTTCACTATATCGGTTTTTCCTGGCCGAAATCAGAAACATTCAGGCAATTTCTTAAAAAAATTCTTGTCAATCAATTTTTAAAAAGAGAAAGGCACATTCGAAAATTCATCGCCTTTATTGGACCCATGAACGGTGCTCTGGGAGGTGCGGTTGGGCACTTTATGAATACCATCAGAAAGGCGGATCTGAACATCACCTCCGCTGAATATGTGGGCCATGAAAGCCGTTGGAGAAATCCCTCTCACATAAAATCAGTTCTTGCTTCGGTAGATCCTGTTGCTCTTGACTACTATGCGAGTAAGTATATCATTTTGCCACTTGGCGGCAAAAATGCTCCCAAACATGACCCGGATAATCAGAACACAACAGTGAGAAAGATATTGGAACGTTGTCATAAAGAGGGAATCGGAACACTGAAAGAAGATTTATTTGTAGTCGAAAAACACGACTTCTCCTAAAATTTGTAACTACTCAGACCATTCATTTAAGGATTTTTCAGATTATTTTAATACACATAATGCAGACTTTGTTCAATAAATTATTTAACTCGAATTATCCCGTTGATAATAAATATTTTACGGGACACATTTATTATTACATTGTGCATATGGCTTTGAATAAAAGTATGCACACTCGATCAATTAATATTGCGTTTAAGGTATCAAAAAATAATTTCTTTCACAAAGCCTGCATTATGTGAAATGCATTTTTTTCGTGATAATACAAGAAATTGTCCTTCAAAAGCGATTGCAATAGTCAAAATATATTACCCTTATACAGAAAAGCTGAATATCAATTAAAGGACAGACAGGAGTTTAAAAAATAGACATTCAGTTAAAAATTATCAATCCAGAACTTGATAATAAATGGGACGAATTTGTTTTTGAGCACCCTCATGGTTCTATTTATCACCACTCTGCCTGGATAAGGGTTATTACATCTACATATCCTCATAAAAATTTTTCTTTAGCTTTGGAAAATGCAAAAAGCGGTAAACTGGAAGGAATAGTCCCTTTTTTGCTCATTAAAAGCGGGTTGACGGGAAAAAGGTTAGTATCGTTGCCTCTGACATCGTACTGTAATAGTTTGATTCCAAAGTCCAAAATTCCCGATGTTATTAACTTTATATTACAGTATTATCCCGATATTGATTATATAGAAATAAAGTCTCTAGAAGATTTTGACATTCCCTTTGACTCTTGTGAAAAACAGCGTACATATTCAACCCATATTCTTAATTTAGATACTGACCTGGATGAATTATTCAGGTCATTTCATTATACAAGTGTGCGACAGAGAATAACTCGGGCCGAAAAAAGCAATGTAGTTTTTAGACTGGCAGAAGATGAACAAGATTTGAAAAAATTCTATAAGTTGGAGACAAAAGTACGCAAGAAACACGGGTTGCCGCCCCAACCCTACCGTTTTTTTACCAATATGTGGAATATTTTAAAACCCCTGGGCTATTTGTTTGTTCCTGTAGTTGAATACAAAGGGAGAGTGATAGGAGCCGCAACTGTACTAAGATTCAAGAATACATTTCATTTAGAATACAGTGCTTCTGACAAAAATTTTCTTCCGCTTTGTCCTAATCAAAAACTTATCTGGGAAACAATAAAAATAGCCCACAAGGATGGAGCCAGATATTTTGATTTTGGACGATCATCTTTAACAAACTATTCTCTTGTCGAATTTAAGGAAAGGTGGGGAGCGAAAAGACAGTTTCTGAATTATTGTTATTTTTCAAAAACAAAAAAAACAGATTTTCAAGAAGGAACAGGACGAAAAATTGTCGGCTTTATCAATCGTTATCTTCCCGATCGAGTACTTCAGCTGGAAGGAAAACTCATTTACCCCCATTTAGGTTAAGTCGAATAATGCAGACATTGCTCAAAAATTTATTTAACTCGATGATTTTTTTATTAAATTATGCATGTGGCTTTGAATGGAAATATATATACCTTCATTGATTAACATTACGTTTAAGGTATCGAAAAATAAATTTTCTTCCAACGTCTGCATTATTTTAAATATATTTTGGGGGTTAAGCCGCATAAGGGCAAATGAACGAAGGGCAGATTAAAGTCATATACATTGCTGGACCAGCCCGGAGTGGAAGCACTGTCCTGAGCAACATTCTTGGTGAAATCGATGGTTTCTTCAACGCAGGGGAAATCATTGAAATATGGGATAGGGGTATAGTCGAGGATGGACTATGTGGCTGTGGAGTCAACATGAGCAAATGTGAAGTTTGGAGTGCTGTGATTGAGAAAACCATGAAAAGTTCAAATCGAATTAATGTTCAGGAGATGATTGATTTTCGAGATAATGTATCTCATAGCAGCTATGTTCTATGGCGAATGTTAATACCAGGAGTAAGAGCAAAGCTACAATCCAGTCTGAAAACGTGTCTCTCCAATTTAAAAGAGTTTTATCAAGAGATTAAGTCTACCACCCGCAGTAAAGTAATTATTGACTCTTCAAAAAATCTGGGATATGTGGACATGTTGGCAATAATGCCAGACGTCGATTTATACATTATACATCTGATTCGTGATCCTCGTGCCACGGCTTATTCATGGCTTCGAAAGAAAGATGGATTGCGGCAAATCAACTCTATAGGGAGTTCTCTCGTGTGGGATGTTAGGAATATTGCAACTGAAATGTTTAAGATCAAATGGTCTGGAAAATTCCTGAAGCTATACTATGAGGACTTTATTGCAAAACCGCGGGAAACTGTCGAATCTATTCTCGATCTTGTTCATGAGAACCCTGTGCATCTTCCATTCGTGGCAGAGCATAAAGTTAAACTGGGAATTAATCACAGCATTTATGGAAACCCTGATCGTTTTAAAGCTGGTGAATTTACATTACAGCTTGATGAAGAATGGAAAACAAAAATGAATGTGTTGCACAAAATTATCGTAACAGCCTTAACGTGGCCACTGCTGCTTAAGTACCGCTATTCAATGAAATGGGTTATGAATCAATGAGAGAAAAAAAACATTTATCAACTTATCATAAAAAAAAAATATGGATTGATCTGGATAATTCCCCTCATGTACCCTTCTTTGCTCCTATTATAAAGGAACTCAGCAAATGTGGATATCAGGTAATGCTGACAGCTCGAAATTGTTTTCAGGTGTGCGGACTCGCCGACCGCTTCAATTTATCGTACAAGCGGGTAGGATTCCATTATGGAAGTAATAAATTTCTTAAGGTTTCCGGTCTGATACTGAGAGCCCTGCAACTGGCTCCCGTCATTCTGAGAGAGAAACCGGACATTGCCTTATCGCACGGTTCACGGTCTCAAATCTTACTGGCATCAATCACCTGCATACCATCGGTATCAATAAGTGACTATGAATATACAAAAAAGCTCCCTTTTGTTTATCCCACGTGGAGAATCGTGCCGGAGTTAATACCTGATAACTTCATTAAACGAAAAAACGTAAATATATTAAAGTACCCCGGGATCAAGGAAGATGTTTACATACCCGGTTTCAAGCCAAACCCCGGGATAAAAGACGAGTTATGTATTAATAAAGAAGACTTCGTTGTTACTATTCGTCCCCCGGCTACGGAGGCTCACTATCACAACCATCAGAGCGAGGAAATTTATAAAGCAGTTATCGACTTTCTCATCCATACCTCTCATACACGCATAATCTTATTACCACGTGATGAAAAACAATCAGCTTTTGCCCGAAACTCGTGGCAAAAATGGTGTAACAATAAAAAAATCATCATCCCTGACCACGTAATCGACGGTCTCAATGTAATATGGCATTCTGATCTCGTAATCAGCGGTGGAGGCACCATGAATCGGGAAGCTGCTGCATTAGGTGTACCGGTATATAGTATTTTCCGGGGTAAAACCGGAGCCATCGACCAATACCTGGTTGATAATGGGCGGCTTACCCTCTTGGAAAGTGTTGAGGATATACGCAAAAAAATTGCCTTAGTCCGCCGAAACCGCCCACCTAGACCCGGACATACAGATAGTATTTCTCTCAAAAAGATACTTGATTACATTTTATCTATTATAGAATCGGATGGGCGTATAGTTCACACTTAACTCTCACATAAATTGAGCGATTTCTTTCGTTTTTCGGCCTCAATCCAACCAAGATAAAGAAAATATTACATATGAAAAACATTAAAGCAAAAAAAGATAACAAGACAATATCTTTCGGAAAGAAAAAAATATGGTTAGATCTGGTTAATTCCCCTCATGTGCCGTTCTTTAAGCCAATTATCGAAGAACTTGATAAACGTGGCTATGATTTGATTCTGACTGCTCGCGATTGCTTTCAGGTATGCGAAATCGCCGATCTATCTCATTTACGTTACAAACGGATTGGAAATCATCATAGAAAGAACAATATCTTAAAAGTGGCCGGGATGTTTTTCAGAGCACTGCAAATGGCTCCAACTATGATAACTGAAAATCCTGACCTGGCGTTATCGCATGGTTCCCGGGAACAATTACTGGTAGCCTTAATGGCAGGCATACCATCAGTGCTGATAACTGATTATGAGTATTCCCGGTTTCTCCCTATTGTAAAACCCAACTGGTTGATCACTCCGGAGATAATTCCCGACGATACATTAAATAACAAAAGCAAAAATATTCTTAAATATCCCGGGATCAAGGAAGATGTTTATGTGTTTAATTTCAAGCCGGATTCCGGAATTAGGAACGAGTTACGTCTCAATAGAGAAGACCTGGTAGTGACTATTCGACCGCCGGCTACGACGGCTCATTATCACAATCGCCAGAGCGAGGAACTTTATAAAGAAGTAATCAGCTTTTTAATCCAGAACCCTCATACACGCATAATCTTATTGCCCCGTGATAATGAACAATCAGCTTTTGTCCGAAACCAATGGCCAAAATGGTGTGATAATGACAAAATTATCATTCCCGACCATGCAGTCGATGGGCTTAATTTAATATGGCATTCTGATCTGATGATCGGCGGCGGTGGCACCATGAATCGAGAAGCTGCTGCATTAGGTGTGCCGGTATATAGTATTTTCCGTGGCAAAATCGGAGCGATCGATCAATACCTCGCCGACAGAGGACGGCTGAATCTTTTAAATAACGTTAAGGACATACATACAAAAATCGTGCTTGTCCGGAGGGATAACTCAGCGAAGAAAAATTGCACCAGAAACAATATCAAAGACATTATTGTTGATTATATTATACGAATAGCCGAGAACATACTCCTGGATCATGGCAAGAAAGAGGCTCTGAATCATAGTAATCTGCTCTCACCCTGAATCAAATGGTTCAGGGCTACCCCCCTTTAAAAAAGAGGGGGGATAAAAGCCCTCCTTTTTCTAAATGGTACCTTAATAATCCCCCCTTTTATAAAGGGGGGTACGGGGGGATTAATTTATATCGATTGAGGAAAGATCATTGAACAAGAATTTAAAAATGATATTGATTGCCGGCGCCAGGCCAAATTTTATAAAAATAGCTCCACTCATTCTGGCTATACAAAAACATAATGGAAGCTTAAAAAGGGGACAAGTCGGGATACATTATATTCTGGTCCATACCGGTCAACACTATGACATTGAAATGTCTGAAGTATTTTTTCAAGACCTGGAATTACCATTTCCTGATATTAATCTTGAAGTGGGGTCGGGCTCACATGCTGTACAGACAGCACATATCATGGCTCGATTTGAGAAGGTTTGTTTAGAAGAAAATCCCGATTGGGTAGTTGTGGTGGGAGACGTAAATTCAACCATGGCCTGTACCCTGGTTGCATCAAAATTAGGAATCAATGTCGCTCATGTGGAAGCCGGTCTCAGGAGTTTCGACCGTACAATGCCTGAGGAAATTAACAGACTAGTTACTGACTCGCTATCCAATGTGCTTTTCACACCGTCAGAGGATGCTGACAAGAATCTGCTTCGTGAAGGCATCTCACCTCAGAAGATCAAACGTGTGGGGAACATTATGATCGATACATTAATCAACAATCTTCATAAGATGAATACAAACCGGCCACATGACAAATTTGGCCTAAAAGAAAAAAATTATGCGCTGGTAACGCTTCACAGACCTTCAAATGTGGATAATTGCCGATCCCTTTCTTACATCATGGAACGTCTGAAGGAATTGTCTAAAGAGTTAGACGTCATATTTCCGGTGCATCCCCGTACCCAAAAGCAGATGATTTCATCAGGTCTTTGGAGAACGTATCATCGTATACCTCATCTCATACTGACTGAACCTCTGAGCTATCACAATTCAATCGCACTTGTCAAAAATGCAAGATTTGTCCTGACTGACTCAGGAGGTTTACAGGAAGAGACTACATTCTTAAAGGTCCCCTGTTTGACTCTGCGACCCAATACCGAACGCCCTATAACAATAAGTCAGGGAACAAACAGGCTTACCTCTTTAGAAACGCTGGAAAAAGATATAAAACAGATCCTCAATGGCAATAACAAGCAAGGGAAAATCCCGGAACTCTGGGACGGGAGGACAGGAGAAAGGATCATTAACATATTACTTAACCATATGAACTAGAAATGAACATAATGTTTAAAGAGATAGCAGCCTTTATTATAAATTATAGCGGCATTTCATTCTTCATTACAAATATTTATATAAGAAATAAAGTTACTATTTTAGTTTATCACGACCCAAAACCAGATATTTTTTCCAAACATTTAAATTATCTTTCAAAGCGATACAATTTTATTACATTAAATCTTTTAACTGAAGCAATTTATACAAAAAATTGGAAAATCATTCCTCCTAAAAGTATGATTATTACCTTCGATGATGGTCATAAAGGCAATTTCAAGCTTTTAGAATTATTCAAACAATACAGGGTTATTCCCACAATATATATTTGTAGTCAAATAGTGGACACAAATCGACATTATTGGTTCAGTGTGAAGGGTATAATTTCCCACAAATTTAAGAAATATCAAAATAATGAAAGACTGCGATTATTATATGAAGCTACTGGATTTAGACCTACCAAGGAGTATCGTGAGGAACAAAGGAAAGCATTAAATAAGAACGAAATGATATTGATGAAGGATTTTGTTGATTTCCAATCTCACTCACGTTTTCATGCTGTATTAACCAATTGTACTGATGATGAGTGCAAAGAAGAAATCTTTCAATCCCGAAAAGATATAGAGCATCTCATAGGGAAAGCATGTAAACATTTTAGTTATCCTAATGGTGATTATGCAGAAAGAGAAATAAAATTATTAAAGAAATCAGGATATTTATCAGCAAGATCTATTGATGTCGGTTGGAATGATCTTAATACAAATCCTTATAATCTGAAAATTATAGGGATAGCGGATGATGCCTCAATCAATTGGTTGTCTGCTCAATTAAGTGGTATAACTGGATTTCTAAAACATATATTAAGCGCTAGGCAAGTCAAAATCATGATGTTTATAAAAAAATAGCTACATTACTCTCTGTTGTCAAAGTAATCTCAGGATCTAGTATTGATACAAAAATTAAGGGAGATAATTATCCCGGCTAATATCTATAGACCTATTTTGGAATGTGGAGAAATTGAGAAAGCATACGGCAAGCTGCATTTTAGTTTATTATGATTGCTCTGCATTTCATTAAGGCATAGGTAAAAATTACAGATTTAAGAATTACGATGTCAATACAATCAAAGATCTTAAAAGACTTAACACAATATATGCCTCAAACAATAATACCAGCACTTATATCATTTATTTCTATTCCAATATATACAAGACTTTTTGACCCATCATCTTATGGACATCTTGCTGTTGTAAGAGTTTCAAATAACTTCTTAGAACGATGCAGCAGTTGGATTGGGTCTTCTCTAACTAGATATTACAAAGTATATGAAAATGAAAAGAAGTTAGATTTAATGCTTACAACTATCCTGAAAACAAATTTCTTG
>CAYFXR010000187.1:0-2114 GCA_964347155.1 uncultured Nitrospiraceae bacterium | reverse complement strand
TATCCCTTACCTATACGCCTTTACTCCTTCTTTTTTGTCCACCTCCTTACATGAAAAATTTTTGCAAGGATTTTCTCTCCCTGCTTTTATCCCAAATTATTTTGGGATTCAACTTTTGACTATCCTGTCCCTATGTCTGACATCTATTCAGATTTATGAATAGGAAACTTGGTATGATTAAAAGCAATTACCATGCCATATTAATTCATCAAGATCGATCCTTTATTTTTCCCGTAGAAATTATTGATATAGGGATAATTTTATGGCGGGAATATAATGTATAAAAAGAAACAGGTTAAAATGGAGAAAGCTCTTTTATTGAGGAAATGTATAAAAATCGTACAATGCTCTTGATTCAGAATTAAATAAAACTAATTAAATCAAGTAGTTTAAAAAACGGCTGATTTCTGTACAGATGGATGAAAATAGGACAGTGTTGTTCGCGTTGCTTTTCAACGACCAAAGAATGTCAATAAAATTGAAGTAATCGATCAAATTTTATATGTAAAATTTGCCTCGAGTCTGAAATACGGATTCTTTTTTCATTTTCTTTTTATATAATAGAGTATAGATGTGCATGACAGCTGAATGTTTTTCCTCTTTGCTTAATGAACCGTAGATCTCTGACCACCTGGCAACACTTATCGCATATTTAAGTAAGCTTATATCTAACATAGGCAGTTGCATTATTAATTCCTCTTAACAAGTTTAACTTTAAGGCTTTGGTGACAATGATGCTATTCCTCAATAGTCAGGTTTGGCAAATTGTTACGCTTAATTCCAAGGGAAATTATGTCACTGAAGAAGCAAATAGTATGCCAATTCAATACGGCGTTTCTAGGCACTGCTGTTTTTCCTAAGTTTCTGTGTTTCCAGGGCCTTGTTAATCTTTTTTAATAATTCGTCATGTTTAATGGACTTAATGAAATAATCGTGAGCACCTGCCCGGATTGCCTTTATTCTCTGGTATACATCACTAAAGGCGGTTATCATTATAATGAGAACATCTGGCGATATCAGCTTGATTTCCGGCAAGAGATCAATCCCGCTTTTTCCTGGTAGATTAATATCAAGAAGGACAACATCATATTTTTTTTTCCTCATCATTTGGAGTGCATATAATCCGTCCAGGGCGAAATCCACTGAATAACCTTTTTCTCTGAGTATTCGTGAGAGTCCTGTGCACACAAGTTCCTCATCATCAATTATTAAAATGTCACATATCATCGTCCTGCTCCGATATACGCAATTAACGTGCCATGAGGCACTGACAGCAGACGGGGACATTAAGCAGTAGGGATTGTTTTTAAAAAAGAAAACACTTACTATGATGTGTCCCGTTAATTGACCGGTGTGAAAATAGTATGGTGCTACTATTCTTTGAAGTACTTCAGATGAAGATTTATTGTGGATCGGGAAATACCAAGCCTTCTGGATGCTTCTGTTTTATTGCCCTTACATAATTTCAGCACTTTCATAATATATTTTCTTTCCATATCCTTGAGTTTCATGATACCATCATCACAAAAATATTCATGAAGCTTGCTATTTCCCTGAATTATCAAAGATAAATGTTTTGGTGTTATCTTTCTTCCGTCACCGATTATCATAGCACGCTCAATTATATTTTTTAGTTCTCTTACATTCCCCGGATAATCATAGTGATATAATAAGTCCTTTGAGTCGGCATCAATCTCTTCAAAATTTTTATTCAGTGATCTGTTTCCATGTTCCATGAAATAATAAGCGATTTCAATAATGTCATCTCTTCTGTCTCTCAAGGGAGGAAGTTTTATTTGAAAGGCATTTAATCTGTATAATAAATCTTCGCGGAAACGACCTTCGTTGACTAATCCTTTAAGATTTTTATTGCTTGCTGAAATTACCCTTATATCAACATTCGTGTCCTTTGTGCCGCCCACCCTCCTGAACTTTTTCTCCTCTAACACCCGAAGTAAATTGCCCTGGAGCTCGTAATTCATGCTCCCGATCTCGTCAAGAAATAATGTCCCGCCATGAGCCAGTTCAAAAATACCCTGTTTGTCCTTTTTTGCATCGGTAAATGCGCCCCTTTCATATCCAAACAGTTCACTTTCGCAAATCCCCGGTGCTAT
>CAYFXR010000186.1:0-1929 GCA_964347155.1 uncultured Nitrospiraceae bacterium | reverse complement strand
GAACGGACAGAGAGGGCGATCAGGATCGCTCTTGATATTTTTAAGAGAAATACCATGGTCTATCAGCTTGATTATTACAAACGGTTCATGCAGTGGGGACTCAAAGACAGGGTCTCCTTTCAAGGTTATCTGAAGCTTGAGAAAAAGGAAAACCTGTTGCGTAATGTGGAATTTTTCATGATGGGCAGGACTCCCTATGTTTTAAAGGATGAAATGAGGGAATATTATCCCTCTTTTCCGGCGTCTTCGAATTTTCACGAACCATTCATAACGCCGCTGTTAAGGACCTGGCATAATCATTTTGACAATTACGGCAACTACGCGCCGGGTTTCTGCGGCGGGATCACACTCGGGGATTGCCAGAATTTAAATAGACTTTTAGATGAAGGAATCGAAGTGAAGAGTGGTGATTTCAGGGAGCTTCAACCAAAGGAATTCTACTCTCATCTGGATTAGCAAATGAAAAGAGAAGCGTACTTATATTCCGGTCTCGATAACGGGAGTGTCATGTGCCTTACCTGTCAGAGGAAATGTGTTATCAGGAGAGGCAAAAGGGGTGGTGTCATACAAGAATAAACGAAGGCGGGAGACTTTACAGTTTGATATATGGAGAAGTTTCCTCGTTGTCGGTAAATCCTGCTGAGAAGAAGCCAGTTTTCCACTTTTATCCTGGCTCGAGCTGGCTATCAATCGGCAGCGTAGGGTGTAACTTCAGATGTCCGGGATGTCAGAACTGGGATATTGCGCACTGGAAAGAAGGACTGATGGATACGGAATATGTTTCTCCTGAAGAAATGGTTTACAGGACAAAAACTGCCGACTGTCTGGGTATATCGTGGACGTTCAACGAACCTGCACTATGGTTTGAATATACCTTTGAGGTTGCGAAGCTTGCAAAAGGTCATGGACTTTACACCAATTATGTGACAAATGGATTTATAACGGAAGAGGCATTGGACATGATGGTGCCTTTTCTGGATGTCTACAGGGTTGACATAAAAGGTTTTTCTGATGATACATACCTCAGAACCGGCCATATACATAGATTTCGGGGCATTCTCGATGTGACAGAAAAGGCAAAGAAAGAGGGAATACATGTGGAGATAATTACAAACGTTACTCCCGGCTTCAATGATAAGGAATCTGAACTGAGAAATATTGCGTCATGGATAAAGGACAGACTCGGACCTAATACCCCTTGGCATGTGACAAGGTTTTATCCTCACCACGAATTGTCTTATCTGTCACCAACGCCTGTATCTCATCTGGAAAGAGCATGGTCAATAGGAAAAGAAGAGGGGCTTTGGTATGTATATCTCGGAAATGTCCCGGGACACAAATGGGAAAATACATACTGCCATGGTTGCGGAGAACTGCTGATAGAAAGGTATATCTTTAAAATTGTTAGAAGCAAAATTATAGATAATAAATGCCCGAATTGCGGAACCTCTATCCCGGGGAGATTTTGAAATAGCAGTTAAAGCCAATAGCTTTTTGTAAAGCAAATATGCCTGGAGAAATATAGGTGATTGATTCTATAAGGCTTGCGGAATTGACCCGAAAGGATGTCTGTAAGGATAATTCAAGAAAATACTACCGATTCAGACCGTCGAGGTTTTATGGAGGAATATCTACGGCAGACTGTGTTGGGTGCTGCCTGAGATGCGTATTCTGCTGGGCATGGAATGTGGTTGTCAGCCCAAAAGAACATGGCAGATTTAATAGTCCTGAAAACGTGGCAAGTCAGCTCCAGAGGACCGCAGTGAAGAAACATCTGAGACAGATACGGATTAGCGGAAATGAGCCCACGATCTGCCGTGAACATCTTTTGAAAGTCCTCGATCTGATAGACAAAAAATACCTCTTTATTCTTGAGACAAACGGCATACTGATTGGAAACGATGAGGGGTACGCAAAGGATTTGTCAAA
>CAYFXR010000185.1:0-22307 GCA_964347155.1 uncultured Nitrospiraceae bacterium | reverse complement strand
GCCTACAAGGCGGGGCATCTTAATTCTCCTCCCCCTTGACGGGGGAGGATTAAGGTGGGGGTGATTGATTAATTTGTTCCCCCTCACCCTTTCCCTCTCCCGCCAGGGGAGAGGGGATTCAAGGAGTCAGTAAATAATAATGATCAATGAGTAATTATCAATGAATAATTGTTCTAAGAAAGTTTTGCAATTGTTTATTACTCATCGATAATTGCTCATTAGTACTTGAATCTCTTCTACCAACTAATTGGGAAAAGAACCTGATTTAATAATTTTTATTCCATCACCTTAAATCTGGAGGAATAGTTTAAAATATAAATATATGATAGTCGGTTCAAGGATACTCTATCCAGAAGAAGTGAGTTTCTGGGATGCAGAACTTCTTCAAATTTCTGTTTATAACGGCATGAAGGGCAATCTCGAATTAATGATGGGTTGCGCCCATGCTTGCAGAGAAGCCGATATTCGTTATGTGATTCACCCTGTAAGGTATTCACTTCTGCAGGAGGATATGTTTCAAGACCTAAGAAAAATTGCAGAGTGGGCAGACCTTGCACTGATCCTCCATGATGAAAAAACACCTGATGGCGGACGTCTAAAAGGACAACATGATGCCCGTTTCAGAAAAGCTCTTGAGGAACTAAAGTCCATTACATCTATTTCATTTGAAAATTCTACAGACACAGCTGATGTCAAATGGTTCTGGAACAATTATGCTGACAACTCCATTACCCTCGACATAGGACACATTGAATCTTCAGGGCTTAACTCGGTAGAGTTCATACGGTCTCTTGATAAAGAATGCATAGAGAAGATTCAGTTCGTGCATATACATAGAAACAACGGTCTTCGAGGTGGCATCACAGACCACTGGCCTCTCAGACTTGACTGCAGGGAAATCAAGGCGTTGGAAGAACTTATCAAAATAAAATCCGATGTCAGTGTTATTCTTGAAATCAACGAGATCGAAGAAATACAGGATAATCTTGAGATACTTAAGTCATTAAGGGATAAACTCCGCGCCTGACTAAACTATAGCACAAAGATTGAAAAATCGTGGTTAAAAGAAAAATACCACTTGAAGATTTCATAAAAGGTATTCCCAAAGCAGAACTTCACCTGCACATCGAGGGAACTTTTGAACCGGAATTAATGTTCAAAATCGCCCAGAGAAATAACATTACATTAAAGGAAAAATCCGTTAAAGAAATAAAGGATGCATACAATTTCAATAACTTACAGGATTTTCTCGACATATACTATGAAGGGGCAGGAATATTAATTGAAGAACAGGATTTTTATGATTTAACATGGGCATATCTGAAAAAAGCACAATCGGAGAATGTACTTCACAGTGAAATTTTTTTTGACCCGCAAACACATACTGATCGAGGTGTTACATTTTCAAAAGTAATAAAAGGAATCCACAAGGCCCTCACTGACGCCAGAGAAAAATCAGGCATTTCCACGAGATTGATACCGTGTTTTCTCAGACATCTTGAAGAATCAGATGCAATGAGAACGTTTGAGGAAACACTTTCCTTTAGAGAGTGGATTACTGCCATAGGATTAGATTCTACAGAAGTTGGGCATCCTCCATCAAAATTTCAAAAAGTTTTTACCATGGCACGTGAAGAAGGGTTTCTCACCGTAGCCCATGCAGGAGAAGAAGGACCTGTGGAATATATCTGGGAAGCTTTAGATTTATTAGAAGTTTCTCGAATAGATCACGGTGTCCACTGTCTTGATGATGATAAACTGGTAGAAGAATTGGTACGTCGAAAAATACCACTAACTCTCTGTCCGCTTTCAAATCTGAGACTGAAAGTAACAGACAAAATTGAAGCACATCCTTTAAAAAAAATGATGCAAAAAGGGGTATTGGTCACTATAAATTCCGATGATCCGGCTTATTTTGGAGGGTATATAAACGAAAATTATCTTGCTATCGCTGAAGCACTTAATTTAACAAAAGAAGATATCTATCAGCTTGCAAAAAATTCCTTCCAGGCCTCTTTTCTTGAACAGGGTGAAAAAGACAACATGCTCAAAAAAGTCGATGAGTATATGGAAAAGTACAGATAGGGATGGGAAAATTTAATGGCCCATCATTGTTCATTGTTATCTCTTCGGTCTGTTTTCTTTCCTCTTTTGCCTGTCTTGCCTGTTGCTGCTTCAGCCGTTCTGTCGCATCTGGCATGGATTCTCGCCAATAATTCTGCCGAGGCCTGACAAAATTCTTCAATTATTTTGTCAATCGAGGCTCTCTTTTTAGAACGTGTCGATATAGCCATCTTGTTTCCTCCACATTACATCCCTGGATATGTTCTTATCGGCATTTCTCTGCAATATCTATAGGCAAAAAGCCTAAAGTTCCGTCGCATAGCGATCTTGGCGATATCAAAAAATTAAGGCTGGAGGGAGACAGAAATAGCACATGCAAAGACTGTCAGTCTGGGCCTCTGTAAGAACTGGGATCACTCGGTGTGAATCAAAGGGGCTTTTATTAAAGCAGATGATACCATTCAAAAATCACGCTGATAAATTCGTTGCAATTTCATACTTGCCTGTCCTGACGAAAGTGGGGAATGCGGAATCCAGTCTTTTTTATGCAAGAAACAAGAACATTTTCAAAGTGAAGCTCCCCGTTTACAAGTCGGGGCATCTTAATTCTCCTCCCCCTTGACGGGGGAGGATTAAGGTGGGGGTGATTGATTAATTTGTTCCCCCTCACCCTTTACCTCTCCCGCCAGGGGAGAGGGGATTTGAAATGATGCCATTCATCCTCTTGCACAGCAAGGGGTATTCTGGCAAAATTTTCATAAAGATACAGACCGGGCAAGCCTGAGGCATAACTGAAGCGCTTTACGGGCAGAGCCAAGCTGATGAATGCTTCTGTGAACAATTCGTCTACGGCATAGACCGTGATATGGAACATCATGGATCAAACGCCCTGCATCCTTTGCGCTTGGATTGGATTATTTTCCAGGTCGTCCCAGAACATCGGGACTGTCGTCAGATGCACTACATGTGCTTACTGGCTAATGAACCTCAATAAGGGTTATATTTTCTTATATTGCAATGGCTTCAATCATCTTCCAATCGTTGGAGTCATGAGAAGCATGCCATAAGTCATAGTTCTGCTGTAAGTTAAGCCAGAGTTCAGGGGTAGTATTCAGAGCCCTTGATAGTCTAAGCGCCATATCCGGAGTAATAGAACCGTGTTCATTCACAATCTTTGATAATGTTTTTCTTGAAATACCAAGCGTATGAGCAAGCTCAGATATTGTTAAAGAAAGTGGTTCAATATACTGTCTTCTTAATATCCCACCGGGATGTGTTGGAGGTCTTTTTCTAATCCTCATACTCTTATCCTCCTAATGATAATCTAAATAATCAACGCTTTCAGCGTTTCCTTTTTTAAATCTAAATGTCACTCTCCAGTTCCCAGACACCTTTACAGCCCATATTCCTTTCATTTTGCCTTTAAGCTGATGCAGGTCAGATCCTGGATAATTCATATCCTTAATATCCTTGGCGGCATCAAGTCTGTCCAAAATGTCCGCAATCTTCTGAGCATGCTGTGGTTTGATGCCCTTCTTAGTCCCATCATAAAAATAGTCTTCCAATCCCTTGTGCTCAAAACTCTTGATCATTAATTCTTAGTGTAACCTTGGCGGTTACAATTGTCAATGACTAATTTCAGAAATATAACGATGAAGTCTGTGAATCGAATTCTTGAGAATATTAACATGCGAACATACCCCATTTTTCATTTCTTGCCTATTCTGAAAAGATAAAAAAATAAGATGAAGAAGAGTTATTAATGACTGCCAACTGATGATAAACTTGCTATTGTTTACCATCTGTAACCTTGCATTATGGATAAGGGTTAAAAATGAAGGCAACTCTCAGTGTTTTGCATTCAGGAAAAATAATTAAAGAAAACATTATAGAAGATTTTTTAACAGCATCTTTACTGATTCAAAACTTTTTAGTAATATCGATAATTTTACATAATAAACAGAAATATGGAGGTTGAACCACTAGAGCAAAAGTGCCTAAGTTCGGAAGTGCAAAAGCCAATAACCCCCTTCAATCCCCCTTTTAAAAAAGGGGAGGCGTGAGATCTGTAATTACCAACCTGAATCTGTAAGTCCCGATTTTGGGATCTGTGAGTTTTTCGGAAAGATGAATTGGATTCTTTTGTAATTTGAGCTGGATTCCCGATCGCTGTCGGGAATGACGTAACTGTAAGAAGGGAGAAGGTTGTTGAAAAAACTCATTAATTATTATAATATTATTAATATTCTTAATAAATCTTAAAAGAAATTTAGCATACTAATGACCCAAATAATGCAGACATTATAATAAAATTTATTTAATTCGATGGATTTATTATTAAATTATGCATATAGTTTGGAACAAACATATTCACCCTAGATTGGTTTGCATTGCGTCTATGGTATCGAGAAATAAATTTTCTTCCAACGCCTGCATTATTTGAAATGCTTTTTTTGGGGTAAAGGGAAAACAATGATAAAAACAATGTGCATATTTCTATCATTTATGATTTTGATATCAATAGGGTGTTCAAAAAAGGAAAGGGAACCCCTTGAGAAATATTCTGATATCTTTACAGTTACTGACCTGCGCACAGTAATTTCCTATCCCGGAATCATCGAAAAAAAGGTCGTGAAAGCCCCTGAAGGTGTTCATATAAATTTTTATGTTCGTGAAAGTGCCCTTAAAAAGAAAAACAATGGAGGCGAAATATTCATTGCCCATATAGAATATTTGATGTCCAGCGAGAAGGAATTGATTGAAGATATGAAAACAAGCGAAACAATAAGTGGTATTGGTGGCCATGCATGGTATGATAGTTTTAAAAATGGGAGTGCCGAACTGATTTTTTATATTCCAGACAAAAACATATTAGTAGGATTAGAGGGCTACACCAAGGGGGAAGATTTCCCTCCATCCACTTTTATAAAAAAGGAAGGATTTATCCGTCTCGCAAAATTGATTGAAGAGAGGCTGAAATAAAAATAGATTTATACTACTGTTATGATACTTTTCCCCCTGGTATGCCCAGCCTCGCAGTACGTATGTGCCGCCGCTACCTGAGATAAGGGAAAAACTCTGTCTATTACGGGCCTAATCTTATTGGTCTCAACAAGTTCTTTAATAAAATCAAGGTCTTTACCGCTTGGTTTTACCATGACAAAAGCTGCTTTTCTGCCGTGGCACAAAGATGTCCAGATTATGTGAAAGACAATCGAAGGATTCGGTACCGTTGTGATATACACCCCTTTTGGTGTTAACACCTTCTTGCAGTCAGAGAATGTCTTGTTTGCAACAACATCAAAAATAATATCATACGCCTGATAATGCTTTATAAAATCCTCTTTTGCATAATCAATTACATTATCCGCACCTAAAGATTCTACCAACTCCATATTTTTAAAACTGCATACCCCTGTAACAACCGCCCCGAATGCCTTTGCTATCTGGACAGCAAAGGTTCCAACTCCTCCTGAAGCGCCGTTAATAAGGACTGACTTCCCTGAACAAATTTTTCCTCTATCCCTGAGAGCCTGTAACGCAGTAAGTGAGGCTAAAGGGATAGCCGCAGATTCTTCAAATGACAAATTGGAAGGTTTCAGAGCTGCACAGCCTTCCGGTACCGCAGCATATTCCGCATTGGCACCCCCTTTTGTAATACCCATTAATGCAAAAATTTGGTCACCCTTTTGAAAGGTTTTTATATTTTTACCTGTCTCAACCACTTCCCCGGCTACGTCGAAGCCTAATATCTTGACTTTCGGTCTGATAAAACCGGTAACGAATCTGAGTTGCCCTTTACGAATTTTAAAGTCAACTGGATTAACTGATGTTGCATGCATTCTTACAATTAAATGATCGTGTTTATGTTCTGGTTTTGCAATTTCTGTATATTGCAGCACCTCAGCACGTCCGTATTTCTTAATAACTACTGCTTTCATAGAATTCATTCTGAAATTATTTTCCCATATCTGGTTAAATTATAATACATCAAAAAAGTGTTAAAAAGAGGCCGTGTTTCTGATCCGCCTGTTTTAAGAGATCAGATATTTTAATCTTCTGTATTTAAATTTGATCTTATCTGGTAATTAATGTAGCCGTAACCTTTAGATTGCCTTACTGGCGGAGGCTAAAAAGGCTGCGTCTACAATTCACTCAAGTTACGTTAATGGTATAATGATAGCTGATAAAAATGAGAGAACAGATAATATTAGGCAAATGGACTGAGGAGAAAATAGATCATCTCCTTATTGAATCTTCAAAAATAAGTGATCCCGGTAAGCGGATAGATTTTATTTCGAAACATTTCCTCGATACGCGGTATAAAGAATCAACTTTAATTGGAGATATCAAAACCCCGGAGGTCTTTGTTATTAACCTCGAAGATGTTGACTGTTTTACCTTTCTTGATTATGTCGAGGCCATGAGGATATCAAGATTCTTTGTCGAATTCAAAAAAAATCTAAAAAGAACAAGATATCAATCCGGAAGGATTGCTTTTAAATACAGAAATCATTTCTTCACCGACTGGATGGAGTTTAATAAAGATTTGATTGAAGATATTACAGTAGACACGGGAATTGGAAAAAGTAAAAAAGTCAAAAAAAGGTTGAATGAAAAAGATAACGGAAGATACTTTCTTCCTGGTATTCCCTGCAGGGAAAGGGAGATCGTATATATCCCTTCAGAAGTCATCAAAGATGCGATTAATGAAAAACTGCAAACGGGTTATTATGTTGGAATATACTCAGAAAAAACAGGACTGGATGTTTCACATGTGGGAATTATTATCAAAGAAGGAGATACCGTCAATCTGAGACACGCTTCTTCTGTAAAAAACAATAGGAAGGTGATAGATGAGAATTTCAAAAAATATATTCTTAACAAGCCTGGCTTTATTGTATTGAGACCAAGGGATTTGCTTTCATGAGGTCTAAAACAACTGAATCAGTACATGCTAGTTGGCTAGAGTCAGTTAAGGCCTATTGTAGACCGAGGGTGCGCAGTATGCTCTTTCTGGGATTTTCCGCCGGCCTTCCTTACATGCTAGTTTTCGCTACCCTTTCTAGATGGCTACGTGAGGCTGGGATTGAGCGTAGCACAATAGGATTTTTAAGCTGGGTTATGCTGGCTTATGGCTTCAAATGGGTCTGGTCACCTGTAGTGGACCGTCTACCAATTCCATTCCTTACCCGTAAAATGGGCCGAAGACGTGGTTGGATGCTTTTTGCACAATTAATAATTATGGCCTCATTATTCGGTATGGCAATTTCAGATCCACAACATAATTTAACTAAACTCATCTTTTTCGCTTTACTTTTAGCCTTTGCCTCTGCAACACAGGATATCGCCATTGATGCTTATCGCATTGAAGCTGTAGAAGAAGAATTGCAGGCTGCAATGGCAGCGAGTTATATGATCGGTTATCGGTTGGCAATGATTCTTTCATCTGCAGGTGCACTATATATAGCCGCTTTTTTCGATATTAACGAAACAACCTATCGGTATTATTCTTGGATGATGTCTTATCTATCAATGGCTGTCATGATGTCGGTAGGTATTATAACGACTTTTGTGGTTTCAGAACCTGAAGTGACAGCAGATTCCGGAACTTCAGCCCGGGAGAATCGTGTAAAAGAGATTATAGAACGCTATGCATACATTCCTGGTTTTATTCGCAGATTCATTGAATGGTTCTATAATGCTGTAATTAGTCCTTTTCTGGATTTTTTGATACGTTACCGGTGGTACGCAATATTAATTCTTTTACTAATTGGGACTTACCGGATTTCTGATATTGTTTTGGGAGTAATCTCAAATGTTTTTTATGTTGATATGGGTTTTTCCAAGAGTGAAATAGCAACTATTTCCAATGTCTTCGGAGTCATTATGACACTGTCCGGAGCAAGCTTTGGTGGAGTGTTAATGGTAAGGTATGGGGTAATGAAAATTCTCTTTCTCGGAGCATTACTTTCTGCTGCAACCAATGTCCTTTTTTCAATAATGTCAGCAGTTGGGAAGAATCTCATTCTACTAACGTTGGTAATTTCAGCGGACAATCTCAGCGCAGGCATTGCAACTGCGGCCTTTATTGCGTATTTATCCAGTCTCACCAATATTTCGTATACGGCAACTCAGTATGCATTGTTCAGTTCTTTTATGGTGCTTTTTCCAAAATTCATTGGTGGTTTTTCCGGAGTGATTGTGGATAATATCAGTTATGAAATCTTTTTTATTGCCACAGCTGCCATGGGTATCCCTGTGTTGATTCTGATTCTTTTAGCCAGCAAGTACATACCATCCAGTGCATATAGAAAACATGCTGGCTGACATTGCCTTTATTTAATTTTCACAGGGAGCGATCCCTGAAAATTTATTTCACCTTTTAAACATTTGATCACGGAAGATTGAGCCTGTTTGGTTGTATCATATGCAGCTATGAGCACATTAGCTTCCATGAAATGTCTGAGCACATAAGGACTTCCAAAGGATACTACAATAGACTTTTTTGACATTCTTATTAGTACTCTTACGTTCTTGATCTCTTTATCCCCAATACCCGAACTTCCTTTCCATGCAGCTATGCTGGTATAGAGAGCGAAAATGACAGTTTCCTTAAGAAAAGTTACAGATTGAATGTTTTCAAAATCCAGTTCTTTTAACTTGATAAATTGATAATCATCTGGAAGAAATTTTCTTAAAGGAGATATATCATAAATGCTCTCATCACTCACCAATACAAGTGAAACAGTCTGAACATCATTGATTGGCAGTATGCCAGGTGTATCTTTTACAAGAGTAATCGATTTATCAGAAATCAATGCAGAAAGCTTTGCATGTTTGCCGTAATTTATTTCAGCCTTTTGAATGTTTTTTAATTTTTCTTTATATTTTAATATCCTTTCCACAACAGCATCTATCTTTTTTCCTTCAATCTCTCCTGACTTAACAGCCCGATTCAGTTCTTCAACAACTAAATCCGCATCTGCCGGGTGAAGAAGGATATCCGCCCCTGCATTTACACATTTCACATACATTTTTTTTGCTTCTTTTAATGCATTCATGCTAAGTGCATCTGTAAGAATCAGTCCTTTATAACCAAGATCCTTTCTTAATAGTTCCGTGATAATTTTTTTTGAAAGAGATGAGGGAAGCGTATCGATAGCCGGAATGCTGAGATGTCCGACCATTATGCTGCTTACGCCTGTTTTTATGGCTTCCTTAAACGGGAATATATCGGTATCCATTACCTCCTTGAAAGACTTTGAAATAACAGGAAGTGAAATATGAGAATCAATGGCTGTATCGCCGTGTCCCGGAAAATGTTTGGCACAGCTTATGAGTCCTGAATCCTCAATTGTCTCAATATAAATTTTACCGTACCACGTAATTTCTTCAGGGTTGTCGGAAAATGCCCTGGTGCAGATTATAGGATTATCAGGATTTCTATTCACATCCAGAACAGGGATGAGCGGCATATTGATTCCGACATCACGTGATTCATCGGCAACAGCTCTCATCATATCCTGAAATATTTTCATATCATCGCTTTTGTTCTTATCAATTGCTGCAGCTACTGCCATCTGACATGGGAAATCGGTTGTGCCGCTGATTTGCTGTCCCACCCCCCGTTCTATGTCAGATGCAATAAATAGGGGTATTTCTGAAATGGACTGAAGCTTATCAATTAAACCCTTTAACTCATTTTTTTTGCCGCCAAAAAGTATGAACCCACCGATCCCTTTTTGAACGAGTTCAATAGACTGCTCCTGATATGCATGGGAAGAAAGTTTTTTTGCGTCAAGTCTGCTGATGATAATCTGATAGAGTTTTTGCTCAAGAGTAAGCATAGAACATTATAAACTACTTTATCACCAATAAAAATCAAAAATTAATCCAAATAATGCAGACATTGTTCAATAAATTATTTAACTCGATAAAATTATTATTAAATTGTGCATATGGCTTTGAATATAAGTATTCACACTCGATCAATTAATATTGCGTTTAAGGTATCGAAAAATAATTTCTTTCACAAAGCCTGTATTATTTAAAATGCATTTTGGGGTTAAAAAATTTTTTTGATCTTTGTTCTTTTTATTTTAATGTACTGATTAAATGAAGGAGAATTATTGTTTGCTGGTGGGATTATACAAAACTATGACGCCTATTCCAGTGCAAACCAGGATTACGCTAAGGGCAAAAAGATGTCTGTATGGTATTGCTATCATTGAATCATACTTTGTTGCTTCATTACTGTTAGATATGTTCATTTGCTTTTTACCAAATGCTACTATCATATTGCCCATATTACCAAAAAAATTTGAGGTTAAACATATGTTAGGTTGAGGATGAAACTCTTCAATAAAAGGAAGTGTGACTGTAGGGAGACACATTCCGACAAGAATAAGAATGATACCAATTTTTTTAACTCTTGTCATTTTAAAATTATTACTATTTCAAAAAAAGTCTCGGTAAATTTTAACAATGAAGGGGATGTTTATTATACTTATATTCTTATTTGATAATCTAACAATAATTGCTTTAATTGTCAATTTAAAAATTTCTATGAGAATTTTTGTTAATAAATTAATAAGTTAAAAACAATTGCCTTGATTTGTCATTTGTGTTTACACAATGTAAGAACTTCTTTAATCAGGTCTCTGTCAACATTTTCTTCTATCTTTACTTGACCTATAGATATAGGAAAAATAAACCTGAGTTTACCGGCTTTAACTTTTTTATCGATCTCCATTGCATGGACAATATCTGAAATACTCACATCTTCCGGTATCTCACAGGGGAGTTTATACTCCTCAACAAGATTTCTTAAAAGTTTCGCATCTTCTTTCTGATAAATTCCCAACCTAACCGCAATATCTGCAGCAGCACACATTCCTATTGCAACAGCCTCTCCGTGAAGAAACTTTTTGTAACCGGTTACCGTTTCAATGGCATGACCAACGGTATGGCCAAAATTAAGTATTGCCCTCAGCCCCGCTTCCTTTTCGTCTCTTGACACTACCTCTGCTTTTAGTTCACATGAACGTTTAATTATGTGGATAATGCCATCCCCGAGAGATATAATTCCCTCTCTTTCTGTCCTCAAATAATCAAACAGCGCTCTATCTGCAATAATTCCATATTTAATTATCTCCGCCATGCCTGCATAGAACTCTCTTTGCGGGAGTGTCCTTAAGTTATCAATATCTATCAGGACAAGCGAGGGCTGGTAAAAAGTCCCGATCATGTTTTTCCCCAGGGGATGGTTGACCCCTGTCTTTCCGCCTACAGAGCTGTCAACCTGTGCGAGGAGCGATGTCGGAACCTGTATGTATTTGATACCCCTCATATAAGTAGAGGCGACAAATCCTGCTATGTCACCAACTACCCCACCCCCAAAGGCAATAAGAAGTGAATTCCTGTCAAACCTTGCCTTGAGAAGTTCCCCGTGAATATAATAAGTCCACAAAAAATCTTTATATTCTTCTCCGTCAGGTATGAGAAGTATCTCCGGAACTATGTTATATTCCCGCAATGACCTTAAAAGTGTATCCTTGTACATAGGAAAAATCGTTTTATTGCTGATAATCGCAACCTGCGAAGGCCTGAACTCTTTTAGTCTGAGACCCAGATATTGAAGTATTTTACTCCCAATCAAAATATCATAACTTCTTTCCTTCAGATCTACCGTAACATTTTGCGAATCGAGTCCCAGTCTTTCTACGATTTCTTGAGCTGTTTCCCTTGGGGTTATATAATCAGTATCAACAAATGTGTCTGATTGTTCATACAGTCTCATCCTTTCATTCAGTAATTTGTTAATTTCTTTAAGAGGTTCTTCTACATCAAGCAGCGGCCTTTTACCCCCTTCAGTCATCACGCGTTTAAGGATAATTTCAGGGGATGCTTTTAACCAGATTATAAATCCTCTTTTTCCAAGGTTTTCAACATTTTTTCTGTTCTTGATCACGCCACCGCCTGTCGCAATTACAATATTGCTCATCTGAGATACTTCCTCAACCGTAGCCTGCTCAAGTTTTCGAAAATAATCTTCGCCTTTTTTCTTAAAAATAAGGGGAATCGGCATTCTTTCCCGATCCTCAATCAACACATCCGTATCGATAAATTGATAACCAAGCCTTTTACTGATCTCTTTGCCAACAGATGTTTTGCCTGTTCCCATAAATCCTGTTAAGACAATTTTCATAATAAATATGCGCTGAACACTAAAAGCATTTACAAGTATTGTAAAGGCTTTTCCTGACTTTTTCTCTCCAAGGGTTCGAGGGGTAAATTAATAATTATCAATGAGTAATGAAGAATTGTATAAAATTTCTTAAAATAATATTCATTGTTAATTGATCATTTATAATTGATAATTCACCTGAGTCCTCGAAGCCTTTTATTATCAAGACAGCAAAACTAGTTACAATTTTTGTAAATGCAAATGTTGACTTATACACACCATACCCCTGAATACAAAATTTCAGAAATCACATTAAAACTCTTTTAACTGTTTAAGATAACCCTCATAATTTCTCTTAATCTCCTCGATACTGTCACCACCAAACTTTTCAAGAAAACTGTCAGCAATAACAAGGGCTGTTACAGCTTCACCAATGACAGAAGCTGCTGGTACTGCACACACATCTGACCTTTCATATGCAGCCTTAAACTTTTTCTTTGTAATAATATCCACTGAGGAAAGGGGGCTTTTCAATGTAGGTATCGGTTTCATTGCAGCTCTAACAATTATAGGCATACCATTGCTTACTCCACCCTCGATACCGCCGGCATAATTGGTTTTTCTGTAAAATCCACCCGCTGTTTCAAATCTCCCCATCTCCCTTTTACCAAATCTTTTCTGACTTCCCCTGTACCGTTTCTGGTACAGGGTTCTGACTTCTGACTTCCCCTGGACCGTTTCTGGTACAGGATTCTGATTTCTGTAATATATCTCATCCATCACTTCAGAACCATACCTTCTCGATATATCGAAACCTAGTCCTATCTCTACTCCCTTTATCGCCTGAATACCCATTATAGAGCATGCAAGCTTTGCATTCAGTCTTCTATCCCACTGGCTGTAACTGCCCAGTCCTGCAGGAACCCCATATGCCACCACCTCAAATATACCGCCAAGGGTGTCCCCTCTTTTTGTTGCACTGTTGATCCTTCCAATTATCTTCTTTTCAACTGTCTTATCAGGACACCTTACAGGAGAATTTTCCGCTCTTTCAAACAGGGACAGTAAAATCTTTTCATCTGCCTGATTCCTGACCGCCAATCCCTGACTCCTGATTGCCCCTATCTCGGTCACATAACTTATAATCTTGATATTAAAATCCAACAGTAATTTTTTGGCTATTGCTCCTGCTGCAACCCTTGCAGCAGTTTCCCTCGCACTGGAACGTTCAAGAACATTTCTTAAATCCTTATGTCCAAATTTTAATGCTCCTGACAAATCAGCATGTCCTGGTCTTGGTCGGGTGACAACCCCTCCCATCCCTCCTTTACCAAGGGGTGTTAAGGGAGGATTTTCCGGATTCATTACCGTTTCCCAATGAGACCAGTCCTTGTTTTCTATTAACAGTGCTATTGGTGAGCCAATGGTCTTCCCCCAGCGGACACCTGAAATAATCTGAACATGGTCAGATTCTATTTTCATACGTCCGCCCCTGCCATACCCTCCCTGCCGCCTTGCAAGATCTCTATCTATATCCTTGGCGGACAATGAAAGATCTGATGGAATACCGTCAATAGTACACACTAATGCCTTGCCATGAGATTCTCCTGAAGTAAGGTATCTTATTTTTTCAAGCATGTTGTTAACCTCAAAAATGCATTTAACACAAAAAGGTATCGATAAATAAATTTCTTTCCAACGCCTGCATTATTTGGATTAAAATAATTTCCCTGTATTTAAGAGAAATAATCAAATTAAAACCACAAATAAAAAATTAAAGATAAAAGATCAAAAGGACAAATATAAACGTATCCTAAAACGTCGGGATCGAATTTTCTTTTTTTGACGTAATATTATAATCTACTTTGCAGTTTTTGATTTTTTCTCAGGTTTTTTATTCAATAATTGTTACATCTGCTTCACAATCCGTGGAGTGATAAATATAAGAAGCTCATTGGTATTGTCTACCTTTTTTCTATGCTGAAAAAGCCTCCCCAAAATTGGTAAATGTGCAAAACCTGGTACTTTATCCAGATTTTTTGCAATATTACTCTTAAAAATACCACCTATCACTAATGTGTCATTATCCTTTATTAAAACTTGTGTTTTAATCTCCTTTATATCAATGGTAGGAACGCCAAGCACCTGTGGACCAGCAAAGTCAGCTTCATTTTTCTTTGCCTCTAAATTCATTACAATAGTTCCCTCGGGAGTTATGTGGGGAGTTACGGTAAGTTCCAGTGTTGCATTCATAAACTGTGTCTGAGTCCCTTCTTCAGAAACCGTCAAGTAAGGTATCTTTTTGCCCTGCATGATCTTTGCCTCTCCATTGTCACTTGTAGTAATCTTAGGGTTCGATATTACCTTGCCTTGTCCCGTGCTTTCCATGGCTGATAGCTGCATGTCTAAAGCAAAAACCTGCGAAGCGCTTATATAGCCAAGCCCTATCGCGCCACCCTTGCTTACTGCGTCAACCGCTGGAAGACTTACCATAAGAGGATTTTCAGTGTCAAAAACAGGGGCAGCGCTATAATCAACACGTCTCGACCATGGCCCTCCTAATTGCAACCTTGTATCTGGCGGTTCCCAGAGCATACCCCACTGTATGCCAAGCTCCTTTTGAAATTCGGTTGTTACCTCAACAATTTTTGCATCAATACTCACTTGAGGAGTCGCCACATCCAGTGCCCTTATAAGATTTTCGTATTCTTCATGCTTTTGTTCAACATCTTTTATAATTACAGAGCTTGTTCTTTCATCAACACTGATGAAACCTCTTTTTGTTAATATCTTGGCTGTATCAATAGACTTTTTTATTCCTTCAACATCAGCATAATTGACCGGATAAACCTTTGTCACAAGGTCTCCTGCCTTTTCCTGGGATTCTTTTGCCCTGGCTATTTCTTCTTCCTCTTTAGCGAGCACTGACGTAGGTGCAATACGTATGATATTCCCCTCTATGCCTTTTGACAGACCATAATTTCTGAGAATTACATCAAGGGCCTGATCCCATGGCACGTCTATAAGTTTCATTGAAAACTTGCCTTTCACATCCGGACTGACGACAATATTATAACCACTTATATCAGCAATAAGTCGGAATACATGAACAAGCTCAGCATCTTGAAAATCAATGGATATCTTTTCTCCCACATACTGCTTGAATGCTGGGATCTCCTCCTTGGCTTCCGGTGTTTCAGTTTCAGTCAATATTTCTTCCTCAATTATTCTTTCTACCTCTTCCTGCTCTTCAGGTATTGTCTCCTCAATTGCTGATTCCTCAACATCGGGATTGTCAAATGCGAGAATTAATGAATTTTCCTTGTACACCGGCTCAATATCAACAGGGACAGTGAGGGCAATCTCAAGCTTTGCAATATGAGGCTTATTCTCATCCTTCATAGGTATTATTTCCAGTACACCCGCCCTGTCAATTACCATCTTTTCTGTAAATATGCCAAGATCTGTATCCTGAAGATCAACAATAACCTTGTATGGATCTGACGGCCTTAATATATTGTAAGTAAAAGGAAAATCGCTCTTTATTTCTATTTCCGTTGTACCATTTACATCCTCAACGCCTATATAAGTAATTTCAGAATTTGCTTCCGGCTTTACCTCTGATTTAACTCCGATACCCATCATGCCAGATATTAATAAAACCATAATCATTAAAAAAGGTTTCTTGATTATCATTTGTCTACTCTCCTTTAAAAAACTCTAACGTTATTCTTCTGGGTTTTAATTCTCCTTTATAATCCCTCGAGTATTCCACTAATACTATTTTATCGCTTGAGATTTCTTCGACTTTTCCTTCATTCAGACCGATAGTAGTTCCTCTGCTTACAGAAAAAGACCTGTTATCAGGTGTAACAATAAGTGCGAAATATTGTGTCCCTTTTTTCGCAATAGCCGCTAAATGAAATTCGCTGATATCATATCCTTCAAGGGTACCAGCCTTGATGATGTCTTTTTCCCGTAATTTTTGTTTAGGAACTATAAGTGACATAAATGGATCACGTCTGTCCCTTTGTTTGTATATATAGCCTTCTTGATTTGATATTTCTTGAATTGTTATTTCAGTCTGTGGCATCTCAGACTTTACTTCAATTTCTTTTACATCCTGTTTTTTTGTTATCTTAGATGGTGTCGAGGACACATCATTTTTACAACCAATGAAGGCAAAAACAATAAATATTAATGCAGCAAAAAAAGTCAAAATAAACTTCATTTCCTAATCTTCCCCTCCTATTTTACTTTTCTGCCTTTCGCTCCTTTTTATTTCTCTTTCCCTTTCTCTTCAATCATACTCTGGGGGTCCACAGATGCAAAGGTACGTGCCGTAAAGTCCGCATTTATGAACCCCTCTTTTTCCTGTCCACCTTTTTTCTTAACAAGCTTTATATCCGTTATATTAACCAGACGGGGTAAGCGGCTGATATGACTGAAAAATACGCCTAGTCTGTGATATCCCGTCAAGACCTCTACTTTTACAGGTATTTCAACATAAAGGCCTTCGGGACTTGTCTTCTTTTCTTCTGGTTTCCAAAGAAGTATCTCAAGCCCTGATCTAAGACCCAATTCAGAAATCTGTTTCAAAAGCACAGAGACCTCTTTTTCCTCAGGTAGCTGCTGCTTCAATATTGAAAGTCTCTCCTTCAATAAAGTATTCTCAGCTATAAGAGCATCGAGTCTCTTAATATTTTCTTCACTGCTTACAATCTCTTCATCCAATTTAATGATTCTTGCATTTAGTGTTGTAACCTCATTGTCTTTGGGCGAGTAAACGAGAAAAAAGAACAATATAATCAATATGATAGGAGGAAGCAAGGCTATGATTACCTGGAAATGCTTTGGAAGGTTTTTTATATTCTGAATATTTATAGCCATATTTCCGTTACACCATGATCCTAAATGTTAATTTGAATTGATATATTAAGTTGTCTTCTAATTCTTTTTGCCGCGACTCCACCAGCATGATGTCTTTAAAATATTTTGATCCCTTTAAACTTTGAACATAACCAACAAGATCATAATTTGTATGTGCATATCCTTCTATGCTAATAGCTCCCTGATTATCAGTTAACTTAGTCAGCCATACACCTTTGGGAAGCATCTCGCTTACTTCATCAAGGAGTATTAATGGTACAATCTGATTCTTCTTCAATTGTTCGATAATCTTGGTTTTTTCTCTAAACTCTTGATTGTCCTTTTCATAATCCTTTACTTCCTTTAGCACGATCTTTAATTCATTCAGTTTTTGTTCTTTGGTGAAAATATCAGCTTGCATATCAGAAATCTTGCCATTCAAATAAAAAGTAAAAGCAACCATTCCTATTATTAATACACCTACAGCAACTAAACCATAGACAAGTACAGGAGGCAATGTGAATCCCTTCTTTTTGGCAGAAGGGAGCAGATTAATTCTAATCATTTATCTCCTACCCTCCTTAAAGCCAAACCTACTGCAACTGATAAAAGAGGCTCGATTTTCTTTACATATTCCATATCAAACATGTCCGGGATATGAATATTTTTAAACGGTTCTACAATCTTGACATTTATTCCAACTCTCTCTGACATCAAAGAATCAAAATCTTTGATTAGTGCCCCACCCCCGCTAAGAATTATTTCATCAATGTTTTCATAGTTTGTTGTGTCCCTGAAGTAGTCAAATGATCTGGAGATCTCTGTAATAATGTCTTCAGAAGCAGAGATTAAGACTGCTGTAGCATCTTCCTGTGAAATCCCCTCAATGGACCCCTCCTGTTTAAGTTTTTCTGCATCTGCATATGAAATAGTAAATTCCTTTTGCAGCGCCTCTGTATGCAGATTACCACCAACTGAGCTGTCCCGTGTAAAAACCGACACTCCACCCTTCAAGATATTCATGTTAATCATACTGGCTCCAATATTAACAAGGGCAACATTTTCCTCTTCTTTGACCTCATAATTAATTTCATACATATTTTCAAGTGCAAATGCATCTACGTCAACTACTACAGGATCAAGTCCCGCTCCTTTGACAACAGAAACATATTCATTTATCTTATCCCTTTTTACAGCCACTATAAGAACATCCATCATGTTATCTTCTTCTGCCAGTCCAAGTATCTGAAAATCAAGAATGACATCCTCAATATCAAAAGGTATGTACTGCTCCGCTTCAAATCTTATCGACTCATTCAATTCATCTTCAGACATTTGTGGCAATGATACCCTCTTAATAATCACAGACGAATGACCTGAAACAGACAACGTAACATCCTTTCCCTGTATATCAGTATTTGAGACCAGTTCTTTTATTGTTTCAATAACCCGTGAGGAATCAAGTATTGAACCATCGACTATAAGTTCAGGCTGAAGAGTGGTGATTCCTAACCGCTCTAGATAATAGCCTTCTTTAATCCCTCTTAATTGAACGGTCTTGATATGTTTAGAACCAATATCCAGCCCGATTATGCCTTTCTTCCCGAATATCATTGAAAAGAAATTATCTCCAGATTAATGTCTTTATAAAAATTTTTCTTTAGTTTATAACTATTTTCGGCAAAACCAAACAAATCCTTTAATTTATACTCATCTTCTCCTGAAGATCTTATAAATTGCATCCAACTCTCTTTACATTACAAAAAAATCCAATCATTACATGTCTTACCTGTTAAATAAATAAAATCAAATATATTGATGTCTTGTCAAGAGAGCCTTGACACTTTAAATTTTGTGTAAATGTTGTATAATACATCTTTCCTTTACACATAATAAACACTTTTTCCTACTAAAGCAATTAAATTCTTCACCTACTGATTTTTCTATAAAAGGATTCAGGGAATCCTTAAGATTATTCCAACATTTAATAGGATACTCTCATAATAGTTGTATCGTTTAATACCTGACAAGGTATTAGCTTATGCTTTATTTTCTCCAGAAAAGCGGCATAAAAAGTAATATAACAGTATATATTTCAAGTCTTCCTACCAACATACATAAGAGAAGCACCCATTTCCCTGCAACGGGAATTGAATAATAATTATCTGTTGGACCTGCATTTCCAAGTGCAGGTCCTACGTTAGACATAGCAGAAATAACTGTACTGGCAGACGTTATCATATCTAAACCAAGTGCTGTCATACACAGTGTTGCGATAGCTGATATTAATATAAACAGGAACAAAAAACCCCAAATTCCTCCCAGGGTTTCCTTGGGTATGTTTCTCTCATCTAATTTCAGGGCTGTCAGTGCATGTGGGTGGATTAAGTGATAGAGTTCACGATATGCCTGTTTGAACATCAACAGGATTCTCACTTGTTTCATGCCGCCGCCTGTGGAGCCTACCATCCCGCCAAAAAACATAAGACAGAGCAGAATCATTTGCGATAACACAGGCCATACTTCATAATCAGCAGTTGCAAATCCAGTCGTTGTCATAATTGATATAACTTGAAATGAAGCATGACGTAAGGCAGTAAATATCGAAGAATATCCAGACATTATTAAGCTTACAGTAACAATGATAATCGAAACAGAAACAACAAAGCAGTAAAACTTAAATTCGCTGCTTTTTGCAAATCTTGATAAATTTCCTCTCAAGGCATAAAAATGAAGCGAAAAATTTATACCGGCCAAAAACATGAAGGCAGTTATAATGATATCTATATAGCTGTTTTGAAAATATGCTATACTGGCATTCTTTGTCGAAAATCCTCCTGTAGCCATAGTGGTAAATGCATGACAGAGAGAATCAAAAAAGTCCAATCCGGAAATTGACAGGAGTATTACTAATACAATTGTTAGCCCTGCATATATATACCAAAGGGATTTTGCCATATCAATAATCCTCGGCCTCAATTTCTCAACCCCAATTTCAGGCACTTCTGCTTTAAATAGCTGCATGCCACCAGCGCCTAACATTGGAAGTATTGCAAGAGAGAAAACTATTATTCCCATCCCACCCATCCATTGCGTAAGACTCCTCCATAGCAAAATGCCTTTGGGAAGTTCCTCCAAATTAATCAAAACAGACGCACCAGTTGTCGTAAATCCTGCCATGGATTCAAAATAGGCATTTGTAAAAGACGAGGCTACACCAGACATGGTGTAAGGCAGAGAGCCGAAAAAAGACATGATAAGCCAGCTAACAGTTACAACAGCAAAACCATCTCTATGTTTTAGTTCCAATTTCTGCTGACTTTTGGTAAAAAAATAGGTCAGAAGCCCGGCAAAAAATGTTATTAAAAAAGATAAACCAAGTGCTGATACATCTTCACCTTTGTAAAAAAAGGAGGCAAAAAAAGGTATGAGCATAAATATAGATGAGAATAAAAGAACAACTCCTACGAGATTGAAAACAAGGGCAGTATTCATTGAAGGAGTTTTTCTACTTGCTTAACGGATTCCTGAAGAGTAAAGACAATTAATTTATCATTATTGAAAATCCTGTCACTCCCGGAAGGGATGATAACCTGGTTATCCCTTATAATAGCGCCTATCAGGGTTTTCTTGGGAAGCTCAACTTCGTGAAGGGTTTTTCCAATAAGTATTGACCCGTCTTTTGCTTCCGTCTCCATTATTTCAGCCTTTCCTTCTGCTATGGTTGTAAGAGAGAGAATATTGCCGCTTCTGATGTATTTCAAAATAGTACCTGCTGTAATCAGACGTGGGCTCAACACTGCCTCGATTCCGAGATTGTTGGCAAGAGGAAGGTAATCTGTTCTATTGACAATAGTAATAACCTTTTTTGCCCCAAGACTTTTAGCAAGCAGGGATGCCATTATGTTAAGCTCTTCATTATTTGAAATTGCAGCGAATACATCGATATCATGAATGTTCTCTTCTTCAAGCAGTTTCTGGTCCGAACCATCTCCATGAAGTATCACGCTCTTCTTTAATGACTTAAGCAAAAATTTGCATCTTTCTACGTCCCTTTCAATAACCTTTACACTTAAATTCCTTTCTTCCATTGTCTTTGCTACATAAAATCCTATTCTTCCACCACCCACTACCATTATTCTCTTAACAGGTATTGTTACCCCGCCTATCCCGCTACAAACAAGATCAATATTCTCCCTCATAACCGGTAAAAAGATTATGTCGTTTTTCTTAAGCGTGTCATTACCCGCAGGAATAATAATATTTTCTCCCCGATGAATTGCCCCTATAAGAATCTTCGGCTTTTCAAGATTTAGATTTTTAAAGGCCTTGCCTATCAGTTTTGAATCCGAGGGTATCCTGAAACCAAGAACCTTGACTTTTCCATCTTCAAAGTCTTCAACCTCAGCTGCAAAAGGAACCTCAACTAAGCGTATCACTGCCTTTGCCGCTTCAATTTCAGGACTTATCGCAGGGTTTATACCAAGACTCTGCAAAAGAATATCATTTGAAAAATACTCGAGATTTCTGATCCTTGCAACATTCCTGGGTATCTGAAACATCACCTTGGCAACAAGACAGGCAATCATATTGGCTTCATCTATGTCCGTAACTGCAAGAAGTATGTCAGCTTCATCAGCACCCGCATCTTTCAGCACCGAAGGAGATCCTCCCTCACCTTCGATAAAGGCAACATCCAGATCCTCGGATATTCTTTTCAGCTTTCCCTTACTCTTATCCACTACAACAACATCGATGTTTTCAGCTGACAGAAATTTCGCTAATTGAAAACCAACCTCTCCAGCACCAACTATAATTACCCGCATAGGCAACATTATATCACATAGGGGATAAGAAATGAGGAATATTTAATTTGATTTAACGAGATTGTTTTCTTAATATATAAGAAGTTGTATCAGCTATTAGCTGACAGCTAATGGCCAAAAGCTTATATCAAGGATAAAGGGAGAGGGAAGAAGGTAAAAGGTTTTAAAGAAGTTTTTTACCTGAACCCTAAACCCTAATCCCTGTACCCTTAATTTAAACGGGCGATTAGCTCAGGGGGAGAGCGCTGCCTTCACACGGCAGAGGACGGTGGTTCGAAACCACCATCGCCTACCATCTTTCAAAGTGCAGAAGCGCGGAAATTCAATTGTAAGGGCAGGTCCAAGTCAAACACCTGAAG
>CAYFXR010000184.1:0-34288 GCA_964347155.1 uncultured Nitrospiraceae bacterium | reverse complement strand
GCAATGATGGAAAGATTATTAGGGTAGCTATACCTCCTCTTACTGAAGAGCGCAGAAAAGAAATTGTAAAACACGTACATAAAAGAGGCGAAGAAGCAAAGATATCATTAAGAAATATTCGACGTGACAGTAAAGATGAAATGAAATCAATTGAAAAGAAAGAACATTTAAGCGAAGATATCACAATAAGGGCAATAGAAGAAATACAGAAAATTACAGATTCTTATATGAAAAAGGTTGAAGAAACCATTGCACTTAAAGAAGAGGAAGTTATGGAAGTTTAATAAATAGGATTCGAGGATTCAAGGGTTCGAGGTAAAGATATTTTTAAAAGGAGGATCTTATGGCTCTACGTGTCGGTATTAATGGTTTCGGAAGAATTGGGAGAAATTTTTTGCGGATCTGTCTTGAAGAAAATGCAATTGATATTGTCGGAATAAATGATCTAACAGATGCTAAAACGCTTGCTCACCTTTTGCGTTATGATTCTGTTCATGGAGTCTTAAATGCTGATGTTCAGATTAAAGAACAAAACATTGTTATAAACGGCAAGGAAATACATGTTACTTCAATAACAGATCCTTCGCAACTTCCATGGAAAGATTTAAATGTTGACATTGCGCTTGAATCTACAGGAAATTTTGTTGACAGAGAAGGAGCATCAAAGCATTTAAGCGCCGGTGCAGGGTGGGTAATTATCTCAGCACCTGCCAAAGAGCCAGATATTACTGTTTGTATGGGTGTTAATGAAGAAACACTCGATATATCAAAACATAGAGTCTTATCTAATGCATCGTGTACAACTAACTGCCTTGCCCCTGTTGCAAAAGTAATTGACCAGAAATTTACCATTAAGAGGGGTCTCATGACTACAATACACGCGTATACAAATGACCAACGTATTCTTGATCTTCCCCATAAAGACTTGAGAAGGGCACGTGCAGGGGCACTTTCAATGATACCTACAACTACCGGTGCAGCCAGGGCAGTCGGGCTTGTACTTCCACATTTAAAAGGCAAGCTGGACGGTATGGCGGTAAGGGTGCCAACTCCCAATGTATCCGTAGTCGACCTTGTAGCGGATCTTGAAAAAGAAGCTACCGCCGAGGGTATAAATGCTGCTCTAAAAGAGGCTGCAGACGGGCCTCTCAAAGGGATAATTGAATATTCCGAAGAGCCTCTTGTTTCAATAGATCTTAATGGCAATCCACATTCTTCCATAGTCGATGCAACTCTCACAAAGGTACTCGAAGGGAATATGGTAAAGGTGCTGTCATGGTATGATAATGAATGGGGTTACAGCACACGTCTTAAAGACTTAATGCTTTATATTGAAAATAGAAGGTAATATTATGATGATGAGTAACGAGCATGCAATACCAATAAAGGGAGTTTTAAATAAGCTATCTATTAAAGATTTAAACATCAAAGGCAAGAGGCTTTTCATTCGAGTAGATTTCAATGTGCCTTTAGATGAAAATCTTAACGTAACTGATGACAGAAGAATACGTTCCACGCTTCCAACTATCAATTACGCGATAGACGAGGGAAGTAAAATTATTATTGCTTCACATCTTGGCAGGCCTAAAGGTAAATCTGACAGAAGATATTCCCTCGCTTCTGTCTCAAGAAGGCTCCAACGCTTAATTAAAAAAGAAGTAACTTTCCTTCCCGACTGTATCGGAGTTCATGTTGAAAATGCTGTTAACAAAATGTCTGAAGGCGACATTATCTTACTCGAAAATTTGAGATTTCACTTTGAAGAAGAGCAAAATGATGAAGTATTCAGTAAATCGCTGGCGAAACTTGCCGATTACTATGTAAACGATGCATTTGGAGCAGCTCACAGAAGACATGCCTCAATAGTGGGAATTACAAAATTTCTTCCATCTGCTGCCGGTTTCCTTCTTCAAAAGGAAATAGAATATTTGCAGGGAGTTGTCAATCACCCGGTAAGACCGTTTGTAGCTATTTTGGGTGGTGCAAAAGTATCCGGCAAAATAGACGTTATTCGTAATCTTGAAGACAAGGTAGACAAGGTTATTGTGGGTGGTGGAATGGCTTATACCTTTTTAAAAGCGATGGGATATAACGTTGGAGACTCTCTTGTAGAAAATGATATGCTTGACCTTGCCAATGATATACGAGAGGGTGTTGTATCAAAGGGAATAAAATTTTATCTTCCTGTAGATTGTGTTATTGCTCAAAACATCGAGCCAGTAGCTGAAACAAAACTTGTCACGGCACAGGAAATACCCAATGGATGGAAGGCAGTTGATATTGGGCCTGCATCTGTTAAGCTTTTTTCAGAAGCCCTGGAAAGTGCAAAGACCATTCTATGGAATGGTCCTATGGGTGTCTTTGAAGTTGATGCCTTTTCACGAGGAACTTTTGCAATAGCGCATGCAGTCGCTGACGCCTATGCCCTCACAATTGTCGGTGGGGGAGATACTGATTTGGCAGTTGGCAGGGCAGGTGTCTCAGAAAGCATTTCATTCATTTCCACTGGTGGCGGAGCCGCTCTGGATCTTCTGGAAGGCAAAGACCTACCTGGGCTTGTGGCACTGACTGATAAATAACGCGGACAACACTGATTATAAACACAGATGATCACTGATATACTGATCTGCGTTTATCTGTTTCTTTTTATCAGTGATCCTTTGCGATTTTTTAAATGTCGTTCTATTTCCCTTCGTGCCTCTTTCTCTTTTATTGTTGCTCTTTTTT
Source organism: uncultured Nitrospiraceae bacterium (assembly GCA_964347155.1). Classification (GTDB taxonomy): domain Bacteria; phylum Nitrospirota; class Thermodesulfovibrionia; order UBA6902; family UBA6902; genus CAYFXR01. The sequence continues at coordinate 31,561 of CAYFXR010000184.1, read as the reverse complement.
CATATTGTCTTTTGCCCTTAGCAAGACCAATCTCAACTTTAGCTTTTCCGTTTTTAAAGTATATCCTTAGCGGAATCAGGGTAAAACCTTTCTGGCTTATGTTTCCCCATAATTTATTTATTTCTTTTCTATGAAGAAGCAACTTTCTTGTTCTTAAAGGATCATGATTTTGAATATTCCCATGGCTGTATGGACTTATATGACAGTTTAAGAGAAATGCCTCGTTGTTTTTTATAATGGCATAGCTGTCTTTTAGATTTGCTTTGCCTTCTCTTAAAGATTTGACTTCAGTGCCAAGGAGTGAAATCCCGGCTTCATACTTCTCTTGTATAAAGTAATCATGATATGCCTTTCTGTTTGTTGTAACGATTTTCTCCATCACAATGAAGATACCTTCATAGTATTCATCAAGTCAATAAAAATTAAATGAAAGACGTAATTATTTATTGCGGTGATTATTAGATTTTCAAAGGATAAAAATGTTAAGATTAGTATTTATAGTATTATACTTTAATGGTTATTTCTTAATAAACAAGTAAATAGTGAAAGAGATAAAAATCGAGGAAAAAATAAGGCTTGTCGGGATTGAATATAATGAAAAATGCTCTTTATTTAAAAAATCCTTGAAAATACAGATATTAAGACTAAACTATTGCTGATTTTTTACCAGTTAATCACTCTTCTTATAAAACAATCCTTTCAAAAAAATGTATTGTGTAAGACATTGAAGAATTTTAAGATCTGAGAGTTCTGGCCGTATAAAAAAGTGAGTAAAACATAAAAAATTATTTTATAGATAACAATTAATAATAGAGGATTGAGCGATATGAAAGAAAATCATTTAGTATGGCACAATGAATATGTAAAACGTGATGACAGAAACCGTCTGAATGATCATAAGAGCGGCCTTATCTGGATTACAGGACTGTCCGCTTCCGGCAAGTCAACGATAGCCCACAGTGTTGAAAAGAAACTCTTTTTTGAACATTCTATCCGAACGTATGTTCTTGACGGTGATAATGTCCGCCACGGGCTGAATAACAATCTAGGATTTAGCCGTGATGACAGAAAAGAAAACCTTCGCAGGATCGTAGAACTCTCAAAACTTTTTATAGATGCAGGCATTCTTGTGCTTGCAGCATTTATATCACCTTTCAAGGAAGACAGAGAGTATATCAGGAAAAGATTTGAAGACGATAACTTTTTAGAGATATATGTAAAATGCTCACTTGAAGAATGTGAGCGCCGTGATCCAAAAGGGCAGTATAAAAAGGCAAGAGCAGGAATTATAAAGAACTATACTGGTATCTCAGCACCTTACGAAGAACCCGAGAATCCTGATTTAATAATTGAATCCCAAAAAGTTACAATAAAAGAGTCTGTTTTTAAAGTGATTGATTTATTGGAAAAGAAAGATTTTATAGCTCTACGAAGATCAATGCATAAGGATTCTAATACTGCTAAATTACACGGTAGAGAGTAGGGAAAAGTGTTATAAATTTGCCCGCACAATTGCTTAAAGGCCTATAAGACACAAATAATATAAACATTAAGGACATGTTAAGCCTTGGATGAGGTTGAAATAACAATAATAGGCGCTGGTGTAGTGGGATTGGCTATAGCGGCTGAGCTGTCAAAAAAATATGACAATATAGTCCTACTTGAAAAACATAATAGTTTCGGACAGGAAACGAGTTGCCGCACTAGCGAGGTACTCCATGCAGGCATTTATTATACACCGGGTTCTTTAAAGGCGCGGCTGTGTGTAGAGGGTGTAGACCTTTTATATGGATATTGCAAGGAGCACTCAATTCCCTTTGCAAGGCTGGGTAAATTAATAGTAACTACGGAAAAATCAGAGTTTTCACAGCTGAAAGAGTTTTTTTCCAAGGGAAAAATAAACGGTGTAAATGGATTGACCATTATTGAAAAAAATGAGATAAGCAAACGAGAACCAAATGTCACAGCCCTCGCAGCGATCTATTCTCCCAATACAGGTATTATAGATTCTCATTCATTAATGAAACACCTTTACAATGTTGCTAGTTCCTCAGGTGTTATTTTTTCTTTTAACAGCGAGGTCAATCTGATATCCCGTGAAAAGAATGGATATATCATTGGAATCGACAATGAGAACTATACATTTTTTTCCAGAGTGATTATAAATTCAGCAGGACTTTCATCGGATTACATAGCCGGATTAGTGGGGATAGACATTGATTCTGCAGGTTACCGGCTCAGATATTGTAAAGGCTCTTATTTCTCTTATGCAAAGACATCACCTGTTGGTATGCTCGTTTATCCATTGCCTAACAAAGACCTATCCGGCCTAGGGGTTCATGCAACCCTTGATTTAGCAGGAAGGCTTCGTTTTGGCCCTGATACAGAATATGTTGATTCTCTTGATTACATGGTTGATAGTACAAAAAGGGATTACTTTTACAAAGGGGCTTCGAAGTTCATTAAAAATCTGGATAGAGAAAGTTTTTTCCCTGACATGGCCGGTATTCGTCCCAGGGTCAGGGGAGAAGGAGTCAAGGATTTCATTATTAAAAACGAGATTGAGAGTGGTCTCGAAGGTTTTATCAACCTCATAGGAATAGAATCCCCCGGGCTTACAGCGGCGCTTTCTATAGCGAGGCATGTCAGAGGTTTATCAGAATTATCCTCTCTGTAGCAACCTGTATTATCCTTTACCCTAAAAATGCGATTATTGAAGGCAAAGTCGCCTTCAAAATCTTTTTGCAATCGATAAAAGTTTTTTGCATACATTAACCCAAATAATGCAGATGTTGCGAAAAAATTTATTTTTTAGATACCTTAAACGCACTTTTAATCAATGTACCTATGCATATTTTTATTCAAAGTCATATACATAATTTAATAAAAAGTTCATCCCGTAAAATATTTACTATTAACGGGATAAATCGGGTCAAATAAATTTTTGAGCAATGTCTGCATTATTTTAAATGCATTTTTTGGGTTAATGCCTTTATGATTGCAAAACGGCATGTTTAAAGGAGTTTCTTTTGACCCCGTACAAAAATTACACGGGGTTAAGCTTTTTCAGGCATCTTAGCCTTTTATTTGCAAAGCCTCCTACATTAATTCAGGTTTATAGCTTATATAGTTGCCGGTTATTTTGGAGGGATTTTTAAAAAGAGGCATATATTATTAGGACGTTCATGTAATATAATGTAACTGTTTAAAGTCTATGTGTAAACTATGACATGTATCATCTGTCATTTACCGACTCGATCGGGGAATCCAGTATTTTTTTGTATGGTTCCCCTGTTGAGTATGCAATAAGAGAAATCAGAGATGGAAAAAAAGTATGAAATCATAGATAAAATTATTGAAATTGAGATTTATCTTTATATTATCTTTATGTTTATCACGAAAGGTGAGGGCATAAGAAATATTCTTCTTTTTTCCGGGTTTTTTCTATGGCTGATTACTCTTAAGTACAGAAAAAATAAATGGATACTAAGAAAATCCATCCCCATACTGTTTTGGAGTTTTATAGCAACTATCCTCGTATCAGTTATATTTTCCATAGACACGCTATATTCTTTCCAGAGCCTCAGGGGGGAGCCTTTGAAATCTGTTATCATCTTTTGCCTTGTATCCACCGTGCTTTCAGATGAAAACCGGCTCAAAAAATTTATTTATTTGTCCTTTTTCCTTTTAGCGTTTACAATATCTGTTGGTTATTATAGCTATTGGGCCTATGACCTGCCACTTATGAAACCTGTTACAAATCTTAGACATGCCTGGCACTCGAAATTTGCAATGGATATAAATACCCTTCTTCCGTTTACTTGTGTTCTTTTATTAATCACAAAGGATATGAGGTTTAAAATCATATTAATTATTACAATGATTATTGGAATATTAGGGGTGATACTCAGTACATCACGGGGCGGTCTGGCAGCATTTCTATGTATACTGGTAATATGGATCATTTACGTGTTAAGAAAATATAGAATTAACATGAAAGTTATGCTTGGGAGTGTAATTATGATAGCATTACTTTCAGGAAGTGTATTATTTAATTCTCCTAATATTAAACAAAGGTTTTATGACCTTGGTCATGATATAACAACCTTCCATGAGAGAACAGAAATCTGGAGACCTCTTATAGCTGCTGCTGCTGAAAAGCCAATTTTGGGATGGGGGTATGGCCCCAAAATATTCATGATGGGTAAACCTTTTAAAGAAACTCCTTATAAATTGCCGCCTGTGATATTTGATCCTGCATTTAGAAATCCTCACAATTCTTTTCTAAAAATACTTTTTCATCAGGGGATAGTCGGTTTAATTCTTTATACTGTATTACTTGTTATCGCAACAGGGGGATTTTGGAGAGACGCATATAGTGCGAATAATTTCAAAAGTTATATACTCATAGCATGTACAAGTATATTAATCGGTACATATTTTGTGAACTCGATAGTAGAAAATCCTTATTTAACCGATTTAGCACTTATATTAGGAATTGGACTTGCAGTAAAAAACTTGAGAAGAGAAGGATAGAGAAATTTTCTGAATAATACTGTCTGTTTACTAACTTAATTTTTCCAGAAATTCTTTCACCTTTTTGTCTAAAAAATCCTTTAATTCTTTCTTGAACCTTTCCGTACTGAATCTCTTAGCATTTTCCCGTATTTCTTGAGGATTAAACCTATTCTCAACAGTCATGAATTTTTTAACAGCAGCAATTAGGGCTGAAGGAGTCTGTTCCGAGAAAAATATACCAGAAGGGGGAATTATCTGCTTTCCGCGTTCTGAATCCATTAGTGGCACAACTGTTTCTGTTACTCCCCCTTTTCCAAAGGCTATTACAGGAGTTCCACATGCTTGTGCCTCAACAGGAACGATTCCAAAATCTTCTTCAGCTGCAAAGATTAAGGCTCTTGCTTTCCGCATATATTTTACCAGTGCTCCACCTTCCTGATATCCTAGAAACTCTATGTTTTTCCTGGCCTTGGTTTTTACCTTTTCAAAATCCGGACCTTGGCCGATAACTACAAGAGGCAGGCTGATTTCAGAAAATGCCTCAACTATCAAATCTACCTTTTTATAGGGAACCATTCTCGAAACAGCAAGGAAGAAATTGTCTTTACGGTCGTTCATTTGAAAACTATCTATATCAACAGGTGGATAAATAACGGTTGATTCCCTTCCATAAGCCCGTCTCAATCTATCCCTGATGTAATTGGAATTTACAATGAAATAATCTACTGTTTTTGATGTGGCAATATCCCATTTTCGAATACGATTAAAAATAGTTTTTATTAAAAAACCTCTTATTCCTTTATCCAATCCGGATTCTTTTAAATATTGATCCTGCAAGTCCCAAATATATCGCATAGGGGTATGACAATAACAAATATGAAGCTGCCTGTTGTTTTTCCTGATACCCTTGGCTACCGAGTGCGAGTTGGAAATGATTACATCATAAGCCGAAGTGTCAAGCTGTCTTACAGCAAAAGGCATCAAGGGAAGATAATTGCGAAATTTTCTTTTTGCCAAAGGCAGTTTCTGAATAAATGATGTCGTAGCCCTTTTATTAAGTATAAATCCTCTCTCATTGTCAGGAAGAAAATCAACCTGGCAAAAAAGGTCTGAATCGGGCAAAAGCTTGACAATCTGTTCCAGTACCCTCTCGGAGCCGGCATAATTTACAAGCCACTCATGGATAATAGCAGTTTTCAACTATGTATGACCTCTTCAAAAACTTTTACATGTTCTTTCGCTGACATTTCCCAGTTAAAAAACTGTGCCCTTTTAAGCCCTTTTTTGATCATGTCGTTTCTTAAATTATTATCTGTTAACATTTTATTTATTCCTTCAGCTATATTTTCAACACTGTAGGGGTCAACGTAATATGCTGCATCTCCACATCGTTCACGCAATGATGGTACAGAGGATGCAATAACAGGGCAACCGCAAGCCATTGCTTCAATCGGTGGAAAAGGTGAGGACTCATAAAAAGAAGGAAAAACGAGACAAGAAGCCGTTTTATAGAAGTGAATCAGGTCATGACTATTGTTAATCTGTCCCTTAAAATGGATTTTGGGGGAAATAGCATCAAGCATAACAAACTGTAAGCTTTTAAAAATTTTTTCTTTTGCTCCAGCAACAACTAAATGTACATTATCTTTTTTGTTTAAAATAGCTACAGCCCCAAGAACTCCCTGGATGTTTTTACATTTGCTCAACGAACCTACAAATAGCACAAAGGGATGGATGGTTTCTAAAGAGTTATCATGTGTCTTTTTAATACCGTCATTACTTAAAAAATCATTTGATGTTGCCCCATTTTGAATAGCATGGAGTCGACTTTTTACATACGTATATCTTTTTAGAATTGATTTTGCTTCTGAGTGAGAAACGGTTATTATTGCTTCACTAAATCTGAAAACAAGTGGAATGATGATTCGATAAAAAGCCCTAAAAGCAAAGCTGTAAGCTTCGGGGAAATATAAATAAGACAAGCTGTGGACCGTAGTAACAGTTAATTGTTTTGACAGCAAAGATAACATAGGAGCTGTATTTCCAGGACAAAAAAGCAAACCCCCTTTCACATAAAATGGTAATTCAAGCTGCTCCCAGTAATGCCCAGACAAATACCCGACTCTCTGTACCATGATATTTTTTAGCCTCAGATTATACAAACATCCCTTTCCTGGTACAAGCAGTTTAAATCGGAATAATGTTTGGTCAATGTCGCCACGGTCAACTAAATTATCCAGTGCCTTGACCAATTCATGTGCATATCGTTGGACGCCTGTAACAGATTGTGTCAAGAAACGGCCGTTAATAAATATATCCATACAATTTCAGTTTTCATTTAAATATACATTCTCATTTTAATTTTATTTTTTTTACAACAGAGTGATGTCTTTTATAATAATGAGCGATACATGATAGCCCACATTTTTGAAGAATAATAAATGTATATCTCCGTATGACCGTATAATAATAATATAAGGTATTCTTAAATTTGTGATTCATAAGGGATGTCTTAATATCACGTACTTCTTTATACGCCTTATTCCAGTTTATATCAGAGTTGCCTTTTAGTCTCATATTGGCCAGTATATCATCTATAATATGAAATTTAGCATTTCGTAATTTAAATCGAAGCACAAGTTCATAATCCATTGCAAAGTTAAGTCGTCTGTTAAAAAGACCAAACTTATTAAATATTTCTCTTTTTATAAAAATAGCCGGATGGCTTACCGTCATCTCTTTTTCCAGGGCATTTAAATTGGAAGAATATACAAAATCTCTTTCGTTACCTTGCCAGTATTGTGTCGCTCCGATTACAATATCAATATCCTTATCTTGAAAAACATTGACTATAGTTGAAACCGTGTTTATCTCATACCAATCATCTGCATTAATTATCCCTATTATTTCTCCTGTTGATATGGCAATCCCTTTATTGAAGGCATCACTGATCCCGTTATCGGGTTCACTTATCCAATATGCAATTTTATCTTTATACCTCTTGAGGATATTAAGAGTACCGTTAGTAGAGCCACCGTCAATAACGATATATTCAATGTTGTCATATGTCTGATTTAAAACACTCTGAATCGTTTGTTCAAGAGTATGTTCTTTATTTAAGACAATAGTAATGATACTGACCAAAGGATTGCACGGTTCGGATTTTTTAAGGATCTTACCTTTACTTCGAAATCCGTTTTCAATACGGTTGGGATGAGGAGGAATGCGAATATAGTCGTCAATAGTAGGAAATGGTTGAATGAGTGTTCGGGTTACGGATAATTTCATTTTGCTGAATCCTTTAAAAAAAAGGATAATAACGTTCTTTTTTGAGAATTGAACTAATAATTCTTTTGTAAACAGTTACATTGCCAAGACGCCTCATATGAGAAGTGAAATGATAAAAGGCGTCTTGAAAACTTCCCCCTCTGAGCTGGGTTATTGAATCAATCTCCTGAATTAATTCTGTCATAGAAAAACCAAAATTCATGAGCGTCTCTTTGCCCAGATATTTTATGTAACGCTTAGAGAACCTTTTTCTGTAGCGTGTATTAAGTACTGTTTTCCACTTTCCCAAAGGATCAGATGAAATAGACCCAAACTGATTAATTCCCAGAAAATCACCGCATCTGCCACTAAATTTAACAATCTTATAATTTTCAATCATCGATTGATCAAAAGGTACTTCCAGAAAAGAGCATATCTTCTGCATTTGAACTTCAGGAGCCTCTACTAATTCAGTGTAGTTTACAGCAATCGCCCGGTCTTTTAAAAAATGATAACTGTGAGACAAAGCTTGAGGGCCATAATATAAATCAACATAGTGTTGATAAAGATCAAATCTGTCTCCCATCCAGGTTGTCAGGATTGATGCCATAACTTCAAGAGGATTACGAAAAAGCAAAATAAATTTGGCATCCGGAAACACCTCAACGAGAAAGGGTACTATGAGATAGTACCTTGGTGTTTTGTCAAGAAAGTATGTAATCGAATTGTCGGGAATTACTTTTTCATAAAGAGAAGTTGTGAATTTTCTTATTTCTTCATAGAAGTCTTCTTTGCCGTTTGGAAGTTCTTTTACAAAGTCCTCTATAGCATGAGAAGCGGTCTTGTGGCTGTAAGGTGTAAGCATACCTTCTGTTTTTAGTATGTATGCAAAGGGAAGCATCAGCCAGGGTTCAGACACAGAATGTATCTCCGGGCTTACAGTCAACATTTTTTGTAAAAGTGTCGATCCTGATCTGGGAAGAGATATAAGAAATATCAATTTTTTCATGGAAACTTATGTATGTATATTCTCTATTATTTTTTCCCCAACACGTTTCTTTTCAGAACAGTTTTAATGGTACCGAATACCGATGTCAGCTTATTGCTCTCAAATTCAGTGCTTGTCCCGGATACTGTATCGTCAGTATCCCGGGGGTTTTTTTCTAATAATAATTTTTTGTCGTTCATTATCAGATGCTTCCAGTAACTAAAATAGAGCTTGTCTATGTTATAATCTGTATCCAGCATTCCTTCATATTTCTCTTCCAGATAATTTTTAGTTATTTCAGAATAGTTTTTCGTAAAGAGAATGGGCAAATCTTTAAATGCATTCATGTGAATACCCTCTTGAACTATGGGGATTGATTTTAAATAAAGTGCTTCCCATGTACGGAAACAATCTATTCCCGCACCTTCTGGTGACAGGCAAAATTTATGGCTATAGACCTGACGCAGATATTCTTCGCGGGATATGGGATACTTCATCCACTCGTGCACTTCAACCTGAGTCACCCAGTCTTTTTCTCTAAAAAGGTTATAAACCCGGCGCCTGTTTTTTTTATTCGTATTTAACGCAAAATTGCAATACACTAAATTTCGGAATGTTCTGCTTTCGCTATTAAATGTTACCGAACGATATGCAACTTCATTTCTAAAATCTCTCCCTATTGGTATTGAATGTATTCTTTCATGGACAAATTCGACATTTTTTGCATACAATTTTACCACATTATCAGGCATCGCCTTGACAATTTTCTTATTAATACGTCCGTCATCCATTATAGGCTGTTGCATGACGATATACTGATTATTTTTATTTTTTTTGCATTTATGAAATAACTCTGAAATCTCTCCTCTTATCACACGACACATGATGATCGAGTTTACAGGAGGTATTTCCTCCACAAACTCAACATTATTGATATGGGATGCGCCTGTATCAACAAGTATTGCTTCTTTAAAATGTATTGTTGGCTTATACACGTAGTCACAAATACTGAGAACATTGTTGATAGTGATAAATTCCGTTTCCGGTATCTGAAAATTATTTAGGTATTCCCTTAGTTTCATTTTTTAAAACCGTCTCGGCCTATAGTTTTGTGTTCCCCCTTGCCCCGTATAGGGGCGTTGCCCAAACGGCGAAAAGCCGCGTTGCGGCCTCGCCGCTTTACGCGGGGCTTTACGTCCCCCTTTAATAAAGGGGGGATTTGTAATTTTTGTGAATCCCAAAAATGCATTTAAATATAATGAAGATGTTGTGAAAAAATTTATTTTTCGATACCTTAAACGCACTTTTAATCAATGTACATGTTTATATTTTTATTCAAAGCTAAATGCATAATTTAAAAATAAATTCATCGAGTTAAATAAATTTTTGAACAATGTCTTCATTATTTATGTTATTTGAAATCATGGCATTCTTTTCTGTTTATAATATCTCAGCAATTTGCGGGGGAACCTGGCATATATTTTTATAAATGCCGTTACCTTATATCTCGATGGAGCTGCAAGTAAAACGAAATTCCCCCAATAGAACGTATTATAGGCAGTTTTTTTGGATACCAAATGGTTAAACAGAAATTCCTTTAACGTTTTTGAATTGTCCTCATGCAAACCTGTCCTTGACCGGTCTACATAGACCTTGGTACAACCGGAAATAACAAGTCTGTATCCTCTTCTTTTCGCCCGAATAGTATATTCCAGATCAGATAAATAATGAGGAACAAGCATAGGATGCATTGGTCCCAGGGAAATGTAAGTGTCGTAATGCATGTAGAGTCCACGTGTGGTCAAGGCATCTGGCTGTTCTCCTTCTTTTAGTTTGTTGATTCTCATTAATGACCAATCGACAGAAAACCCTCTTTCAATGAAGTCCGTGTAAATACTGTGTCCAGGAGATATTATCAGCGTTTCCGGTTTCAGATCACTGTCATTAATCACGTTTTCAAAGTAATCGGAGTCAAAAATACTGTCGTCATTATTAATCCACACCAGATCATCATCAGCTGTATTGATTCCGGCTAGATATTTGTATGCCTTGGAAAATGCACCAGCCCACCACAAATTGCCATTACCATATAAGACGGTCAGATTGTCTATATTTTTCCTTACATATTCAGCAGTACCATCTGTAGAACCATCATCGACAAGAACCAGATGATAATTTTTATACGTTTGCTTTTTTAAACAATCTATGAATTTCGTGGTGGTATGAATCCTGTTATGTACAGGCAAGACAATATATATTCTGGGCGATGGTTTTTTCTTTTCCATATCAATATATTGCTTTAAAATTTATTAAGATTCCTCAACCTAAATAATGCAGACATTATTCAGAATAACCCATCCGGGGCATATGTTCTCCGAATAGCCTGTTACATAGTGCTAAATCCTCCGGGCTCATCACTTGACGGAATCGACCGACAACTGCCTTGTTGAAATGCAGGTGATTTTTATATTGTGTGTCCAGCTGTTTTGAATCATATTTTTTGATAATCTGCTGCAGGGTTTGATCATCAACCTTGATATCAAGAAAAGCTGAAAGGCGTTTCATCTCATTCATGGAATGAGCGAGCAGGTCTTCATATCTTACAAGTAAGACATTTTTGCACTTCTTCCATTCTGTCCAGTTCGAAACCTGATCCTTCACATGTAAGATGGAGTCTTTTATGTTCTTAAGCTGTGCAAAGGCAGGGGGCCCTTCCCCATGCTCGCGAGTTTTTTTGCCGTGGTCATAAACGGAGATTACTACATCTCGCGGATCTCTATAGATATAGATTGCCTTGAAGAGCCCCAAGGACATCAAGAATAACAGGGTTTTTGTCGGTTTACTATGTGTTTTTACAACGAATGTATTCCCGAAAAGATGTGGGATCAGAAGAATTAATAACTTTATGAACGAGATAGGACCAATGTTACAGTTAAAATATTTTATCAGGAAGTGGAGATGAAATTTCTCGCGGATATCACGTACATCCTGGTGGCCACTGGCCACCACCAGGTCATTTATCAAATTAAAATACCAGCCACTCCCTGATTTTATCATTCCGGAGGATATAATAATCATAAAGTCATCTCTCAATATAAATTATTACAGTTAATCCAAAAAATGCATTTGAAATAATGCAGGCGTTGGAAGAAAATTTATTTCTCGATACCTTAGACGTAATTCCAACCAATCTAAAGTGAATATTTTTATTCCAAGCTATATGCATAATTTAATAATAAATCCATCCCGTAAAATATTTACTATTAACGGGATAAATCGAATTAAATAAATTTTGTTACGATGTCTGCGTTATTTGGGTTAATTGTACATTTACGTTTTAACTTTTTTATAGTTTTTCAAGGCATAATTATAAATAGCATATTCGAGTTTGCACCTGTTTTTAAACTCTTCTTTTAATTCTTCCGATACTATCTCGTCACGGTTGGATACATTGACGTGCCCTATGGTAACCGCGGGGTAATCCAGATGCTTGGCCATTATATCTACAGATGTTTGAAGATCTTCTTGAATGCCAATATAAACAAAGTACTTTTCTAAAATTTCTTCATAATTTTCTATCGTTATATTAAAAGGCATATAGAGCATGAGATAAGAGTTTTCTTTCTTAAGATAATCACTTACATCTATAAATTGTTCCCTGATGAAAAAGGGTTTTCCGTTCCTGTACCGTCTGTCGCCGCGCTTTTTTGCAAAAAAATAATTTGATAACGTAATTTCTAGCGGATCCCTCAAGATTGTAATAAATTGATCAACTTCCGGATAATAATCTTGTATACCAAATCCCCTTGCTTTGTTAAAATGACCGTGAATGCAAGTGTTCTTTTTGAATCTCTTTCTCAAAAAGCCGGTTTTTAAATTTTGTCTTTCGGGCATCTTGCCTTCTTTTTCATCAAAATAATGGGTGTGCAAATTTTCTCCAAACCACTGCCTCAGGACCCCGATAAAGCTTCTTCCCGCACATTTGGGAATATGGATAGAGATAAGGGGCCTTTTCCTTTCGTATTTTTTCACTTTTGATCCGAATAAAAATTCTGGTTGGACTTTCGCACCCCGTGAAGAGTATGTTTAAATGACTTACAAGCACAGAGTCTGTTTAAATATCTGAAAGTAATTACCGCCACTTTAAAAAGGGACTGTCGGCTGATATCTTCTTCAAAACGTTCTTTGGCAAACTTGTAGAGGGCGATATCCAGCTTATTGTAATATTCTATTGTATTTAAAGTGTCTTCAGATATATTCTCTTTAACGGGCCTATTTTTTGTTACGTTCTTCATTATATAAAAAGGTCTTCTCCATGCTAAGACTCTCTGCAATAAAATCAGTGTCTCATCAAATCTTTCTGTAAGCCCTACAACAGAAAAATGGTTTTCAATATTTTTTTTTGCACGTTCAAACATTTCGTTCGTACATTTTCCAAAAAGGACATCATTTATTCCAGATATTACCCTCGTCTGGCCGTTATTTAGCTGGGTGTTTATTTTGCTTTCTACATATTCTTTCAAGGTCATTTTCTGGGATGTAACTTCATCGTGCATGCGATGTGCAGGCTTTCGTAATACATAATAATAATTGGAAATAACTCTTTCGACAGGGTCACGTAATATCGTTATGTATGTAGATGGCCGGGGTATGTACTCATGCAATCCAAAAAGCATATGCCCCAGGAGGACCCTGATCTTCTCTCTATGTGACAAAGGTAATATCTTGAATTCTTCCACTGATTCTTTCACACGCCTGCCGTCAATCGCATACATAACATGCCGTTTATATTGGTTCTGAATTATTGCTCGCAATGTGGATCCTGCTGCCTTAGGTATGTGTATAAAAATCACTGTTTGTCCCTGCATAAAATCCTTCCTCATGCTTAATTATTTTATCGCTTGTATTGTATACTGTATGGAATATATTCATGTGCTTATTTTTTATCTCTTTGAAAAAATTTCTCTACCACCCTCAAAGGCGAGGTCACCTTCCAGCTCAGACTATTTAGTAACAGATTTCTCTCCGCTCTTAAGGCATTCCTTTGTGCTTTAAGGTCATCTTTCTCAGCTCGAAGCTTATCCCTAGCTTCGATCAGCACGTTAATAGCCTTTTGAAAATAATGATCATAAATGTGCTGGAAATTTGGCCCCACCACTATTTCAAGATTGGCCTCTATAGTATCAATTATGTTACCCTGCTCTTGTGCAACAGGTGTATCATTGAATGATGCCCGAGATCCTTTAATCAACTCCCGATACAGCTCCAAATATTGTGTTGCTTGCCCTTTGAGGTGATAACCTTTTTCAATAACACTCCGGCAATTTTCCCCCATCAATTTGAGTTTTCTGGCATTAAATATGAGATCCATAATCGCCTTGCCCATATCGCTGGTATCGCCTGACGGAATAAGTCTGCCGGTCTCTCCATCAACTATAACATCAGGGATACCACCGATGTTAAATGCCACCACCGGAGTCCCACAGCTCATGGATTCCAACAATGTATTAGGCAGATTATCCTCAAGGGATGGGAGAATAAAAATATCTGCCGCACTATAAGCATCCCTGATCATTTCATCGGAATTAATATATCCTAAAAATACTACCGTTATGCCAAGTAAATTCAGATTATCACTCGGCTTGCCAAAGCAAATTAGTTTGAGCTTATTTTCATTTATAAGACTTCGAAATGCGGAATTCTCAGAGCAGTATTTTATGGCATTAAATAGCTCCATGAAACCTTTTCTTTTTTCGAATCCTCGCTCGGCAGAAAACAATATAGTAACAGAATCTGGGGCTAAACCAAACTTTTTCTTTGCATCTGCCTTTGATATAGGAATAAATAAGTCGGTTTCAAGAGAATTTGGAATTGTCTCGATACGCATGTTTTTGAAAAGCTTACTTTCTCTTACACAGCTGGCCAGCCAGCGGCTCGGTGTAACGATTGTAAGATCAGCTCCTGAAAATAGTTCAAGCTTATCCTTTAAAACAGCATGAGCAATATCATACGGGTCATGAGCTAATTGGGGACAATTTGAGCATGTACTCTTATATTTATCGCAACCAGCTGAATAATGACATCCGCCGGTAAATGCCCATTGATCGTGGAGAGTCCAGACAACCGGTTTGCCTAGGGAAAACAGCTTTCTAAGAGTTAATGGAGACTGAAAACGGGCAATCCAGTGTAGATTGATAATATCTGCTTCCCTTACCATATTTATACTTGAGAGGTCGTATCCTGGATAGGGAATTGTAAAGATTGTATTAGAAAGGTTTGTTCTGTTCATTTTAATATACTGCTCCTGAATGAGACTGAGAACAAAATTGCCTGCTGCCTTTTCTTTCAATTTACTTAGAGTTGCAGCATATATGTTATTGTCGGATGAAGTCTTATTCATAACCAGCAGCCGGGAGTTAACTCCTGAATGAATAAATCCCTTATGCAGACGGTGAGCAGCACGTGCGGCACCACCGACGATATCTGATGTATTAATTTGAACAATTCTCATTATTCTGTTTCTGTAATTATAGTAATTTATTTTAAAAATTTAGTTTGCCAAAAAATGCATTATTTGGGTTTAACCACATATATTACATTGTAAATCATTTATTTATTTTTATTAGGCTTTCGGCCTTCCATGTAAAGCGAATCCGGCTTGTAAATTGAGCCATTCGGTTCATTGTCTAAAAAGTACGTTTGCCAGTCCGGCATATAACTTTCTGTTGCAGATCTTTCAATAATATCTACAAAGCCTGCCGCGTTCAACGCCTTTTTAAGAGAGTAGCTGTCGTACATCCACCTATGTATCTCGCCACTACGGCGAAATTTTCCATCTTGAATAACAGTATATTCATCACAGAGAAAACAACGCAATAAGTATTCACGCCATTTACCAGGTGATTGGATCAAATCTAAAAAGTTAGATATGCGACTACTTAGACTTAACTTGCGTGAATTAACTCTCAATGTACGTGCATTCCTGACTTTCGCATTTTCTATAATCCTTTTGGCTTCAACACCCAGTCGATTTATAATAAAATCTTTAGCCGGTATCGTTTCTGCAGAAAGATAAGTCCGCATCTCGCCCCCTGGTTTTTCCCGCACCATCTGGTCTAAGAGTTCGATTTTCATCCATTCGTAACGCGAATCAGCACCGTCTTTTCCAGCTTTTGCATCATCAAGACTTTCAAGATATGATCTGACAATCCCTTCAAGATCAGGTACTACAACCCTTAAAGAACCACCGGGCTTCAGTACCCGCAAACACTCTGACAGAAAGAACTGAGCACGGTTTTTCGAGAAATGCTCAAGCACGTGAGAGTGATAAACAAATCCCACATAACTGTCTGGCAATGGAATCCCTTCCAAAAGATTGCAAGCCTTTACGGCAGGGTCGGAAGACTTAAAGTCAATATTGATCCAGTCTTTTTTAAATCTGCTGCCACAGCCGAGATTCAGTAATTTCATATTCTCTTAAACAATACGTATAAACTTTGTCCCCGAAGAAAACGGAATAATTCGGTCTTTTTCAGTAATGACACAATATTGTGACATATTCGTTTTGTTAAAAAAAATTGACTAATAGGTAGCCGCGAGCGTAAATGCCGAGCATAGGCTGATACATATCCTGAGATATGAAGTTTAGCCAGAGGTTCGAAACTTTCACGAATTAGTTTTAATGGAAATAACTTTTCCAAATATTTTAGAGTATCCAGATTCCATTTGGTCATATGGTGCGGCGGCATGTCAAGGAGATTATCCTGATACTTGAGAAAGCTTTCCTTGTTGGGAACGCAGAGGATTAAACTGCCGCCAGGCGCCAAGATCTTGATAATTGCTTCCAGATAATCAAAGGGCTCACTCAGATGTTCAAGTACCTGAAAACCGCATATTACATTAAATATTTCTCCTCTATTAATAAAATCTTTTAAATCTACTTTCTCTATTGGCAGTTTTTTCTTCCGGGCTTTCTCCACTGCATCTTCACTAAGTTCAATCCCCTTGACAGTTTTACACATTTTTTTCTTTAATATTTCCTCAATGAAAAAACCTTCACCGCAGCCGATCTCCAATAGGCTTTTACAACCTGCAATATCTCTTATAGCTTCATCGTATTCCCACTTCTTCTGTATATAGAACCAGTCGAATTTTTGCAGTTCTTTGTACAGACGTGAAGAGCCGGCAGCGGATGCTGGAATAAAAAAGTCAAGTTGACTGGATTTGCAACGATAAAGAGATATTTCTTGAATACCATTTAATTCATTTGAAATGTCAATATCAAAAGCTTTTTGCCAATCTTTAATTAAATCAGCTGTCTTGAATGTTCGCAATAAAATTGTGTCTGCATCAGGAACTAAGGGACTTATTATATTAGACATTTCTGTTGTGAGTTTTACCCTTTATCCAGAAAGCTTGGGTAGAACCAGCTCTTTCAAGAAGAGGTCTTTCGCCGTATTTTTCACAAAAATCGTAGAAAGCAATGCGACAGCCTTCCCAATATCCAAAATCATCCAATATGATGCAAGCTCCATCTGACATGAGTGGGTAAAATGTTTCTAAAACTAGAGTTACTGACTCATACCAATCTGCATCACAATGAAGCAATGCAACCTGTTCGGGCAGTTTTTTTTGGAAGGTATCTTGAAACATACCTTCTATAATGACAAATTCTTCTTCAACGGCTCCAGTAACAGAAAGAATCTCAAGGACATCCTTTACAGAGGCGTCGCAGGAACCAATATATTTTTTTGCTTCATCACCATCAATTTCTCTGGTCTCGGGCATTCCCTGAAAGCTATCATATATCCATAGTTTTCTGTTTCTGCCCATACCCATTCTTAAAACGGCACTTGAACCGCCTTTAGAACAGCCGCATTCAACTATATCGCCTTTGATTCCACGAAAGTTAATATCGTTAATCAAATTCCACAAGGATATTATCCGTTTTTTATCTAACAGTGTATAATTTGAAATAGCTTGAGTAAGATCTTCAAATTTCATGCCTTATCATTTCTTTCCAAGACTATAATAGAATCGCGTTTTATAAATCCAAGATCAGTATTCACTACCGTCCATCCTGTTGAAGTGGCAATGGCTGACATAGTTTGTTGATTATTACGGGGCCACCAAATATCATCATCTGTCCGATTTTTAAAACTTGAAGGAATACCGCCTTTTTCCCATCCGTAAAGATCTAATTTATTCCAGTCACCATATTGGTGTACAGCTATCCCTCCGATCTTCATTTTAGGAAATGTATTGGCTAAAATTTCTTTTATATGTTCTACATTACAATGACACAAAACTCCAAATGACCAGAAGAAATCAAAATATTCATCATCGAGGCAGTCAAATGAGTTATCCTCAATCTTATGACATATCAGTCTGTCATTATATTTTTCGGGTTTTAACCATTTAGCAACATCCTGAAAATCAACCGCGTGTAGCTTTCCTTGAGGCAGATACTTGAGTATTGCTTTGGTCCAGGACCCCTTACCCGAACCTAATTCTAGTACTTTTGCAAAAGGTGTTAAGTAAGGAAGTAATGCCTGAAAAAATACCTCACGGTAAGATCCACCAATTAATTTTTCTTCTTTAGCTCGTATATTATCGGGCCTTATTGACAATATATTGCCGCTATAATAACCATAGTCAAACTCTTCCTTTAACCATTTTCGAGTTGGCATATTTTATCCCAATTTATTCGATTAGTTATGAATCCGGAAGTTGTCAGAATGAAATACATGTTATTTATATGCTAGTTTAATGAGCAAATCTCCGGCAAATTCTGAAAATAATCGGTTATGTTCTTTCATAAAATAATTTCTCCAGTCACCGATAATACCTCTCCTGAAAAAATTTTGATTGGTATTCGTAAAGTATTGCCTGAAGTTACTAACATATTCTTTCTCTACATTAGAAACACTCGTGACAGGTTTTATGCCAAGATAATTTATAACAGCAGTTATAATTTCTGCAAAATCACGATGCAAATCTTCATATTTCACTAAGAAAACATCTTTTCCCTTCAGCCACGACTCAACATGGCTAACCCATTGTGCGGCATGAGTACGGATAAATTCCGTAAACTCCTTAGGTTCAAAGCTTACAGTTTTTGAGGTTCTCGTATTAAGAACTTTTTGTTTGCCAATCCGTTCGATAATCATCTCATCACGATTCGAAAAAGCTTTAGTAAAAAAAAAGTAACTTAATAAAACATCCCGACCATCCCGATAAACATAAATACATTTTTTGGGGGGGTATAATTGTTTGTAGATATCATAGGATTCATGAGATTTTATAATTAAAGGGCGAGACATATCAATCTCTCTTTCAGCTCGAAAAAAGAAAGTATTTTTTTTTGCTTTTCCATAAAGATATGGATAAAATTCGAAGGTGCTGCGGGCTTCACTTCGAATAACCGGGAGCAACATACTCAATGAGTAAAACATCCAGGTATTCCCGGAACGAGGATATGACACCAGATAGAAAGAATTTGCAGGCAACTCAATTATGTCCATTTTAATATCTCTTATCCATCATTGCTTAATTAATTTCAACAAAATTGTACTCTCCTATGAACTGCATACGCGCAATAATAAGAATTTTCTGTTAAACGCTCAATTCTTTAACGGCATTCAAAAATAAAAAATTTCTCTTTGATAATTTCGGCCTTACCAGTTTATATCTTTCTCATAGTCGAGTGCAATCAAAAGTTCCCCGGTCTCTTTTTTAAATCTATCTTTCGCCTCTTCAGTAAAATAATTCTTCCAATCACGAGAGATACCTTTTCTGTAATGATGCTTCTGGTTTTCCTGTCCGGGTTTTCTGCCTTTGCTCATTTTCTCAAAGCTGTACTTTTTGACAAGAATTGTCAATTTACGCTCCGGCAAATCGATTTCACAATGCTCGAATATTTTCTTGAAGTAATTCTTTGAGTCTAGACCTATCAGATCTTCATATTTGACAATCAATACAGTCTCGTCGCTTGCTTCCGCCCAGGATCTCTGGGCAGAGTATGTCCCAAAATCTCCAAGCCAATTAATACAAAAGATCAGCCCGTCAGTAAAATTTATTTTGTTTAACCTGGCCCTAGTTTTAATTATTTCAGGGTTTGCTGCATGGGAAAAGCTCATTGAGAAATAATAGGAAACAACTAAATCTCGTGGATCCCTCAGAATAAAGATCGCCTTGTAAGGGATACTCTTTGGTATTTTTTTATAACTGTCATATGTGATATATAGTGGAGATATTATCTTGTATTCTGGAAAAGGAGAATCAAAATATCTCTCCGTAATTTTTCTTCTATCTATATTGTCCGGTAAATAGTGAGAATAGCTGTATTGCTTAAGACCTGAATAGGCAAAAACTATATCATCAGCAAAAATTTTTTTTATCCACTGACTGCCGGACTTGTGCGTGCAGCAATGATAAATATTTATAAGAGGACTCCTCTTTATAATCTTCGCAGGCGATGAATCTCTGTTAAAAACACTGATCATACTTTTGGTTGTGTCCAATATTTTTTTTGATATGTGCTTCATCATCATAGATTGTTGATATTTTCGGTTTGTATCCCATTTAGTTGGTAAAAAGGATATGTCCAGCTTTTTTGGCTATAATTCAAATATCAATTAAGCCTTATGGCAAACTTGGTGACTCTTGTTTAATATCCCATTCACCGGTGAGCTGAACATGTCCACGGCCAACGAAATCACCACTGATTAATAAATCCTTTGCTGCATGATACGCTGTAAGCACATCCAATCTGTTCTCATCTGATACATGTACTGATAATGAATAGAGAGAAGGGTTTAAATTGATCTCGGGAAATTTAAGCTTGATATGCAAGACTCCTCCGGTATTGTCAATATGAACTTTATTGAATAAGGAATTGCACTGTGCAATAATCTGCTGTTCGCGGCTCAAGAAGGCAATGCCAACAACAGGATTTTTGACTTCAGGGTCCACTGTTAACTGCAAGTGAACAGTCAGATCATCCAGGTAGTTGATTTGCCGGACGTCTTTTTTGCCCTTGCTTTCAAATTCAATCTTATGGACGGCTGCCCTGCCGTTTCCTGTAATAATGCCCTTCTGAGTTTTAAAAGTAGAGTAATATAACTCAATTCCTTTCGGGACGTCGTTGTTGAGATAAATGGCTTTTCCCCGGTTCATTACGCAAACTCCGGTGCATACCCTCGCAACCTGGGGCATTGCATGGGATACCAGAATAATAGCCGCATTATTTGAAATCCTGGATATGGCATTAAAACATTTAGCCTTGAAACCGACATCGCCTACAGCAAGGATCTCGTCTATGAGAAGAACGTCCGGCTCCATCTGGGCAGCGATGGAAAAACCGAGCCGGACGTACATGCCTGAACTGTAATGCTTTACAGGTGTATCAATAAATTCAGCGAGTTCCGCAAACTCGACAATTTCATCAAATTTTTTGTCTATTTCTTTCTTTCTGAATCCCAGTATTGAGCCTTTTATGTAAATATTCTCCCTGCCTGTGAGCATCGGATGAAACCCTGCGCTGATTTCAATGAGTGAGCCAACTTTCCCTTTCATTTCGACTCGTCCTTTGTCAGGAGAAATTATGCCATTCAGAATTTTTAATAGGGTTGATTTTCCGGCACCGTTCGGCCCGATGAGCCCGAGACACTCGCCGCGCTTTAGTTCAAAAGAAACATTATCAACAGACCAGAATTCCTTATCTCTCAGCAGGTCAGTCTTTAGTGGTAATCTGAACACGCTTCGTCCAATGTCAAACATCCCGTAAAGCATGGAACGTCTGAGATTTTTGCAGAACTTTTTGCTCACACCCTCTAATTTGACCAATGTATCTGACATTCTCTCTATACCTTTTCCGCAATCTTTGGCTCAACAATATGAAATAATCGCCAACCAACAAAAAATAAGAGAATACTGAACAGTAGTGCTGAGGCATAAGCGGTTGGATTCGTAAGATAACCAAACGTAGTCAGATCGCGGACAGCCGTAATAAAACCACTGACAGGGTTGACATAGTTTATCCAGAAGGACAGGGGCCATGTTGTCGGAGGAGGATAAATAACCGGGGTTGCAAACATTCCCAAGCTCAAAAGAATTCCCAGCATGCTACTGATATCGCGTATTATTGCATTTGTAAGAGAAAGGAAAAATCCCAATCCTATAATCATTAACAAAAGGGGCATCATAGCAAATGGTACAAATAGAATGGTCCATTTAGGAGTAAAACCGACCCATAGAAAAACCAGAGCCAGTAAAGGGATACGAATTAAAAATTCAAAGACTGTCTGTCCGAGTGATGAAAGCACTAATACTTCTCGTGGGAAATGAATTTTTGTAACGATTGTCCCTGCCGCAACTAAACTGTTTGCAGAGGTGGTTATTCCATGAGAAAAAAAAAGCCAGACTATTTGTCCCAGAAAGACAAATGCAGCATACGGTATTGATGTTTCGCCAATGGGAAGAATATTCTTGCCTTTTATCCATACAAAAACAAATAACATAGCCAGTGGTGTCAGAAATGCCCATAAAATTCCAAGAACAGATTGCCTGTAACGAGCGGAAATATCACGAACTGTTAATCTCCAAACAAGACCTTTATGATCTATCAACTCTCGAAACATCTCTGCCCATATCCGAATCCCGGCTTTTATAATATGATTGGGCTCATATACTGTTATCTGGTTTCTCTGTTTTTTAAAGTGCATTTTTCTTGCCCGACGAACCTTCCTGATAACCTTCTGGCTTGAGCTTTCAATAAAACCGCAATTGTTTAAAGTCTAAATTTATAAGAATAAAAAATATTTTACTATCCTCATTATACAAAGAGCAATACTTCCCACCCCTCCTTCTTGAATTAAAACTTTAAACCATGTCATAATTTCCTTTATTTAAATTCTATATGTAAGTTTATTAATTACTGAGTTTTTGCTGTCACACATTAACAGATTTGAAATACTATATGAGTAATTTCATATGAAAAAGACAATTTTCATCACGTCTATAGCCATTATTGCACTATCTATTCAAATGCTTGATCTACAGGATGTTTCTAGTGCGGTTTTGCTTGATAGAGTTGTTGCAACTGTAAACGATGAAGTTATCACATGGAGTGAACTTATGAATGTAATTGCCTTTGAGGGAAAGGAATATTTAAACAAAGGAAATGAAAAAGAGAGGCAGGAGAAAATAAAAGAACTTGAAAGACCTTTTCTTAACAGCCTGATTGATATGAAGCTGCAGATACAGGAAGCGCGGAAGCTGGGACTTGATGTAGAAGATTCAGAGGTAGAAGGTGCCATTAATGATATCAAGAAAAAGTTTAATTTGACAGATGAGGCCTTTATAAATTCCCTGCAATCAGAAAGACTTGCTCTGGGTGATTACAGGAAAAAGCTCTCGAATCAGATTCTTCTTCAAAAGGTGGTAAATTTTGCGGTCAAAGGCAATATTGTAATTTCTGAAAAAGATATAGAGGAATATTACGAAACTAACAAAGAGAAATACGGAGAAAAAGAAAAGCTTAAGATAAGGCAGATATTCTTTGCTGCACCAGAAGATGACTCACAAAAGACAGCTATTGAGGCAAAGGCCCAGGATATGATTCAAAGAATTCAGAGAGGTGAGGATTTTGCAAAGCTTGCAAGTGAATTTTCTGAAGACGCGAGTGGTCAATTTGGAGGAGATCTCGGTTATATAACTCGTGGAAGCGCTCTCAGGGAGATAGAAGAAGCAGCTTTTGCTTTAAAAATAGGTGAAGTGAGCAGGCCTTTCTGGAGTCCTACTGGTCTTCATATTATCAAGCTTGAAGATAAAATAGAAGGCGGAGGAATTGAAAGAATAAGGGACAGGATAAAAGAAGCCCTTTTTCAAAAGGCTTTTGAATTGAAATACCATGAATGGAAAGCAGGCCTGAGAGAAAAGGCGTATGTGGAGATAAAGCTATGAATTGAATGATTACAAAATCACTGTAATAACTGTAATTAGAGTTTGTGTCTAAATTGCATTTTTACATAAATGTTATTCCCCGACTTAATCGGGGAATCTAGTATTTTCAATATCTTCTGGATTGTCCGGTCAAGCCCTGAACCGCTCCTGGTTCAGGGCAAGCCGGACAATGACAAATGATTACTTTATACACAGCACCAATAAGGGATAAATTTTATATATGAGGAGTAAAACTATGTTAGAGGATAATGTAAAAATAGGTCTTACTTTTGATGATGTACTGCTCTTGCCTGCAAAGTCGGATCTTCTGCCTGGTGAGGTTGACGTAAGTACATACATTACAAAAAAAATAAAAATAAATGTGCCTATTGTAAGTTCAGCCATGGACACGGTAACCGAGGCTAAACTCGCTATTGCCATAGCAAGAGAAGGCGGCATAGGAATCATTCATCGAGCCATGTCAGTGGCATCGCAGGCAGCCGAGGTCGATAAAGTAAAGAAATCTGAGAGCGGAATGATTGTAGACCCAATTACATTACAGCCGGATGAAAAGATTTCTAAGGCGCTCTCTATCATGGAGAAATATCGTATTTCGGGAGTCCCTATCACAAAAGGGCAGAGACTTGTCGGTATACTGACTAACAGGGATCTGAAGTTTGAAACAAATTTAAGGAGAAGGGCTTCGGAAGTTATGACCAAGAAGGGATTGATCACTGCTCGTGAAGGTATTAACCTTGAGGAGGCAAAAGAGATACTGCATAAACACAAGATTGAAAAACTGCCTATTGTGGACAACAAAAAGAATCTTATCGGCCTTATTACAATAAAGGATATTGAAAAGAAAATAAAGTTTCCACATGCGTGTAAAGATCCGCTCGGCAGGCTGAGAGTCGGTGCTGCCCTTGGTGTGGGAAAAGATGCTATAACACGTGCACCTATACTATACAGGGCTGATGTAGATGTCCTCGTTATAGATACAGCCCATGGTCATTCTAAAAGGGTAATCTCCACGGTTAAGGAACTGAAAAAGAGATTCCCTAATCTTGAAATTATAGCTGGCAATGTTGCAACTGCAGAAGCGACAAAAGACCTTATAGCCGCAGGTGTAAGCGCAGTAAAAGTCGGCGTAGGGCCCGGCTCCATTTGTACAACAAGAATTATAGCAGGCGCGGGAGTTCCCCAAATTACTGCTATAAAAGAGTGTGCAGAAGCCGCTGATTCTGAAAATATTCCAATTATTGCAGATGGAGGCATAAAGTTTTCCGGTGATGTGACAAAGGCAATTGCCGCAGGAGCAAGCTCTGTGATGATAGGAGGACTTTTTGCGGGTACTGATGAGAGCCCTGGAGAACTGGTACTTTTTCAGGGGAGAACATATAAAGTTTACAGAGGCATGGGCTCTTTAGGTGCGATGGAATCAGGCAGTAAAGACAGGTATGCTCAAGAGGGCATTGAAAGTAGAAAGCTTGTACCTGAAGGTGTTGAGGGAAGAGTTCCCTATAAAGGGTCACTTTCTGCCAGCATTCACCAGCTTGTTGGGGGACTCAGATCCGGAATGGGTTACTGTGGATGTAAAGATATTGAGGAGCTTCGTAAAAAGGCAAGATTTTTAAGAATCACCCCTTCAGGCCTGAGGGAAAGTCATGTACACGATGTCATAATCACCAGGGAAGCGCCTAATTATAGATTGGATTAATTTATAAAATTTCGTCTTCAAGCTTTTGTGTGGCAGATTGAAATAAAGAAATCCCTCCCCCTTGACGGGGGAGGGTCAGGGTGGGGGTGATATAGCCGTTGCATAGGAAAGCCAAGCTTCTAAGGAAAAGATTAACTGATGCTGAGCAGCTTATATGGAATCATTTGAGAATGAAACAGATGGAAGGATATAAATTCAGAAGACAACAAACAATAGATAATTATATAGTTGATTTTGTATGTTTTGAAAATCGGTTGATTATAGAAATAGACGGGGGACAACACGCAAAAAATGAAAAAGACGTTGAGAGAGACAAATATCTTTCAAAGAACGGATTTAAAGTTTTGAGATTCTGGAACAATGAAGTTTTTGCAAATATTAAGGGTGTATTAGATGTTATAAGAACAAATTGTTTGGAATCACCCTCCCCCTCGCCCCCTCCCGTCAAGGGAGGGGGAATATAAGGGGTATTCACAAATTAAATTTTTCATTAATTATGGAATTCAAAGAAAAAATACTTGTACTTGATTTTGGTTCCCAATATACCCAGCTTATTGCTAGGAGGATCAGGGAAAACAAGGTTTATTCCGAAATATTCCCCTTTAGTGTAACTCTCGACAGGATAAGAACATTTGCCCCAAAAGGGATAATACTATCAGGAGGTCCGTCGAGGGTGGGTGATAAAAAAGCGCCTTTCCCTGATGAAGAAATTTTTGATCTCGGCGTTCCTGTTTTAGGAATATGCTATGGCATGCAGCTCATGGCACAGTGTCTCGGTGGAAAGGTTGCAAAGGCAGCCAAAAGAGAGTACGGACGAGCGGAACTCATTATTGACGACTCTTCTGATTTATTTAAAGGTATAAAGTCAGGAGTCAGGAGTCAAGAGTCAAAACCCAAAACCGTGGTATGGATGAGCCACGGTGACAGGATTGAAAAATATCCTAAAGGTTTTGCTTCTATTGCGCACACGGGTAATTCCCCCATCGCTGCAATGGCAGATAAAAACAGGAAATTCTATGCGCTTCAATTTCACCCGGAAGTAGTACACACGGAACAAGGCTATAAAATTTTGCGAAACTTTATATTTAATATTTGCAAGTGCAAACCCAGATGGACAATGAAATCATTTATAGACACCATGACAAAAGAGATAAAGGAAAAAGTCGGCAGAGATAAAGTTGTGTGTGCCATAAGCGGTGGCGTTGACTCTGCCGTTACGGCCGTATTGATGCACAAGGCAATAAAAGACCAGCTCACATGCATATTTGTAGACAATGGCGTATTAAGAAAAGGAGAGGCAAAAAAGGTCGAAGGGACTTTAAGGAAACATTTTCACATAAATATCGTTTGTGTTAATGCCTCAGAAAGATTTCTGAAGAAATTAAAAGGCGTAACCGACCCTGAGAAAAAGAGAAAGATTATTGGTAATGAATTTATTCGGGTCTTTGAAGAGCAGGCAAAAAAAATCAGGGGTGTAAAATATCTTGCCCAGGGAACGTTATATCCTGATGTGATAGAAAGTACATCTTTTAAAGGCCCTTCCGCTACAATAAAGAGTCATCACAATGTGGGCGGACTTTTAAAAGATATGAGGCTTAAGCTTATTGAACCGCTGAGTGAACTTTTTAAGGATGAGGTGAGGATTTTAGGCAGGGAAATGGGTATGCCGGAGGAAATTGTGGGCAGGCATCCGTTCCCCGGACCGGGACTTGCGATTAGAATTATCGATGAAGTTACGACTCAGAGAGCTGATATCCTGCGAAAGGCAGATGCAATAGTCCTGGAGGAGATTAAAAGGTCAGGTCTTTATAATGAGATCTGGCAGGCATTTGCGGTGCTTTTGCCTATAAAAACCGTAGGTGTTATGGGAGATGAGAGAACATACGAAAATGTCATAGCAATAAGGGCGGTGAAGAGCGTTGACGGGATGACTGCTGATTGGGCAAAGATTCCTTATGATGTTCTCGGGACTATCTCAAACAGGATAATTAATGAGGTCAAGGGTGTAAACAGGGTTGTATTTGATATAAGCTCAAAACCTCCGAGTACTATCGAGTGGGAGTAAGAGTTAGATTTTTAATGCTTGAAATACTCATGTGGTGTAGCGGATACAATGTATTTTGTAGCTTCGTTTATGGCGATTCTAATTGCCTTTTCCATGGGAGTATTGGCATATGTAGAGAGAAAACCACCGAGACCGAAGTTTCCAACAAGACCGCCACCCAGGACACCTAATTTTACGTCTCTTGCTTCACCTTCAACCCTTGTTGCTGCAAGAACCTCAGATGTTGATGTATCTACTATTCTTATATCCATTGCCAGGGAAGATTTTTTAAAGCCTCCGAGTACCCCTCCGAGCACACCACCACCGAGAGCTCCAATACCCGCTCTCCCGCCTGATGTGCCAGGTTCCCATCCTGTGATAGCAGCTATCACCACAAGATCAGAGCCTTTTATATGCCCTTTTTCAACGGCGGTTGACTGTTCTACATAACCTTCTTGCCCAAGTGCTATTTCATCCTTTATTGCACCAAGTTCCTGTCTTTCTAATACTCTGAATCTTCCGCTCTGGACGAGTGATGTGGTAAGCATATCTCTGAGACCGGTTGTGATGCCGGACTGTTGATGTGTTATTGTGATGTCACGGCCGCCCACACCACTTATGGTAGTTGTACCACCACTGGCGCCAACCTTCCAATCAAACCTGGCAACCGCTACCCTCGCTTTTGGCCCGCTGTAAGGGGGCAATTGTTGAGCAATCCCGGCGTCAGTCTTTGCCGTTGGCTGTACATACTGTTCCATACAGCCTGTGAATAATAATGTAAAGACAAATGAAAATAATAACGAGAGAATTTTTAAAATATTTTTCATTGCTACCTCCTAAAAAAGTGTATATTTGGTACACAAGCTTTTTAATTTTTTATAACATGTTTCCATAGCTAAATTTATAGCAACTCCGTTCTAATAGAGGAATTTAAAATAAAATTTTAGGATTCTATGATTCGATGGGAATCAATACTAAAAAAATTCCATAACTTGAATCCTTGAACCCTAGAGACCTTGAATCCTTTGTGAAAAAACTTAAACAATTTTTAAGTTTCTGGCATATTAATAACATAAGATTATATAGAACTCAATTAATTAAGATTATCATCTATAATTCAAGAAAAAATCAATAGGTTGTGATAATATATGCTCCTTAAAACAGTGAGATGGAAGAGCGTCTTCAGAAAATCATATCAAAATGCGGGATTGCATCAAGAAGACAGGCTGAGGAGATGATACTCGAAGGATTGGTAACTGTCAATGGCAGACCTGCCACACTTGGTATGAAGGCCGATCTGGACAAAGACCATATTAAGGTTAAGGGAAAACTGATAAGCAATGTCCAATCCAATGTTTACTTAATATTTTATAAACCGGTTAAGTGTTTAACCGCAATGTATGATGATGAAGGAAGACCTACGGTCAAAGATTTTTTAAAACGGGTCAAGCACATGGTTTTTCCGGTTGGTAGACTTGATTATAATTCAGAGGGTCTTCTTCTTTTAACTAATGATGGTGAACTGGCAAATTCAATACTGCATCCTAAGCACAAGATTCCCAAAACATATCGTGTTAAAATAGATGGTTTCCTGGAAGATAAGGATATTACAAAGCTTGAGAAAGGAATTAAACTTGAAGAGGGGATAACTGCCCCGGCAAAAGTTAAAAGAATAAAAAAGATGAAGGCAAATTCATGGATAGAAATTACAATATACGAGGGCAAAAAGAGACAGATCAGGAGAATGCTTGAAAGGATTAAGCACACTGTTATTAAACTGATAAGGATAAAGATTAATGGAATTGAGTTGGGCAATCTTAAACCAGGTGAATTTCGGCATCTAACTCCGGGAGAGGTTGAAAAGCTGAAAAAGGACGTTCTTAGTAAATCTTACAACGTGAGGTACAATCGAGGACGATTGAACCGGGGAAAAAAGAACAATTTTCAAATCCGTGAAATCTGAAGATATTACACGATTATGAGATAAGGTACAACATGAGAACTCATTCATGCGGTGAAATAGGCGAAAAGGATATAGGTTCAACGGTAAAAATTGTTGGCTGGGCGAATAAGTGGCGCGATCACGGCGGAGTTGTATTTATTGACCTCAGGGACAGAAGTGGGATTGTACAGGTTGTGTTTAACCCTGAAATTGATGCTGATATCCATAAGGCCGCGCACAAAATCAGAAACGAATATGTTATTCAGGTAGAAGGAAAGGTGAGAGAGAGGCCTGAAGGAACTGTAAATCCCTCGATTCCTACAGGGCGGGTTGAAGTAATTGCAAAAAAACTTAAAGTACTCAATGAATGCAAACCCCTCCCGTTTATGGTTGAGGACGATACGGATGCTTCGGAGGCTTTAAGGTACAGGTATAGATATCTTGATTTAAGAAGGCCTATGATACAGCAAAACATAGTTATCAGACACAAAGCCACAAAGGCACTTCGTGAGTACCTTGATTCTCAAGGATTTTTAGAAATAGAAACCCCGGTGCTAACCAAAAGTACGCCCGAAGGTGCAAGAGATTATCTGGTGCCGAGCAGGACGAACCCCGGGCTTTTCTTTGCCCTGCCCCAGTCACCTCAGCTGTTTAAACAAATACTTATGATATCAGGTCTGGAAAGATACTATCAGATTGTCAAGTGTTTTAGGGATGAGGACTTAAGGGCTGACAGACAACCTGAATTCACTCAAATAGACCTGGAGATGTCCTTTGTAACAAGAGAGAATGTGATGACAGTAGTTGAAGGGATGTTAAAAAAGGTCTTTAAAGGAATAATCGGTATAGAACTCGGTGAACCATTTCATAGACTGACATATAATGAGGCTTTGGAAAGTTTCGGGTGCGACAAACCTGACTTAAGGTTTGCTCTTGAACTGCAAAATGTAAACGATATAGTAAAGGATTCGTCTTTTGAGGTATTCCTTGATACCCTATCAAAGGGAGGGATAATAAAAGGTATAAATGCAAAGGGCCTTGCGGCCTATTCAAGAAAAGAACTGGATGACCTTACCAAAGAGGTGCAGTCATTTGGTGCAAAAGGGCTTGCATGGATAAAGGTCAAAAACGGCTTTGAATCTCCCATTTTAAAGTTTTTCAAGAAAGAATCATTAAAAGCCCTTGCTGAAAGACTTGATGCAGAAGAAGGGGATCTTATGGTCTTTGTTGCTGATAAGGAAGAGATTGTAAATGATTGTCTTTCAAGACTCAGAAACGAGATGGGCAAAAGACTTGATCTCATCAAAGAGGGTATGTATAAGTTTGCATGGGTAACTGACTTTCCCCTTTTCGAGTGGAATGATGATGAGAAAAGGTATGAGGCTAAGCACCATCCGTTTACGGCACCGATGGAAGAAGATATAGAGAAATTTTTTAAAATGGATAATTCCGAAATCCGAAATCCAAAATCCGAAATTTTTTCGTTGAGGGCTCAGTCATATGATATCGTGCTCAATGGATACGAAATCGGCGGTGGAAGCATCCGTATCCATAAAAGGGATATGCAGGACAGAATGTTTAAACTTCTCAATATCAGCCCAGAAGAGGCTGATGCAAAATTCGGCTTTCTCCTTGAAGCCCTTCAGTACGGCACACCGCCGCATGGTGGAATAGCACTGGGTCTTGACCGGCTTGTGATGATAATGGCCGGAGCACAATCAATAAGAGACGTCATTGCATTTCCAAAAACCCAGAAGGCGGTCTGCCCCCTCAGCAACGCCCCGTCCGAAGTTGACGCAACACAGCTTAAAGAGCTGAATATCAAGCTTGATATTGTTGATTTATAGAAAAATCATTTAATCCCTAAATAAAGGTATAAGAGCAGTAAAGACATTTTCCCCTCTAACATAGCTAACTATTTAAATTATTTTAATTTTTAGGACAATAAGACTACAGATAAGCAAATATTATAAATTAATTTAAATTTTTATGTTGACTACGCTAAGAACTCTTTATATCATACCAGATCATTAGTCCTTCTTCTTGAATTTTTTAATTTTTTTAATAACTGGTTAAACCACTTTAGTCTGCACAAACAAGGGTTATTTTGTCATCGAGATAAACAGTTATACCATCTCTCAA
>CAYFXR010000183.1:0-2181 GCA_964347155.1 uncultured Nitrospiraceae bacterium | reverse complement strand
AAAAATAATTAATGCAAATATAATTATTAAATATTTTTTCATTCTATACTCCTTAAAAATAAGGGGGCGAATAATCCGCCCCTTTATTTAATTTGTTTTTATTATACATTTAATCCTGTAGCAAGCCCGTGGGCTTTTGTACCATTTTTGATTCTTACTGTTGCTTCACCGAGTATCCGCCTCTTGAATCCGTCAAACCCTGCCGGTGTTGCATCAAAGTCTTTAAGTTCAGAATCTGCAAGCCATGCAATCTCAATTCTGTTCATATCAATAATAGCAATTTTATCCTTCGGAAAATTTGGATCTACAACTATTTTAGCGAGAAACCCTTCTTGTACTGGAAGATCTCCAATAAAAGTAGAAATATACCCACCCAATGTACGATCGGTTCTTTCTTTTTGTATTACTGGATTAGACCCACTGGTATTTAATGCACTAACTTTTCTTGCCTGATTTTCTGCACAAAGCAAAGCATAGTTATTAGAAAACGCACCATCATTGAAAATTGCTTCTAGTATATTATTAATGATAGTTGTACTAATAGCTCCGCCTGTTGTATCAATATTACCACTTTCCATGAACTGAAGAATTCCGCCCATTGTTCCATTTTCTGTAGATGCCCTTGCAACCTTTCGGCCATAAATAACAGCGTTATTCATTTCTCTCATAATATCGATCATTTTATTAGATACCTGATAATCAAGTGCATTTTCAAGGCCATATTTTTTTACAGCTTGCGCTGTCCTTGATATCTCTGCAACTCTTTCAAATATTTCAGTATAGTTATAAGCCATGTCTGGTTCCTGGCCTGTTCCTGTTCCTGCTGTGGATTTTTCATTCAACGGTGAACTAACAAGAAATACTTTATCACCTACAACAAGAGTAACACCAGTGCTACTACCGTAATCCCTTACAAGTGTTAAATCGGTAGCCGAGTCAACGCTTGCGATTTTACAAATTTCAGTCCTAGTAACATCAGCCGAAGTGGTAAATCTCAACAATGCTCCCGCTCTCATTCCTGCTGTACTTGCTACATTTACACCAGTTCCATCCCCATCTGTATCAAAAGATGCTATTGTAGTTTGTACTGGTGTAAGTTCGTCTTCCGTCCATTCTTCTTTTGTATTTATAGCATTTACCCCTGTTGGTATGAGACTTAGAAAAGTTGGAAAACTTGCACGCAATTGGTCGAATACTTCAACCACACTACGTATTAAATTTTGATATTCGTATGAATACCCATTTGGTATTGATGTTGGCATTTGTTATCCTCCTATTTTATATTTTGCCTTTTTGCTTTCAATGTTTCAAGTAAATTACCTATTACGCTCTGCGTATTTCCGAATGGTACCTTGACCATATCTACTTTTCCAATTTGTGGGCTTCCACGCCCTGTGCTTTGGGTGTTATCCACCGCCGATTTAACCGGCGGTCTGTTTTCTATTAATTTTCTAATGAATAAAATCTTATCTGATATTGACATTGTTTTTGAAGATAATTCGAATATTTCTTTTTCCGGGTCCGTTAAAGTAGGAAGTATTTTTTCAATCTCAACCTGACATTCTTTTTCAAAACTTTCTTTAAATCTTTTCAAATCTCCATAATCGCCAGTTTCTTCTTTAAGTTTATTATATGCCTCTTCCCATTCTTGATTTGCTTCAAGTTGTTTTTGCTCATTCAATTTTTTTTCATCTGCATTTTTTTGAATTTGTTCTTCTAATTCTCTTTGTTTTAACCTTCTAGTTTTTGCCTCTCCTCTTGTCTCATGTATTATATCAACCAATTCCTTGACTGATAATTTCTCCAGACCATCTTTATCCCCATTATTATTATCTACTTCAGTTCCTACTGAATTTGGAGATGAAGTTTGATTGTCTGTAGTTTTTACGGCGTTTCCGTTATTATCCGGATCGACCGTTGTCTGTTGCGCTGTCTGCGCATCTTTTGGTTCTGCCATTTTAAAAACTCCTTATTTTAATTTTTTTAAAAAACATCTCCACCTGTATTATTTTTCAGAATAGATTTGTTAATCTTATCAAGTGCCACACTTGTTTCTTTTGCGGTCTTATAATAAGTTCTTTCTGTTTTATATTCTCTTTTTTCTCCCTGTCCTTCATGCCAAACATGATTTATTATGTATCCATTTGTTATTTGTTCAAATGATACACGTTCATTTTCTTT
>CAYFXR010000182.1:0-55514 GCA_964347155.1 uncultured Nitrospiraceae bacterium | reverse complement strand
TTATTATTTTTAATTGTTTTTTTATTGTAAAATAGTAAATTTTATTAATAATTTTGATTGTCAATTAAATTTACACTATATTTTTAAATGCATTTTAAATTTACAATTATATTTCATAATCTGGTACAACTTTTTGCTTTTAAAGGATTATTATCAATTAAAGATAATATTAAAAATAAAAATTTTAGTGTAAATTAAAACGACAATAAAGATAACAAAATTTACAATTTTCGACATTACAGCAACTGAATAATGACGAACAATAACATGTAAGGATTTAACCATGTCTAACGTGCATCGAGAAAAACCCCCCCTCGTCTGCTGTCTCCCCATCCTTGCATGTTGCCATTTACACAATGCACGCCGCCAAAATACATATCCTTTTTATTCCATGTATTTACCTGGTAGTGCCTCTTCAGCCTGTTGATAATATTTACCGAAATATCAGGCTCTGTCTGAACAATACCTTCCTCAAAATGAATGCGTGATTTTTCCACTGCTTCTTCCAACGAGCAATTGAAATCAATAATATTTATCAGTACCTGGAGGATTGCCGTTTTTATTCTTTTGCTTCCGCCACTCCCAAGAACAGAGTCAACCTTTCCTTCTTTCAAGGTAAGAGTCGGTATCATCATTGATGATACTCTTTTGCCGGGAGGTGACGAGAAGAAGCCTTCCGGATGAAGGTCATCTTCACCCATCATATTATTGAGCATTATGCCTGTATCGGGTATAAAGCATCCTGACCCTGAACCATTGGATGTGGTCATTGATGCTGCGTTGCCTTTTTCATCTACAATGCTTATGTGTGTTGTTCCATGAGTTGAAACAAAAGTCTTTTCAGAGATATTTTTCATAAAAGATTTCATGAAGTCTGATGTAACTGAATCTGTAAAAGGATACGGTATCACTGTGCCATTTTTCACAGGCTTAAAAAAGTGCATTTCTTTCATGAGTTCAATGAGTGTAACGAAGAATTCCTCAGAATCATAAGAAAATTTTGAAAAATTGATAGTATTAAGAATATGGAGACCAAAGGTTAAAATAATCCCACCGATTGAGGGGGGTGGATTTGTAAGTATCATCCTGTCTCGATACTTTATGCATAACGGTTTCCTTTCAACCACTTCGTATGCATTAAGGTCATCCTGTGTGATCTTACCGTTTTGTATCTTCATTTCTTCAACAAGCCTTTGAGCTGTTTCCCCGCTGTATATGTCACATCTGCTGTTTGCAAGGCCTTTGATAAATTCTTTCATAAGAGGGTTGAAAAATTTATCGTGCTCTTTCACGTATCGGCCGTTTTTAATGTACATTTGTTTGCCGTAGTCTGATAATGTAAATATGGGTTTGAGAAGACCAAAAAATATTTCATGTGTTTTGCAAAGTTCTACGCCGTCCTCCAAATAATGTAAGGCCGGTGTGAGAATAGTATCCAGGGGAAGCGTACAAAGTCTTTTGTGTATATGAAGGAGTCCTTTCAACATGCCGGGTACTGCAACAGATCCAAACCCGGTATGAAAAATCTGGGTGCAGTGCGGAAATTTTATCTCCACTGGTTTCATAACCGGTTTAATATGTTCTTTATTTCCCATGCCCGGCGTGTTTACAAAAAAATCAAAAAGGATATCTTCTTTTCGTGTTTCAATGTGTGCGAGGAGAAATCCGCCCCCGCCAAGACTTGTGAGAGAAGACTCTGCAACGACTGACGCAAATCCGGCTGAAACTGCAGCATCAAAGGCATTACCTCCGAGAGAAAGCATCTCAATTGCTGCCCTGGCTGTGAGTGGATGGCCTGATGCAACAGCGCCCTTCATTAAAAAAAGTACCCTTGCATTGTTTTAATCATTTTAGTAAAGCTTTTGCCATTATTGTAATAGAGCTGTTTTTGAATGTGAGCACTTGTTGAACGGTTCAGAATACCAGGAATCTCATCAAGATAGTCGGTAGATTTCAGAGTCTCTGCCACCGGTTTTACATGCCTGTAAAGATAAATTGCAGCTTCTCTCATTGAGTATTTCCTGCCAAAAAATGGATCTACATAAAAACCTTCAAGCCCATACCGGGCTGCCTGCCATTTGTTTGAATAAAGAATTTGAATATGTGGCTCTGGATTTTCATATTGTTCCGCCAGGGCTATTACAAGTGCCTGGATAAGGGCAGTTATGGCAAGAATATCACGGAGGGAATGTGGCAAGTCGCATATCCTTATTTCTGCGGTACCGAACCCGGGGTGGGGTCTTACATCCCACCATATATCTTTCACTGATTCAATAATGCCACTCTTCTTGAGAAGAGTTACGAGTGTGGTATATTCTTCCCAATCATAGAGTGAGTCCGGCATGCCCGCAAGGGGAAGGGCTTCAAACAATTTAGCCCTGTAGGACATCAATCCTGTATCCTCTGATTGATAAAATGGTGATGAAGTGGACAAGGCAAGCAGTATTGGAATATAAATCCTGAGATTGTTATTAATTGTAATGGCTTTTTCCTTATCGTCAACGCCTATATGGACATGCAATCCCTGACTGATAAATCTCTTCCCGATTAATTGTAATTCATTCATTATCCTTTGATATCTGGGATGGTCTGAGACAATCTGGTCTCTGCATTTCGAAAAGGGATGAAGGCTTGCCGAGTAAATAGTTGCCCCTAATCCTTCGGCAATATCACTGAGATGTGTGTACGTATCTCTCAAATCTTTTTCAACCTCTGTGATTGTGGAGCAGATTCCTGTATTTATTTCAACCATTGATTGGATAAATTCCGGCTTTATGCGTTCTTTTAAAGAAGGAGGAACCCTCTTCAGGATTTCAGGCGCAAGAGATATCAGTTCAAGGGTTTCAGAATCCAGTATCTGAACCTCAAGTTCTACTCCAATAGTTGGTGCTGGAGATTTATTAAATGTAAGTTTTTCCATATTGCAAAACCGTCCTATCGCTTTAATTTTTTTATTGTGTACCTCACTAGTTCAGACATATAGGCTGCGCCTACCCTTAACGCATCTTCATCAAAGTCGAATTTCGGACTGTGGGAAGATATCATTTCGTGACCTTCTTTTAAAGCCCCGAACCTGACAAAACATCCGGGTATTTGTTGTAAATAATAAGAAAAGTCCTCACCGCCAAGACTCGGATAAGGAATTGCAATTGTCTTTTCCTTACCTATCAGTTTCTCGGCAACATGTATTGCAAATTTGCTGGCGTTTTCTTCATTTATTATTGGAGGATAGCCTGGTCTGACAATCACTTTTATTTCTGCATCATGAAAAATTGACATTGATGAAGCCATTTTCCTGATTTTCTCCAGTATTTGTTTTCTTACTGTATCATCCGTAGTTCTAATCGTTCCTCTTAAAATTGCCTTTTCGGCAATTGCGTTATAAACAGTTCCGGCTTTTATATAGCCTATGGTGATGACGGAGGGGTGAAGAGGGTCTATTTCCCGTGAGACTATTGTTTGCAGATTGACTACAAGCTGGCTTGCGATCAGCACAGCGTCTGTAGCCTCATGGGGTCTTGCAGCATGCCCTCCTTTACCGGTAATCCGTATCTCGAATGCATCAGTGTGGGATGTGTGTACACCTGTCTTAATGCCTATCTCTCCTACCTGATGATGCCTTTCAATATGACCTCCAAAAATGACATCAACACCGTCAAGAGCGCCTTGTTCAATCATTGGTTTTGCCCCTCCTTCCCCTTCCTCAGCAGGCTGAAATATGAAGACAACGTTTCCTTCCGGAGGGTTTTCCATTAAAAGTGCTGCTGTACCTAAAAGGATGGCTACGTGACCATCATGCCCACACGCGTGCATTACTCCGGGAATTTGTGATGAAAACGGGAGGCCCGTATCTTCACTTATTGGAAGGGCGTCCATATCAGCCCGAAGCGCAACTGTGGGAGCATTTTCATCTTTTATGAGCTTACCGACAACTCCGGTCTGGGCAATACCAGTTTGATGTTTTATCCCGAGATTTTTCAGGGTCTTGGATATAAGTTCAGCTGTTTTCTTTTCTTTGTATGCTAATTCCGGCCACTGGTGAATTGTCCTTCTTATATCCCTCATCCAATCAAACAGTTCGTCGGTTACGATTTTTCTGATTTTGTGCACAATTAATATTTTCTAACTTTGCAATTAGTTGCAATAAAATAGGTCAGGCATCAAGCCTGACTAAGTTCATCATACAATTCTATAGTATATACCATAATGTTAATTTTTCTAAATTATTTTAACCAGAAAAATGCATTTCAAATAATGCGGGCATTTTAAACCGTTCCATCCATTTGACCAGTTTTAACGGTTTAAACTACTGAAACATATACTACTGCTGGTTTAATCGTCCCCTATTGAATCTCACGTTATGAAATTAAAAGCCACCTGCACAAATTTATCCCTACAGGCCTACGGCTCGTCTACGACACATGGGGTAGAGTCTCAGTACCCATCTATTCGCAGATTTTTATAACTTCTCCTGCGATTTTCTCAAGCGGCAACACTTTGTCTATCCCTCCCCTCTTGATCGCTTCCTTGGGCATCCCAAATACAATCGCCGTGGTTTCATTCTGGGCTATATTAAATGCGCCGGCCTCTTTCATCTCAAACATTCCTCTTGCACCGTCATCACCCATGCCAGTCATAATGACTCCCACAGCATTTTTGCCAGCATACCGAGCCGATGAGCGAAACAGTACATCAACGGATGGGCGGTGGCGGCAAACTAAGGGGCCATCCTTTATTTCCACATAGTATCTGGTGCCGCTCCGTTTAAGTAAGATATGACGGTTACCCGGAGCAATCAGAGCCCGCCCCCTGATTAATGTATCATTGTTGGCAGCTTCTTTAACTGATATTTTGCAAATGTCATCAAGCCGTTTTGCAAATGCAGCAGTAAAATGCTCGGGCATATGTTGCACTATTACAATTCCGGGGGCATCAAGGGGCATAGCCTCAAGAAAGATCCTGAGGGCCTCTGTACCGCCTGTTGACGCTCCCACAACGACAACCTTTTCAGTTGTCTTTATCATTGCCTTTTTAATCGGTTTTGCAATAACAGAATCGGCAGCAAGTTTCGGCGGTACTGTTCGATGCTCGGCAATACGCTTTACCTTTGCCATAGAAGCGGCTTTCACTGTATCACAGATGCGGATTCTGGACTCTTCCAGGAACTTTTTTGCTCCCATTTGCGGCTTCTGAATGATTTCAACCGCTCCGTATTCCAATGCCTTCAGCGTTATCTCAGAACCTTGTGCCGTAAGACTCGAACACATAACCACTGGAATCGGGTGCTGGCTCATAAGCTTCTGGAGAAAGGTGATGCCATCCATCCGGGGCATTTCAACATCAAGGGTAATAACGTCAGGGACTTCATGCCGTATTTTTTCGGCGGCAATAAAGGGATCTGCAGCTACAGCCATTATTTCAATCCTCTGGTCAGAGGAAAGGATCTCCGTGAGTGTCTGGCGGACTACGACGGAATCATCAACGATCAGCACCTTAATTTTGTTATTCATAGCTAACTCTTCTCCAATGGTTAATATTTCTGGA
Organism: uncultured Nitrospiraceae bacterium; assembly: GCA_964347155.1. Lineage (GTDB taxonomy): Bacteria > Nitrospirota > Thermodesulfovibrionia > UBA6902 > UBA6902 > CAYFXR01. The sequence goes on along the minus strand of CAYFXR010000182.1, from coordinate 49,970 downwards.
TACCCGTTTTTTCATCCTTCATATTACTACTAAGAACGGGCGATCCCTTTTATCCTGTTAATTTTTTTTGAATTTTATTTATCAAAACCTTGCCTGATTCTGTATTAAATATTATCTTGCGTCCGAGATTGCCGCCTATATCACTGGTTATTATCGGAATTTTTTCTTCTTGCAGCATATTCTTGGCAAGCGCTATATTACGCTGGCTTACATTGAGAAGACCGTTTGAGTTGTGTAGCACCTCGGCTCCTCCGAAAACCTTTGCCTTCAGATTCTGTTTTTTGCTTCCAAGGTTAATCATCTTCTCGATCAGTTTTGTTATCGCGATATTGCCGTACTTGGGAGAGGGCAGTCCTTCCCCGTTCCATAAGGCCAGCATATAGTGGTTTATTCCGCCCATTTTTAATACAGGATCCCATAAACATACCGCCACACACGAACCAAGAATTGTAGTTACGGCGTATTCTCCTCTCCGGGCAAAAAGCGTTCCGGGATACAGAAAATGATCCTTTTTAACTGTCTCTGCTTCCATAACAAGGCTTCCACCTTCCTGTCTCTGATCTGACTTCTTTAAAACTCCTTTTCCTCTTCAAGTTCAAAAAAGAACTCATTGCTGTCCCCTGAATAAATACCGACTTTCATGTCGGCTTCCGGTATCGATACTGTAAATGTGCTGCCCCGACCCTTAGTGCTTGAAACGGAAATCGTTCCGTTTAATATTTCAACCATAGACTTTGTTACACTTGCCCCAAGACCATGACCTAAATGACATTTTGACGCACCTGTGTCAAGTTGTTTGAACCTGTCAAATATTACTTCCTTCTCTGATTCATCTATGCCTACGCCGTGATCTTTTACAGAAATATTTAATTGTCCTTGATGTTTCCAGATATTTATTTCCACCCCGCCTCCTTCATGGCTGTATTCGATTGCATTGCTTAAGAGATTAATCATGACGAGCTGGAGTTTTTCAGGATCCGTATTAAAATAAGCGTTATCTTCAGATCCACATAGAGAGACAAGAGTCATTTTCATTTTCTTCGCATCCGCTTTATTTAAAAACAGTTCAATCGAATTATTTATGAGCGTATCAATATATACTTTGGATATACTCGGGGTTGACTCTCCTGCTTCAAATTCTGCAGCGGCAAAGATATTCCTCATCTGTAGATCTAAATTAAAAGCTTCCGAATATATAGTATTGGCTATAGATGAAACTGCTTCGTGGGTTAATGTCTCGTCAGATGTGAGTTCCTTTGACATGCATAAAATAGACGTTAGGGGGTTGTTTATCTCGTTTCTTATGTTTGAGAGAAAATTACTCTTTAATGCTTCCGACTCTTGCAGTTTTTTGTTGACATCTATAAGCTTATTATTCACTACCTTCAGGGCGTTAAGTACCTTCTCATTTTCTTCAAACCTTTTTCTCAGTTCGTCTATTAATTCGCTGTCAGTTAGCTTGTGCATTTTTACCTCCTAATTTCTCCATCTCCAGAATTCATATAAATTCATAACGGTCTCCTGTAGACTGCAGGATGTACCCTGACAAAAGGAACATCCAGTCCGTTTAAAGTTTCGGCATGGCCCGTAAAGAGATAACCCCCGGGAATCATTTGATCACAGAAACGATTCATTAGCTTCTCCTGTATTGGTCTATCAAAGTAGATGGTTACATTCCGGCAGAAGATGATATCAAGTGGTTCGCAAAAACTAAGATTCTCCTCCTTGAAATTCAGTCTTCCAAACCTGATCAAGGACCTCAGTTCCGGGACAATTCGTACAAGCTTCCTGCTTTTATCCTTGCTTCTAAGAAGATATTTTTTTCTCAACTCTATCGGAATTGGCATTATCCTTTCATTATTGTAAATGCCGCTTTCTGCTATTTTCAGCACTTTTGTGGAAATGTCCGTGGCAAGGATCAGATAATTAAATCCGAGGGCAGGGTTTCTGTCTGCAAATTCCTGTAAAACCATTGCCAGCGTATAAGGCTCTTCGCCGGTGGAACAGCCTGCACTCCATACTATAAGTTTCTTCTTGATACCTGAGCCATGTAAATTAGCCAATTCAGGCACCACCTCCTGAACAAGATAATCAAAATGTGCCGGCTCCCGGAAAAAATCGGTTTTATTGGTGGTAACCACATCAATCATGTGTATCATTTCATTCTCAATACCAAGTGGACTGAATAAATACTCGCAATATTCATCAAATGAGTTTAACCCCAAGATGCGCAGCCGTTTCTGAAGCCGAGACTCAAGCAAGGTTTTTTTAGATGGAGGCATCCTGATCCCAAGTTCGTTCTCGATGAACTCGCTTATACGGTGAAAATTATTGTCGGTCATTGCTGCTGAATGCATGTTATTAATATATGTGTCATTCATGGACTTTGTCTTAATTAATTGTCTTTGCATCAGGGCGAAGAACTCAAATCATATCACCTGACTTATTATTTCTGAGGATTATCTATATCGACGTAATCTTCGTCCTGATGCGAGTTTGTTAAACTTATTTGGCTTCAGCCTTTTCTGCTTGTTTATAACTTCCTGCATCCTGAACTATCGCGAGTTCATCCGAGGAAAACACCTTGTCAATATCAAGGATGATGATGAATTCGCCTTCGCGTTTTCCCATACCCTTTATAAACTCTGTATTCATCCTTGTTCCGATCCTCGGTGCGGGCTCTATCTGGTCGGATTCAAGCTCGAACACCTCCTGAACGGAATCCGCCATTGCGCCAAGCACCGTGCTTTCACCATCAAGGTTGATCTCTACAATGATGACGCAGGTATTCACCGTCTTTTCTGTCTCTGACATTCCGAATTTCAGTCTCATGTCTATAACAGGCACTACGTTGCCGCGAAGGTTGATTACACCCTGCATGAAATCGGGTGTTTGCGGTACCTTTGTCACCGTCGTGAACTCCAGGACTTCACGAACCTTTGATATATCCAGGGCAAATACCTCATCATCAAGCTTAAATGTAAGGTACTGTGTTGTCTCTGTTATTGAAGCTACGCTCATTTTTACCTCCTTATTCTTAGCTATTAGCTATAAGCTGTAAGCTTTAAGCTCTTAGCTTTTAGCTTTGGTTGTTTAACCGCAGGCTAAAAGCTAATTGCTTACCGCTGAGACCTGCAGTTGTTAATATTTCTCAAATTCAGAGTCTTTATCATTTCCGTTGCTGCTGCCCATCTCCAGTGTAATTCCGGAAGGTTTAGCAACCTCTGTCGCAGCGGCTGTAACAGCTTGAGGTTTTTGGGCCCCGGCATGTCCAATATGTGCAACATTTACCTTGTGTTCTGTTACTTGCTTTTGCCTCTTTATCCTGCTGCTGCTATCGCCAATCTTGAAGAACGCAATTGTTTCCTGGAGCTGTTCTGCCTGGGAAGCCAATTCCTCCGATGTTGCAGACATCTCCTCCGAGGCTCCGGCATTCTGCTGTATCACCTGATCCAGCTGCTGGATAGCCTTGTTTATCTGGTTAGCTCCTACGTTCTGTTCGTTGCTGGCAGCGCTGATCTCCTGAACCAGCTCGGCGGTCTTCTGGATATCGGGCACAAACTTGGTCAGCATTTCACCTGCTTTTTCTGCCACCTCCATGCTTGATGAGGAAAGCTGGCTTATCTCACCGGCAGCATCCTGGCTGCGCTCTGCGAGTTTCCGGACCTCGGCTGCAACCACTGCAAATCCCTTGCCGTGCTCTCCTGCTCTTGCCGCCTCAATTGCCGCATTTAATGCAAGGAGATTTGTCTGTCTTGCGATTTCTTCAATGATTGAAATCTTTCCGGCAATCTCCTTCATCGCGTGAACCGCCTCTGTTACGGCCTTACCGCTTTCCTGTGCATCTTCGGCAGCCTTCTTGGATATCTTCTCTGTCTGCATTGCATTGTCGGTGTTCTGCTTTATGTTGGAGACCATCTGCTCCATTGAGGATGATGCCTCTTCAGCAGAAGCGGCCTGTTCTGTAGCACCCTGCGACATCTCCTGAGAGCTTGCGCTTAATTGCTGGCTACCCGATGATACATTGTCTGATGCAGACGTTACATCGCCGACAATGTCACGGAGCTTTTCAACCATTTTCTTTACTGCATTAAGCACCCTGCCGATTTCATCTTTTGTCTTTACTTCGATGCGGCAATTCAGATCTCCTTCTGCTACTGACTCGGCAGCATTTACTGCATCATTTAAAGGATGTGTGATGTTTCGTGCAAGACCGAATCCCAAACCTCCTGCGAGCAAAAAACTCATTATGCTCAGCATGATCATGAACTTTTTGGATGATTTCTGAGCATCGTCAGCACTTGCCATTGCAGATTCCATGGATGATGCTGATAGTACTTCAATTTTCTCCATCAGCTCGCCTGCTTTTTCGCTGTATTCATCAAGCATTTCCATATGCTCTCTGGTTTTTTCTTCATCCCTGAGCACTTCGTCATGCTCATCAAACATGGTTAAAGACAGTTCATAGAAATCACTATATTCAGCTACTATATCACTAGGAAGTAATTTTTTAAGCTCGTCCATTTCCTCATCCAATGCCTTAAATTCTTCCCATAATTTAGGAGTTTCTTTCAGAGATTCTGTGCCCATATACTCCTCAACGATTCCTTTCATATAGAATATAAGGTATTTGGATTCCATTGAGGCATCTACTTTTTTGTCAATGCTTTTGTTACGTGTTAGTTTTTCCTCGTAATTTGCTAACATCTGTTTCAGATCAGCAGCATGTGTGTCAAAATCCTGCATAAGTTCTTCTTTCTTGGCCTCATGGTTTACATGTGACCGTTGATATTTTCTTAATTCCTCTGCATTTTCTTCGAACTTTGCGTGATACTCCTGTGCCTCTTTTACGAGTGCTACAATCTCTCCTTCACTATTTTTTTCAATGTATTCTGCATGCTCATCAAAATCAGCTGTAGTTTTTAAATATATGTTTTCTATTTCCCCGAGTTCTTTGAGGTCTTCTGTAAGCAGAAATTCACCCATTGAATCCCTGCTGCTGATAAGCGCAATAGTCGACTCCATGGATGCATCCGCCAGAGGTACCTCCTCGTCCATGATGATATCGGCAGCCGTTCCTACCTTCTTGATGTTGATTATTCCGATCGTGCCGACAAAAGCGGCTATTAGCGCAATGATTAAAAAGCCGGTAATCAACTTTACTCCGACTTTTATGTCTCCTAATTTGATCATTTTTTATTCCTCCTTAAGTTTTAAATTGATTTATTTAAAAGGTAATCTGACCCCTGACAGCACCAACGGTTACTGTCTCAAAGTCATCATCCCCACTGGCATTTGTAATTACCTGAATATCTGGAGTGATTGCCAGGTGTTCATTAATTGTCAGGCTGTAATACGCTTCAAAATGTCCCTCATTTGCGGTCTTTGTTCCGGCAGCCTTAAGAAAATCCTCATAATCGTCGGATAATCTTGCCTCACCATAAGCAATACCAAGGACATCGTCATTCCTGCCCCACAGGCTTCCGCTCAGTGCCAATCCCCCGCTCCAGGCAATGTCATACTCGTAGATCTTTTTGTCCTGATAGCCTACCCTTGCAAAAAGAGTCAGATAATCAGCTGCCTGCTGGTCAAGACTGATGCCATAACCACTGGCATGCTCCTTGTCATTTGTGGTATCCTTCAGCTCTGTATGATTAGTCCTGTTTGTCCAGACATAAACGCGGTAATTACCCCGAAGCTCCCCAAATTTCGGTTTGACATCAGCTTCTGCCATGAGAAAAGGTTTTTCAAGAATATCTTCCCAGTCAGAGTCTCCAGACTGCATTCCAACACTTATATCAATAAACTCGTTAGGGCTTACGGTTAAACGTGTAGCTGCGCTGTTGTCAGGAAACTCAATAGCTATACTATTGACAAAACCTGATGCAAGAAACTGGGTGGTTTCATCATTTGCTACTTCATTGCCGTCAAAATAGACGGACATGTCTAATTTACCCACGGTAACGGTAACCATATCGTTGAAGAACATGTGCTCATACCATGCCTCTGTTACCTCAAGATGGCTTTCATTGTCTCCGGCATCGTCATTGACTCCCCAGTAGGTTACTATCTCATTATCCTGAAGCCCATCACCTGCTCCTGCCTCTACGAGCATGAAAGCCTCACCGTGTTCGCCAACTGATGCAGATAACTCAAGGTCTGTTGATATGGTGCCGTCTATGACATCCTCTCCGGGAGGAACATTATCGTCATTACCGCTTGTTCCCTGGCCTACCATGGTTATCCCGCCAGCAATCGATAAACCGTCTGTAAGCGCTGGTCCGGCCTCCTCTGCATGGGTTATGTGCTTATCTACATGCACTTTCCACTGTTTTTGTCCTTCTTCCGATCCTTTCAACTCTTCTTTAACTTCGTCGTACTCTGCCTGTGTTATAATGCCCTTTTTCAAGAGCATCCTGAGTAATACCTCTGCCTCAGAGGCATACGATACGGACGCCAGGAAAATAATCAACACAGTCAGTATCACGCCCGTTAAAATCTTTTTAACCATTTTTAATTCCTCCTTGAATGTTTTGGTTATTTCTGTGCACCTCATCTATTTCAACAGTCTTTACAAGACTTGGAATATCAAGTATAAGAGCGACCGTGCCGTCACCCAATATGGTTGCTCCGGATACTCCAAGGACATCCCTGTATACGCTGCCCAAAGACTTGATGACCGCCTGTACTTCTCCATGCAGTTCATCCACAACCAGTCCCAGTCTCTGACCGGCGGACTGTACTACAACGATATTTTCGTGTTTAACGTCTTTCCCATTTTCACCAAAGAGATTTCTTAGATGCAAATACGGCAGAACTTCGCCGCGCAAATTAACATAATTCCGTTTATGCGCCACTTCACGTTCTGCCTCTGACTGCTCAATGCACTCCGCGACCATGTCCAGCGGAATTATGTAAGATGAAGCGCCCACCCCTACCATAAATCCATCAATAATCGCCAGTGTCAGAGGAAGACGAATACTTACAGCGGTGCCGATGCCTTCCTGACTCTCTACATCAACAGATCCTCTCAGTGCCTCGATATTGCGCCTTACTACGTCCATACCTACACCGCGTCCGGAGACTTTGGTTACCTTTTCAGCCGTTGAAAAGCCGGCCTCAAATATAAGTTTGTATATTTCCTTGTCGGAAAGAGTTTGACCGGTACCGGCTATGCCGCACTCTATGGCTTTTTGAATTATTTTGTCGCGGTTCAATCCTCCGCCATCGTCGGTAATTTCAATAACTATGCTGCCGGTGTCATTGTAGGCATTAAGGCGGACAGTGCCTCTTTTTGGTTTGCCGCGAGCAACACGCACGTCAGGATCTTCAATTCCATGGTCGGCTGCATTACGCACCAAGTGCATCAGCGGATCGTTTATTTTTTCAGTAAGGTTTTTATCCAGTTCCGTGTCTCCTCCATTGATTACCAGCTCAATATCTTTATTTGAATCGCGGCTGATATCACGTATTACACGGTGGAAACGGCTGAATATCTCGCCTATGGGAACCATACGCACCTGCATGGCCCTGTCGCGAATGTCTTCAACCAGTCGTGACAGGACCGAAGTGGATTCAAGTAAATTGATGTCACCTATGCGTCGGGCATGCTGGTTTATATTGGCATTTGATATAACCAGCTCACCTACCAGGTTTAGCAGTTGATCGAGTTTGTTTGTATCAACACGTATGGTCTTTGCTTCACGTGCTTTGATCTCTCTTTGTGTTTTCTGCTTTTCCAAGGCGGCATCAACAACAGGAGGGTGTACCATACCTTCATTTACGAGTATTTCCCCGATTCTCTGTTTAGGTCCGTCTGGTTTCTTCGCAGCACACGATACTGTTTCCATGCTTTGCATTTCCAATGCCTCCTCAAGCTCGGAACGGGTGAGGCAACCACCTTTAATGAGTATATCGCCAAGTTTCAGGGGGGTCTCGGGCAAGTTATTAATGAGGTTGATATACTCATCGACCTTGCTGTGAGGAGGCAGAATGCAGATATCGCAGTCGTCACGAACAAATTCGAATACGTCCTCAATACTTTGCTTGTCAAATTCACTGCTAAAGTCTATCTCAAACCCGAGATAACAGCTTTCGGGATCCATTTTATCGGCATGTGGCATGGCATCGGTGATGGTGGTCAGGCTGACAATTTCACCCAGTCTGGATAAATAATGTATAAAAGATAAGGGATCCATGCCGTTTCGTAATACATCCCTGCCAAATCTCAGAGATATATGCCAGTTGCTGTTTTCAACTATCTTGCCACCTGATGAGCCGGACGAAGAGATAATGGATGCATCTTCAGAAACGGGTTTTTCACATGTGTCTTCTGGCTGCCGGTCCGTCTTTATATCCAGATAGTTACGCAGATCTTTAAGAAGGCCGTTTTCCGTTAACTGAATTGAACGGCTCTCCGGCTCATCCGATGTTGCAATCTCTACAAGATTTACTATATGGTCACGGCACTTCAGGAGGAGTTCGATCAGGTCAATGGTGACCTTGATTCCTCCCTGACGAACATGTTCAAGCACGTTCTCTACCGTGTGGGTGAATCGCTCGACATTATCAATGCCCACTATACCGGATGAACCTTTGATTGTATGGGCGGCCCTAAACAGGGCATTTATGATATCTTCGTCATCAGGGGAGTTTTCGAGCTGAAGAAGGGAATCTTCCATTTCCTTGAGCAATTCGGTGCATTCAATAAGGAATGTTTGTAATACGGGATCATCCGCCATAATTCTTAGAACTCCTCCATATTCAGGTTGTACGACTGCAACACTGAAAGTGTTGCCGGACTATGCATGGTAATATGAACTTCTTTATTTGCAATAAAGGATTCCATCTTCACCAAAAGCAACAGCTGGAGTCCTGCCGTATCCATCTCGCTGACCTGTGACAGGTCAATCTCGAGTTCCGAACAAGCCGTAAGGTTGTCAAGAAGGTTCTTTTTAAGTTCAGCTGCAGTAAAGATGGTCATTTCACCCTCAATCTGCAGCTTACACAAACCGTTATGTTCTTCCTTTTTAACTGTCATTGCCTTTACCTCTTTATTGAAACTTGTATTTCATATCCTTCATCCTGTTTATCACGGCAATATGAGCTTTTCTATTGCCGCAAGCATTTGCTCAGGCTTGAAAGGTTTCACAACCCATGCCTTTGCTCCTGCTGCCTTCCCTTCCTGCTTTTTTGCCTCCTGGGATTCAGTCGTAAGCATAATAATCGGCGTAAACTTGTAAGCCGGTATTTGCCGGATTTCTTTTAAAAAGGTGATTCCATCCATATTCGGCATGTTGACATCACACACTATCAAGTGAACCTTTTGCCCGTTCAGCCTGCTCAGTGCATCCCTGCCGTCACTTGCCTCTATCACTTCATAACCTGCTTTTTTCAAGGTAATGCTAACCACCTGTCGTATTGATGCAGAGTCATCTATTGCCATTATTGTCTTTGTCATGTAAACCTCCCGAATCTTGTAAGTATCCTATATTTAAAAAAATGTGATTTTATCTTCATTAGATTCATCGGTTTTCCCGACATCCTCTAAGGCTTCTTTATTTAGAGAGTCATCTATTGTCTCGTGATGTATATCACGCTGTTTTTTCATAACATACGTTTTAAAAATATGATCCAAACTGAAATCAGCACAATTTCTAAAACTCTCTCTATTATTAATATTCAAGGTTTTGAGGTGTTCGATATATTTATCCAAATCGGAAAGGTAGCTTATTACCTGTTCAATCTGCTGTCGTGTTATATCCTGAAACTGTATGTTTGCCAGCAGTTCCATAATCTCGTTTGCTACCTTCTTGCTGCTTATATCAACCTGCTCGAGAATCAGTTGTTTGAATCCGTCTAATTGCTCATAACTGTTTCCAAGATCGATAAGTTGTGTTTCAAGGCTTGTAAGAAGGCATTTTTCATTTTCATTTGTATTGTTAACCAGCTTGTCGGCGAATTGTGTCTCTATTTGCACTGCCATGCCTGTAATGGCCTTTCCTATTTGATCTGCCGCACGTTCTGATTGTATCGAGAGTTCCCGTACCCTTGATGCCACTACAGCAAAACTTTTCCCTTCCTCTCCTGCACGGGCTGCCTCAATTGCCGCATTGAGTGCAAGGAGGTTGGTCTGGTCGCTAATATCTTTGATCAGATCCACCAGTTTTATCATGGAATTTGCATGATCAGATAAGACAAAAGCACTTTTCCCCTCGTTTTCCAATTCTTTCAGCCGGTTATCAACGTAGCTGCGCAGACGGACTATAGATTGTTTGTTTTCTTCAATAGTCATATGTGATGCCTTTGCCAGCTCGTCACTTTGATTGCGCAGTGAGGTAAGCATATCAAGCAATTCTTTCATAGCTTGGTCTATATCCTGGGCCTGTATAATGATCCGGTGGGCTGCAGAATCAGTTTCACTGACTATATTTTCAAGGTGTGCCGTGGTAAGCTTATTTAATTTTTTTTGAGATTTGAAATATTCCGATAAATTGTTGCGTCTTATTTTTTGTTCTTCGCATTCTTCAACAAACGAAAATAAAATCTCATTCTCATGATTAGCTATTTTTGATAGGGGTTTTGCAGATATTTTTATAATAATGAGAAGGTTTAACCCTGCTGTTAAAAATACCCAAAAGTAATCCTCAGCTATGTCGCTAAATATGAAGAAGTGAACTTTTAAATGTGTATGAAAGAAATAACTTAAGACAATTGTTATTACAACAGTGAAACCGGCATAGAGGGGTAATGTGCGCTTGAATTTCGGCAGGTAAAGAAAAAGTAAGTTGTCATATGAAAATTTAGCCATATTAGTGCATTAAGCGCTAAGTATCATCATGACAAGTGCTGCTGTGCTGAGTTTTTCACGAAATATTCTGTTGATGTCTGCTATAGCGATTCTTATAATCATTTAGCCTTCTCTTTTTGGTTATCAGGTTTACAATTGGTTTATCGGCAGATTAAAAAAAATCTTTAGCTTTTTCCTTAATAAATATCATTAATAAATTATTATCTGGCAGGATAAATATTAAGAAAAATACTTATACACGAAAAGCATATAACCTACGTCGCAGTCTATAATGAGGAACTTTAATTCCTTAGTTAATAGGAAATTCCTTTATATGCTGCAATCGGGCCTCATATAGGCTCGAATATTAATAATGTTCAGTTTTTTGAGGGACACAAAAAATCAGTAGTTGGTTTGCATGAGGGAAAGTTTCTGGTATACTCATACATTGCATAAACAGCCAAGAATCAGGGTACCAGAGAAGCCGTCAAAAGACCGGGGGCGTGTGAGAAAACCATCTTTAAAAAAAGGAGAGGGGAAGAAAACCTTAGTCTACTCGATTAAGGAATAATAATTGACATATTATAATTTTTTAATTGATGAATATTTATATGAAATGTTATAATGTTTCCGTTTTTGGATAGTTGGAGACAAGTCTTTGAATTTATTGGAAAATAAAATCAATTCTGTATTGAAAAGCGTATTAAGCCGGAGAAAATTCCTCGCCACGGGACTAATAACAGCTGCTTCTTACCTTATTCCCCGTAAAACACTGGCTGCTGTTGAGGATCTTTCACCTGAAAGAGAACTGTATTTGTACAATGTGTACACCGAGGAGAGCTTAAAAACAGTTTACTGGAGAGAAGGGCAATATCTATCCGGGGCATTATCCGAGATAAACTATATACTGAGAGACATCCACAATGGAAAGGTCAAGTCTATTAATACGAATCTTATAGACCTTATTTTTACCCTCAAGAAGAATCTGAAGACCGACAGCCCGTTTCATATTGTCTCCGGTTATCGCACCCCCGGAACGAATGCATTACTCAGAAAGAGAAGAAAAGGTGTAGCAAAAAATAGTCTTCATATGTACGGAAAAGCCGTAGATCTGCGCTTGCCGGATTACAGTCTTAAGGTAGTAAGGCGCACAGCGATGGAACTTAAGGGCGGGGGAGTGGGTTATTATCCCCGCTCAGGATTTGTTCATATAGATGTAGGAAACATCCGCTACTGGAGAGGATAACCAGCTCAGGAAAGAATTTTTAATCTCTTATGCACTGCTCATCTCTTTAGCAGGTGGTTCAGTATCTGAGGTCCTGGTTTCAGGGACGTTCTTTATGAGCTTGAGTTCGCTTGGAACCTTAGAGATTTGCCCTTCGACCCTCGCTCCTTTTGAAATTGAAATGTATTCTCTATAAAGTATTTCTCCTTTGCCTTGGGCATTGGGACCTATTTCGATCTCGTTAGCCTCCAGTCTTCCGTCGAATTCACCGTTTAGGTGTATCTTGCCATTTGCCTTAATCTCACCACCATTATATTTACCTACGATTATTACATCACTGCCTGCAGTAATGTTGCCACCAATCAGCTCCCCCTTGATATCAACGTTACCTTCTCTTGTCTGGATATTCCCTTTACAGGTACCTTTAATAACGATATTGGAATCTTGCTCTGAAGTTATATTACCTTCAATCTCGCCGCTTAATTCCAAATCGCACGTTATATTTATGTTACCAATTAGTTTGCTGCCTTTCAATATTGTATTAGCTGTTTGGTAACGGACTTCTTTTACAGGATCTTCTCTATGATTGTTTATTTGTCTTTCTTCAGTATTATTTCCCCATTTTTTAAACATATGACCACCTCCACCCTTTAAAGGGAATATCTTTGTATAGAAATGTTAGTTTTTTACTTTTAAGAATAACGAGAACTTCTGGAAATTGCAAACTCACTTCACTGAACCCACAGAAGCTTTCTGAAAATCCATCCTGTATCACCAAATTCATCAATTATCTTTACCCAGGAAGATTTTATCTGAATTACCTTAAAAGAGTCATATTTTAAAGCAGGACTCAGAGAGTTTTTGCTATATGCAATTCCGGGACCGCTTCTGACATTGGCTTTGTCTACTTTCACAACTGCACATTGAAATTTATCTGTAACCAGTTTTTTATAAATCCAGTGCATATCACCGTCTACATCTTTTATCTTGTACCAGTTCCCTTGTAAAGTTAATTTATGAAAAGGCATATATTTAAAAACCTCCCACGTCTTTTCAAATTTAGTTCCAGGCCCACTTCTGAGATTGGCTTCAGGAACATTTACACACAAGGCGTGTGAATAGTTGTTAAAAATCACGAGAGAAAAAAGAATCAATATAAAAATGAAACTCTTTTTCATACAATCCTCCACTTTTATATTTTATAATGTTTTAAAACCTTCTATACAATTATGTCAAGTATTACCAGGAAATAGATAGAAAAATATTTTGCGGGCAAACAAAATTTGTGAAAAAAGAATAAAATAATAAAACATGCCAAAAATATAACTTGAAGGATCTAACAGGAAATTGAAGGGGGAAAAATTAGCGAAGAACTCCTGAAAAAGTGTCTGAAAGAAATAGACATTCGCTGTTCTGAAAGAGAATTAAATGCCTTTATGACATTTCTCTCTGAGCTTAAAAAATGGAACAAGGCTTACAATTTAACCTCTCTAAAAACTGATGAAGACATAATCATTAACCATTTCATTGATTCTCTTCTTTATATAAGAGTAATTCCTGAGGGGATGTTAAAATTAGCAGATATCGGGACTGGCGCTGGCTTTCCCGGGATACCACTTAAAATTATCAGGCCGGAAATAGATATAACACTTGTTGAGTCATCAAGGAAAAAAACAGCTTTTCTTAGACATATAATCAGAATCCTCGGTATAAAAACGATAAAGATAATGGAACAAAGACTTGAAGCTCTCGGAAAAGAGTATGAAAAAATCTATGACATTATTGTTTCAAGAGCCACGTTTGATATCAAGAAATTTCTTAAAATAGCTTGCCCTTATATAAGAAAGAATGGCAAACTCGTGTTGAACAAAGGCCCGAAAGTATCAAGAGAGCTAAGGGAGTTGGAAAAACACCTCTTTGCAAGGGATAAAGTAAAAGAAATTCATAGAATACAGCTTCCCTTTGTAAATGCTGAGAGGAATCTAATTGTGCTTGAATGCAAGACCTGACCCTTTGAATCATGTTAAAATGGATAGATGAAATCTTTTATCGTTGCAATTTCAGGTGCAAGCGGATCAATTTATGGCATGAGGCTGATAGAGGAACTGCTTAAATGCGCCGAAAACATTTATCTTTGTGTATCCAGTCAGGCTTTTTTCATCATTAAGACCGAGACAGGCGTCAATTGGACAGGGAAAACCGAATCAGAAACAGAAAAGAAGATCCAACACTATTACTCCACAAAACAAATTAAATATTATGGAGAAAATAACCTTGCGGCTTCTATTTCAAGCGGTTCTTTTTTGACAGACTGCATGTTTGTTGTGCCTTGCTCTATGAAAACCCTTTCAGGTATTGCAAATGGTTATGCAAATAATTTAATTGAAAGGGCTGCGGATGTTACGTTAAAGGAGGGCCGGAAACTTATCCTGTCACCCCGTGAGATGCCATTCAATACCATACATCTTGAAAATATGCTTAAACTTGCCAGTATGGGCGCGAAGATTGTCCCGCCTATTCCGGCTTTTTATCAAAAACCAAAAGATATTAATGATATTGTGGATTTTGTCGTGGGAAAGATTCTTGATATTTCAGGCATTACACACAATCTCTTTAAGAGATGGGGGATGCGGAAAAAGTTGTAAATACTTATAAGAATATGGTTAAATATCAATCCATGAAAAATATCTATCTCATCGATGTAACAAACAGAGACGGCGTTCAAACATCTCGCATATTATTAAGCAAATTAGCTAAAACAATGCTAAATCTTTACCTGGATGAAATGGGGATATTTCAGAGCGAGATAGGTTTTCCTACGCTAAAACATGAGGTAAATTACATAAACGCCAATCTCGAGCTTGCCAAAAAGGGTGTTTTTAAAAATATTCGTCTTGAGGGATGGTGCAGGGCCATTCCAGAAGATATTAAGTTAACGTTTAAAAACTGTCCTGATATAAAACACATCAATATCTCAATTTCAACTTCTGACGTAATGCTCAAGGGTAAATTTAAGGGCAGAAAGACGTGGAATGATATTGTTAATTCAATGGTAGAGGCTTTGAGATTAGCCAAATCCCTTGGTGCGGAAACCGTAGGAGTCAACGCAGAGGATGCGTCCCGGACAGATATTGATAAGCTTATAGAATTTGCCCTTGCAGCAAAAGAAAACGGAGCTGAGCGTTTTCGTTATTGTGATACGCTTGGCGCGGATGATCCGATAACCATTTATCAAAGGATTAAAAAAATTGCTGTTGCCACAAAATTCCCTCTGGAAATGCATTGCCACAATGATCTTGGTATGGCCGAAGCAGTGTCAGTTGCCGGTGCTCAGGGAGCTATAGAAAGCGGAGTTGACGCTTATATAAACACTACAATCAATGGCTACGGCGAAAGAGCTGGAAACTGCGATCTTGTTTCTACAATGCTTGCTTTGAAATACTCACATGGCTTTGAAGAAAAAGTCCATCTGGATGAACGTGTAGACCTTAAGAAATCATGGAAAATTGCCCGTTACGCATCATATGCCTTCGGTATTCCTATTCCAATAGCACAGGTAGGTGTCGGAGCCAATGCCTTTGCCCACGAATCAGGCATACATGCTGACGGCGCTCTAAAGGATAGACGCAATTATGAGCTTTATGACCCTGAGGATGTAGGAAGGGGAGAACCTGAACTCCTACAAACCGGCAGAATAATAACAACAGGTGAATACGGCGGACTCAGAGGCTTCAGACACGTCTATGATGATTTGGGTATCCACTTTCATGATGACAAAGAAGCGAGAAAGATACTTGAACTTGTCCAGTATGCCAATCTGCATACGCAAAAACCTCTCACAGATGATGAATTGAGATTTATTGCAGAACATCCCAAGATAGTATCAAAGATACTGGCGGCTACTCCTAAATTTAGATAATGTATAAAATAACGCTTATTCCCGGAGACGGTGTAGGACCGGAGATAACAGGGGCAACAACAGGTGTACTTGAAGCTACAGGTGTTCGGTTTGAATGGGATATACAGAATGCAGGCGAAGAAGTATATAATCAGGAAGGCACTCCCTTACCCGAGAGGGTTCTTGAATCTGTCAAAAGGAATAAAATCGCTCTTAAAGGACCAATTACAACTCCAGTCGGCACCGGCTTTAGAAGTGTAAATGTTACTCTCAGGCAGACACTTGACCTTTATAGTTGTTTAAGACCATGCAAATCCTACCCCGGGGCAAAAACAAAATATGAAAACATCGATCTTGTTATTGTCAGAGAAAACACGGAAGATCTTTATGCAGGGATAGAGTATCAAAAAGGCTCTGAAGGCGCAAGAGCCATTATTGATGTTGTTGAGAATATTTCAGGAAAGACAATTCGTTTGGACTCAGGTATTAGCATAAAACCGATATCTGTTTATAGTACAGAGAGAATAGTCCGTTTTGCTTTTGAATATGCGAGAAAAAATAAAAGACGCAAGGTAACCTCGGTGCATAAGGCAAATATCATGAAATATTCCGACGGACTATTCCTTGAGGTTTCAAGAGATGTGGCTAAATACTATCCAGATATTGAATTTGAGGACAAAATCATTGATAATATGTGTATGCAGCTTGTTCAAAAACCCCAGCTCTATGATGTGATAGTTTTGCCAAATCTTTACGGCGACATTGTCTCAGATCTCGCTGCAGGATTAATCGGAGGCCTTGGGCTTGCACCGGGTGCAAATATAGGAAATGATTATGCCGTCTTTGAGGCTACCCACGGAAGTGCACCCAAATATAAGGGCCTCAACAAAGCAAACCCGTTAGCCATGATACTCAGCGGCATTATGATGTTGCGACACATCGGGGAGACTGCGGCAGCTGAAAAACTGGATCATGCTGTTGCATCTGTTATCAAAGAGGGAAAGCATGTTACATATGACATGAAGCCTTACCCCGATGACCCATCTGCTGCAACCACATCTGGTGTGGCTGATGCTATTATTTCAAGGATAACGTAAAATTTCATGGCCCCTGACCCTATAAGTTTTCTTATCATAATAATCTGTATAATCTTAGTTGCCCTGCTTTCCAGTTCTGAGGTAGCTTTTATTTCTTTAAACAGGATCAGATTGAGGCATCTCATTGAAAAAGGCGATAACAACGCGAAAGTTGCCCAGAAGATTCGTGATGAACACGATCGGCTTTTCAGTGCTGTCATACTTTCAGGAAATTTATTTACCATCCTTGCTACTTCTGTCGGTACGGCTCTGGCAATAAGTCTTTTGGGCGAAGATATCGGAATTATCCTCGCGACAATTATGATGACCATACTAACTGTTGTATTTGGAGAACTCGCGCCTAAGACCTTTGCCGTTTCCCATGCAGAAAAAATATCCCTGTCTCTCGCAAGGCCGATAGAAATATATATTAAATTGATATCGCCACTTGTATCAGTTCTCAACAAGTTATCAAATTCAATAATCCGGATCTTCGGCGGGGAGGTAAAACCCGCCCCCCAACTTTTAACAGAGGAAGAAATGAAGGCGATGATAAAAATCGGAGAAGAGGAAGGAGCCATTGAAAAAGAGGAAAAAGAAATGCTCCATAATGTATTTGCTTTTGGAGACAAAAAAGTAACTGAAGCTATGGTGCCGAGAACCGAGATGGTAGCTATCTCGGAAGACGCCGTTGTGGCAGACGCACTTTCCCTCGTATCAGAAGAAGGCTATTCCCGTTATCCGGTTATTAAGGAGACCGTGGATAATATTACGGGTGTATTATATGTCAAAGACATTATAAGGAAAATGGCAGATACGGAAATTCCTCCTGATACATCAATAAAGAATTTTGTAAGAGATGCGTATTATATACCGGAAAGCAAAATGGTAACAGGGCTCCTTGATGATATGCAAAAGAATAAATTCCAGATTGCTATTGTTGTTGATGAGCATGGAGGGACTGCAGGGCTTATTACACTTGAAGATATCATGGAAGAGATAGTAGGAGGTCTCCAGGATGAATTTGAGGCCATAGAGGCTGAGAAAGAGGTGGAGGTTGTGGATGAGAGGACATTTGTAGTTTCTGGCTCGACCGGTATTGACGAAATAAATGAACTTGTTGGCATTGAACTTGACAGCGAAGAGTTTCACACAATCGGGGGGTACTTATTCGGGTTGTTCGGTCATCTTCCTAAAGTTGGAGAGCAGTTGCGATTTCATGATCTGAGATTCCTTATACTCGAAATGGATGGCAAAAAAATAGAAAAAATCAAGATAACAAGGATTTAAATTCTTTATTATTCAATACTCGCCAATAATGAAGATAGTGCACTTCCTCATGAATTTTCTTTCTTCCATATGTTAGTTAAATTTCCAGTTAAAGAGCATCTCTGCTGGTTGCTAGTTCAATCTTGCAGATTGAACCGTACAATAACGCCAAATGCCATAATTTCCTTGCAGATTTCAAAAAAGATGTTATAATGATAAATAGTTAATTAATTAAAAAAAACAAGGAGTTTAGCAAATATTATTTATACGGATACGGTATCAAAAGTGGTAGCATTATCTCATGACTAAGTATTTATCGCCAATGAACATATGAAAGGAGAAATTATGGATGATCCGTATGACCCGGTAGTGTCAGAAGATAAAGTGCCTTCATATGAAATGGTTGAACAAAAAATCAAAGAGATAGATAATACCATCATAGTTTACAGAATATACTATCTCCTCAATACCTTTACGTACAGATTCCAGTTAATAAAAAAAGATAAAATGTGTACGTTGGAAATTCCAAGAACGCTGTTGGAAGATTTAGGTAAAGATGGTACAACATCTGAGCGGGAATTAACACAACTCTTGAATCTAAATATTGAAAATACTGAATGCTGGACTACTATAAGAGGGTAAGATACCCCGTGAGAAGGACTGGGCTTTCTAACGGGGTAAAGAGCAAAAATGAGATCAAAAAACTTTCTGTTTTTTGTTTTTTCAGCCGTTGTAGCACTGTCAATTACAGTATGCGGGGGAAGTTATACTTCTTTAGCGGCTGAGAGACTTTATGTAGTAAATTCCGGCTCTGAAAGTGTATCTGTAATAGACACAACCACCAATAAGGTAGTAGGTACAATTAAGGTTGGCATATGGCCTGCAGGTATTGCCGTTTCTCCTGACAAAAAGAGGCTCTATATAATGAACTCAAGTCCTGAAAGCAATTCTGTATCAGTAATTGATTCAGAGACAAATACGGTCGTTGATACCATTCAAACCGGCATCGGTCCAATGCATATGGCAATTGATTCTGAAACCAACCTCGCCTACATAACAGATACTGTTGACAAAGCAAATAAAACGATAACAATTGTAGATATTACGGATAACACTGTTAAGGGGAAAATAAACTTTGAAGATATTGAACCTTTTGAAACAGTAATTGTTAAAGATAAAAAGCTTGCCTATGTTGTTGTTTCAGGCGGTTATTATGTCTCCGTAGTCAATCTGCAGGATAATACAAAAGTTACAAAAATACCGGTCAGTGAAATTCCTCGTGGTCTGGCATACAGTCCTTCAAGTAAGAAGGTGTATGTAACCAGTCTTGATGATAATAATATATCAATTATCGATACAAAGAGCAATAAAGTAGTAGGTACCGTACAGGTTGGAAGAAACCCTTGGTATATAGCAGTTGATGATGCCGCACACAAGCTCTATATTACTTGTGCGGGAGATGGAAGCGTTTCAGTTATCGATACAACAATTAATGAAGTAGTAGATACAATTAAAGTCGGCAGTTCACCAAAGGGCATAACGATAGACTACGATGCCAAAAAGGCTTATGTGGCTAATAAGCTCAGCCACAGTGTTTCGGTTATTGATCTTAAAAATAATACGGTAATAGATACCATTCAACTTGAACGTAACACACACCCCTGGGGGGTAGGGCTTCTATAACTTCCAGTTGCCAGCTTTTACATTGACCTTCTTTTGAATAAACTAATATAATGTTTTTAAGGGCAACAGTAGCCTCTGCAGGCAAGCAAATAGGGAGGAATGCAGAAAAGGAGTCGTTTTATTGTGTCAAAAAAGGGAATAAATACATACCCGGTCCTATTGGCAGGGGGAACAGGGTCAAGATTATGGCCAATTTCAAGGGAACTTTATCCAAAACAACTGGTTAACCTTGTCGGAGCTGACTCTTTAATCCAGAGCACAATCAAAAGGCTACTGCCAGAGCTTGAAGCAAAAAGAGTAAGGATTGTTTGTGGTGAAGAACATTTTTATGAAATTGCAAGACATCTTGAAGAAATAAAAGTTCCCTCAAAGGGCAAAATAATTACTGAACCCTGTGGACGAAACACGGCACCTGCTATTCTCCTTGCTTTACTGGATATTTTAAAAAGTGAAAAAGATGCAGTATTATTGATATTCCCTTCTGACCATATCATTAACGATGTAGCCGAATTTCGTAAACGATTAAAAAAAGCTATCACTCTTGCTAGGAAGAATTACATCGTGACCTTCGGTATTAAACCTAATTCTCCTGAAACAGGCTATGGGTATATAGAAGGCATAAAGGCTGTAAATAAAGATGCGCTTACAATAAAAAGGTTTGTGGAAAAACCGGATGAGAAAACCGCCTGGAATTATATAAAGGCAGGGAACTTTTACTGGAATAGCGGAATGTTTGCTTTCAAGGCGTCTGTTTTACTGAAGGAGTTCAAAACATATGAGCCATCGCTCCTGAGAAAAGTACAGAAAATGATTTCAAACAGCGGTGATGTATCATTTGAAGAATACAGCAAATTGCCGGATATTTCCAT
Organism: uncultured Nitrospiraceae bacterium; assembly: GCA_964347155.1. Lineage (GTDB taxonomy): Bacteria > Nitrospirota > Thermodesulfovibrionia > UBA6902 > UBA6902 > CAYFXR01. The sequence goes on along the minus strand of CAYFXR010000182.1, from coordinate 29,161 downwards.
TGATTACGCTATTATGGAAAAGACCAGGAAAGGGGTGATTCTTCCGTCAGATTTTGGCTGGAGCGACATTGGTTCATGGAAGTCACTCTATGATTTCCTTCCGAAAGGTGATAACAACAATGTAGTGGAAGGAGATGTCATCCTGAAAGAAACAAAAAATTGTCTTATCAGAGGAGATAACAGGCTTATTGTCGTAAATGATCTGGAGAATATTGTGGTAGTGGAAACACCGGACACAGTTTTTGTATCGGATTTGAACAAAAGCAAGAACGTCAAATCTATTGTGAGAGAACTGAAAAAACAGGGCCGTAAAGAGTATAAAGCACATACAAAAGTATATCGCCCGTGGGGAACGTATACTGTTTTGGAAGAAAACAGAAATACCAAAATAAAACGGATAGTTGTATATCCCGGGGCCAAGTTGTCTTTACAAATGCATCACCACAGGAGTGAACACTGGATTGTAGCTCAGGGTACAGCAAAAATTGTAAACGACAATCAGACAGTTTATTTGGAAGAAAATCAATCTACGTACGTTCCCAAGGCCACGCGTCATCGTCTTGAAAATCCCGGTAAAATTCCACTACATATCATTGAAATTCAAATGGGAGACTACCTTGAGGAAGATGATATAGTCCGCTTTGATGATGATTTTGGAAGGAAATAAGTTTAACTCGAAATTCACGGTAGCTCGCTGCATTATTTGGGTTAAAAATTATCCTTTCGGCACTATTTTCAGAAATCTTCTTTTACCGACCTTAAGAAGGTATTCTCCAACGGGCAGTTTTTTTTCCGGGTCCAACCATTTTTCGCCATCAACACTGACACCACCTTGTTTTATAAGGCGCATTCCCTCTCCAGTGCTTTTGGTCAAACCTGCTTGTTTCATTATGTGGGGAAGCCATATTTCCACATTCTCTTTATCGAGCCTGAAAAACGGAATTTCATCAGGGAGTCCCTTGTCTTTAAATATATGTTCAAATTCTTCTTTTGCTTTTAAAGCGGCTTCACGTCCACAGTATCTTTCAACAATCTCAGCTGCAAGGCTTTCCTTTACTTTTTTGGGATGATAGGCTGCAGATTTCAGTCCCTGCTTTATTTTGTTGAACCCTTCCAAGCTGATATGACTCAACAATTCGTAATATTTAATCATCAGTTCGTCGCTGAGGGACATTAACTTGCCGTATATCTCTTTCGGCGATTCTGAAATCCCTATGTAATTGTCAAAGCTTTTTGACATTTTTTTTACACCGTCAATACCTTCCAGAAGGGGCAGAATTACGATGGCCTGTTGTTCCTGTCCGTATTCATGCTGCAATTCCCTTCCCATTAAGAGATTGAATCTCTGATCTGTACCGCCGATCTCAACATCGGCCTTTAAAACCACAGAGTCATAACCCTGTAATAATGGATAGATAAATTCGTGGATTCCTATTGGATTATGTTTTGCAAATCTCTGTTTGAAGTCTTCACGCTCCAGCATCCTTGCAACAGTCTGTCTGGCCTGAAGCTTAATAATTTCCATTGCGGTCATCTTTCCAAGCCATTCACTATTGAACCTGATTTTTGTCTTTTCAGAGTCAAGTATTTTAAAAACCTGCTGCTTGTATGTTTCGGCGTTTTTCAAAACTTCTTCATTTGTTAACGGTTTTCTTATCTCGGATCGCCCCGAAGGATCTCCAATCATGCCTGTAAGATCACCTATGATTAATATAACCTCATGACCCAGGTCCTGAAATTGCCGCATTTTCTCAAGAAGGACAGTATGGCCTAGATGAATATCGGGTGCTGTAGGGTCAAAGCCAACCTTTATCTTAAGAGGAAATTTTTTCTGATAGGATCGTTGGAGCTTTCGAAGAAGTTCATCTTCAATTAATATTTCTACCGTACCTCTCTTAATTATTTTCAGCTGTTCTTCCGGTTTTAATGGTGGCATATCATTGAAAGGATACAGGATTTTAAACGCAAGATGCAAGATGTACGATACATCAAACCTTATAAGAATCGCTCAATTTAGGTTATAATTATTTCACATCTGTCCATTATAGAATTGAACAGCAGGCTGAACCCCTCGAAAACATAATGGACCCCGTTAATGTGTGAATTGTTTTATAGGGTATATGAGTCCCAAACAGGCATATAGCCCTGGTAGCGATCATGCATTATTAATTTTAATGTACGGGGTGAATCGACGGGATATCGAGATAACGAAAAGGAGGATTTCCATGATTACATATTCCGGAATCAACCATATAGCTCTGGTAACAAACGATATGGATAAGACTATTCGCTTCTGGAGAGACCTTCTTGGCATGAGATTGGTTGCAGGCATGGGAAAGCCTGGAAACAGACAGTATTTCTTTGAGATGGCAGAAAATATTTTCATATCTTTTTTTGAGTGGATCGAAGCTGAACCGGTACAGGACAAAGACGCCGGTAGTCCTGTGAAAGGGCCTTTTGTTTTTGATCATATATGCTTCGAGTTGCCCAGCGAAGAAAACCTATGGGAACTTAAAGACAGGCTGGAAGCCGCGGATGTCTGGGTAACTGAAGTTCTGGATAATGGTTTCATTCATTCCCTGTTTTCTACGGATCCCAATAATATACAGCTTGAATTTTGCTATAGAGTGAAGGGTGTACATCTTTCTGAACATCCAAAAATAATAGATGCCGTACCATCATTGATTGCCAGGGAGGGTTCCGAACCCCTGTTCGATAAATGGCCATCCGTCGATAACCCGACCCCCCCGGATCAAAGAAAAATGTATCCCGGAGTCCTGAAGAAATTAATTGATAAGGATATCTAGGAAGAAGTCCCTTTTGACCACCTTTTTGGGCGTTTTTTATTTTTTGATACGTGCCTGTTCCACGATCACGGCATATTTGTAACCACTGCCGAAGTCCTTATCCTTGTATAGTGTCCCTTTTACCGTTACTATGTCACCCACTGAAAGAATATCCTGTGATGTTATTAGAATATCATGGGTACCCTTTGAGGGATTTCCGCTTCCGTCCTGAATGTGAATCCAGTTCTTATCCATGATGTTAGCTGAAAATTTGACAACCTGGCCTCTGATAATAACATCTTTCTTGTCGAGTTCGGTACTTTTCTCATAAAGCTCGGCTACCGTGTATGCATCAGGTCCGGCGGCTTTTTCTACTTTAATATTTATCTTTGTGGAAACTTTTTTTGCCTGCTTGTTGCCCGCAGGTTTATGAATAGATCTCATCCCGTGTTGCCCTATAGCCCCACTTGAAAAGACTATAGTTTCAAAGGTCCGGTTAAGCGTTTTGCTCGTGAAATTGTTCATGACCATTCCGGGCTGGAACGATATATCCTGTCCGACTGCCACCTTCATTTTGGGAACGGCCACCCATGTTTTTTTACCGTCTTTCTGGATATAGACATACGTGTAACCGCCACTATTCATTGTTTCCACAACCTTTCCTGAAAGAGAAGACGTATCCCTTTGAGATTTTATATTTAGATCTTTCCTGGGTGATTCAGCTGAACTTTGTGAACCGGCATATGTGCCTTTAATGAGAACTATCAGTAGTATTGCTAACATTAGGACAAATAATACCAAAAACCTTTTCATTTCATATCTCCTTATATATTTTATCACTGCTGTCCAAAACAATGGCAAACAGCAGGCTGAATGCCGAGAAAACAGAATTGCGACACCTTAAGTAGAGATATCTGCTATGCTTTATCATTTATCCTGCTCAAGTCACTTCATGTCTTCATAAGGCAAAATCAGGTTCGTTATTTCAATAACCCGTCGATTCACCCCGTACATTAAAATTAATAATGCATGATCGCTATCAGTGCTATATGCCTGTTTGGGACTCATATACCCTACAAAAAAATTCACACATTAACGGGGTCCATTATGTTTTTGAGGGGTTCTGCCTTGCTGATCAATGCTATATTGGACAGGTGTGATATTTTATATTTATGAATTCAACAATTGCTGATATATATAATACCATTTTTATCAAAAAATAAAGAGCGTCGTCTGTCCTTTAAACGGAAATTAGGAAATGAGAGTTGTTAATATTGCTTATTTTTAATATATAAATGTGATAATATTATAAATAGCAGAAGTTTAACAAGTCTATTTTAACTTAGACTCGGAGCACGACTAAAATCTGTTGTGATAGATCGTTTGAACATATCTGTTCTGTAGGAAACAACTCAGATTAAAATGGAGGTGGACATGAAATCACTCATTGAACAAATGGCGAAATCTCTGGTAGATAGAATGGAGGAAGTTTCAGTTATAGAGGTAGGAGGAGAAAGAACCACTGTTTTTGAATTGCGCGTCGCTAAAAGTGATATTGGAAAGGTTATTGGAAAGCAGGGAAATACAGCGCGAGCAATGAGAACAATACTCAGTGCTGCCGGTAATAAACTCGGCAAGCGTTGTGTTCTTGAAATATTGGAATAGGCTGATAAAAAAGGCAGGGAGCAGATGCTTCCCTGCCTTTTCATTCTATTTATCCTATAAAAACCTTAATGCTCTGATTGTGCAGTTCCCAGTTCTTCCCTGACTGATATAGCAACCTTATAAAGAATAGTAAGTACCAGAAATCCTGTTGCCCAGACAGCGAGGGTAATTAATGTCTCTGGCAGAGTGGGCCAGTACTCTGTAACTTTTTCAAAAGGATTGGGAATGAATCCGCCTATAATCAGACCAAATCCCTTGTCAATCCACAGCGAAATAAATGTTGTGATGCATCCAAGAATAAGTATTGACTCATTTCTCCTGAATCCCGGCGGAATGAGCAGGATAAGAGATACCACAGCGAGTATGGTGGAGGTCCACATCAGCGGGACAAGCCTGTCGTGCCCTTCAATACCTGCAAAGAGGTATTCGAACGAGTGCATATGTCCCGGTATATTGCTGTAGAAGGCGGTAAAAACCTCAAGGAGGATAAAGAATACATTAACTACCATGGCGTAGGTCACTATTTTGCCGACAGCCTGAATCGGCTCTCTGCCAGGATCGAATTTAGTGTACTTTCTCACGATAAGCGCCAGAATAATAAGGAGTGCCGGGCCGCCTGAAAAAGCTGACGCAAGAAAGCGAGCTGCCATAATAGCTGTCAGCCAGAAGTGCCTGCCTGGAATTCCTGCGTAGAGAAACGCCGTTACCGTATGAATACTGATTGCCCATGGAATTGAAATATAAATAAGAGGTTTCACCCATGATCGAGGAGGCGTGCCCTTTTTCTCCGCATGTAGGGTAGCCCAGCCGATTACGATATTAAGAAAGAGATAACCATTCAAAACTACTGCATCCCAGAAAAGGATGGAATTGGGCGTTGGATAAAGGATGATATTTAATACCCTCATTGGCTGACCCATATCAGCAACGATAAACAACATACACATCGTTACTGAAGCAATGGCCAGGAATTCACCCAGTATCACTATCTTGCTGAATTTTTTGTAATGATGAAGATAATAAGGGATTACCAGCATCACCGCAGATGCAGCAACACCCACAAGGAAGGTAAACTGGCCAATATAAAACCCCCATGACACATCCCTGCTCATGCCTGTAATACCCAGACCGGTTTTTAGCTGAGTGGAATATGCAATCGCACCTGTTCCAATAATGGCAAGCAGTATGATAATAAAGGTCCAGTATCTTTTGCTTCCGTATAGCACCTTATCCAGCATATTCTTCACCTCCTATCACATAAAACACGCTGGGCATAGTTCCTAGCGTAGGTTTGCGTCTCATAGTATAATGTGTACTCAGGATTTTTCGTACTTCTGAATCCGGATCGTTTAGATTGCCAAATACCAGAGCACCGTTGGAATTCTCAACACAGGCGGGTTCTTCACCCTTTTCGAGCCTCTCACTACAGAATGTGCATTTCTCTACAACTCCCTTTGTTCTTGTCGGATACTCCGGGGCCAGCTCTTCAATATACGGCCTCGGATCAACCCAGTTGAAGCTTCTCGATCCGTATGGACAGGCTGCCATGCAGAATCTGCATCCTACACATCGGTGCATGTCCTGCTGTATAATGCCGTCCGGCCTCTTGAAAGTGGCCTTTGTCGGACATACCCTTACACATGGTGGATAATCGCAATGATTACAGAGTAAAGGAAACAGCTTATGTTTCAACGATGCCGGGTGATACTCATTTTTTTGATCCGGGAATGCATGGTCGTATGTTTCAGTCCACAACCATTTGACCTCATGCCTGGGATTGCCTTTTTCAGGAATAAGCGTCGGCACATTATGGATACTGTGGCATGCATCTATGATCCTTTGGTAATCTTCGTCAGTCTTGAATTTCCTCACATCGATAACCATGGCCAGGCGTGTCTCTGCCGTGGACATTCGAGAATGACCTGTCGACGCTTCTAAAATATCTTTTGAGAATATATCAATGCCGGACAAACCCAGCCCTATGCCTGTGAGACCGGCCATTTTCATGAATTTCCTTCTATCTATTTTCATAACAGGTCCTCCTCTTCTTCTGGAAAATGGCAATCCCAGCAATACGGATCGACACCCGCAAAACTATGGCATCTGTCGCAGAACTCCTGTTTTGGATGACAGCCCAGACATCCATTCTGGATACTCTTTTCATACTCATCCTCATCAAAAACCGTAAACCTTTCACCACCACGGACAACCTCATCCCTCCATGTATCCAGCAAATCCATGTGTGCCGACCTCATGTTGACGATTGGTATATTCCCTACATGCATGTCATCAGGCTCAGCTACAAGTTCGCTGGGTAATTCAATAGTCTTTCCGATGTTCGTATAGAATGGAAAAGCCGCCAGAGCGATAAAGATTATTAGTCCTACAATTATTTTACCACCGTCATACATTACTCTCCCTCCTTCCTGTCCTCCATGCCTGGAAGTGGTTCGCCGCGCAAGTCGGTTTCTCTCTTCTTTTCTCCCTCCATAATTAGAGCGTTACCCACGAGCTCATGAACACCACATACATCCACATCTGAAACCCAGTAGTCCATAAGGGGTGGAAGCACTGCCCTATCAATCGCGCAGATACAGGCGAGCATATTCACTCCGTCTCTCTCTTTCACGTACTTCACGGCATTTGCCCTGGGGAGACCTCCCAACATCCTTAATTCCTCAATTTCGCCAGCATTTAAGCCCGATCCGCTACCGCAGCAGAAGGTCTGCTCCCTGATGGTGTTTTCCGGCATCTCGTAGAAATGGTTGCATGCACTCTTAATGACATAGCGCGGCTCCTCAAAGATCCCCATACCCCTTGAAGTGTTACAGGAGTCGTGGAATGTTATCTTCAGGTTGTCATTTCTGCTTGGATCCATTTTTAGTTTGCCATTTCTGATGAGATCAGCGGTAAATTCCGTGATATGAACCATCTTTGTGGATTTTGCATTTTCAAATTTCGTGCCGGTTATCGGTGAGACCGGTTCCTCAAGGAAATCGGCCGGACCATTCATGGTATCCATATACTGATGCAAGACCCTCCACATGTGTCCGCATTCTCCGCCAAGGATCCATTTCACCCCTAATCTCTTGGCCTCGGCATATATCTTGGAATTAAGCCTTTTCATCATTTCAGCCGAGGTAAAAAGACCGAAGTTTCCACCCTCAGAGGCATAGGTGCTCCAGGTATAGTCAAGACCGAGATAGTGAAAGAGTAAGAGATAGCCCATGCAGGTAAAACTCCCGGGGTCAGCAAAAAAATCAGCAGAAGGTGTAACAAAAAGTATCTCAGCACCCTTTCTGTTGAAAGTTGGCTCCACCCTGATGCCTGTATTCTCCTCTATATCATCTAACAGAAAATCAAAATTACTTTTAATGGTATGCGGTTGAAGACCGAGGTGATTTCCCGTCCTGTAACAATTAGCCAGAGGCCCGGAAATCCAGTCTGTGGTGCAACCCAGCAGATTAATGAGTTCCCTGCCCATCATCGTGATTTCCGCTGTATCAATACCGTAAGGGCAGTAGACTGAGCAGCGACGACATTCGGTGCACTGGAAAAAATAATACCACAATTCCTTAAACACATCATATGTAAGCTCTCTTGCTCCTGCAAGCCTCCCCAGGTACTTTCCAGCTGCGGTAAAATACTTTCTATAAATTGACCTGAGAAGCTCTGCCCTCAGCACAGGCATATTTTTCGGGTCACCGGTACTGATGAAGAAGTGACACTTATCAGCACATGCACCGCATCTTACACAGATATCCATAAAAATCCGAAAAGAGCGGAACTTTTTGAGTCGCTCACCGATCCCTTCCAAGACTATGTCTTTCCAGTTATCAGGCAGTTTCCAGTCATCATCGGCTACCGACCACGCCCTCGGATTAGGGAAGTCAATGTATTTAAGGTTTTTTGGCTTTGATGCATAACAGAAGGTGCCCTTTTTAAACTCAACCGGGGTATCCATCCATTTTGATCGGGGAGGTTTATAATCTATACTTGACAATACTTCATCTGGTTTAGGTTGTTTTGCCATTTATTTACTCCTTTTCTACCGGGATTCCTACTGATTTCATTTTATCTCTAAATTCTTCTTCATACTCCTCATATGTATGGACTTTCACATCGTAGTTCCACGGATTAACGTGTCTGACAGCACGATTGTTGTTTGCAAGATTCCTCGTTGGGCTGAGAAAGACGCCTCCCAAATGCATAAGTTTGCTGAAGGGGAAGTAAGCAAAAAGGACACTGATGAGGAAAAGATGTATGAAGAAGATGACGCCGATCCCATCCGGAACAGTGGCATGAAAGCTGGCCAATCCCATTGTCAATTCTTTCACCTTTATAATATCCACTTTGACAAAGTACCTCATGATAATCCCCGAGAGGGCTATGCCAATGATCAAAAATAATGGAAAAAAGTCAGCGGCTAGAGATATATATCGTACTTGTGGATTAAAAACTCTTCTCAGAAAAAGATAGCTTACAGCGACTAAAAGCAGTACGCCGGTTATTAAAACATGTGGAACACCGACTTGCAAAAAACCATCAACAGCATCAATCGTATTCACCCAGGACAGCACCGGTTCTGTAAAGAATCTGAGGTGTCTTATCAAGACAACAAAGAATGAAACATGAAAAACAAGACCTCCAAGCCATAGCCATTTGTTTGAACCGTAGATAACTGTACCATCTCTCATCTCGGTCTTGAGATTTCTGAAAAGTGAACGGAACAGTAATATCTCCAGGGCCATTCTTATGATGACTCCCAATGTGCCTGAAGGGTTATCGAGTTTGCTGTGTTTAATCCAGGGCAGAGATTTCTGCTGGCCGCAGGTTGTAGGAATGCGGAATGGCACAGGCGATTTTCCCCATATAATTACTTTTCTGACAAAGCCAATAATAAACACCAAAACCGCCAGATAGGGGACAATAACGCCGATAAGCATTTGCAAATTAATCTTTACCCCAATATAGGCAATAATTACAAGCAGAAGAACAGTGATGAAGGAAAAGAACATTCCCATTTATTTACCCCCCCTTTCACTTGTACTGCGAAGTTGAATTTGTTGTTTATAAATTATGAGAGTCTCTCTTTCTTGTCTCAGACTCTTACAATGTTTCTTTTACAGACCAGCCGAACTCTCTTCTTCAGGACTTGTCTCTTTGAGCATGTTCGATCTGTGCAGGATCCTGTTTGTCCAGTTCCTTAGTTCATTTACCCTTATTTCGTAAAACTTCTCACGACATTGCATATATATATCAAATGCTGCGATACTTAATTCGTCTATTTTAGACTCAATCGCAGATAAATCTTCAAAAAGCTGATTCTCACGAACTTCATCGATTAATTCTTCTCTTATTGCTTTTTTCAAAAGGAAAATAAAATTAATTGCCTGAGATGGTGTGAATTCCTGTATAGCCCTTACCCTTATGATGTTATCAAGAAAGGTATTGACTTTATCAGTATTTCCGCCACTTACAAGCTCATCGAAAATACCCTCTATTCCATCGGAGAATGTGTATCCCACAGGATTATCAAAGCGGTTCTTTTGCCTTTTTAAAAAATTTGAAGTGTCCGGGGGATAAGTCTCCACTATTAAATCAAACCATTTCTTTACTATTTTCGGCTTTTTCCCCAATAAAAGAAGATTGATTTTCATTGATTTTTTAAATAAAAGAGAGACTTGTATGTTTTAATGTAAAGGGTTGATACGCCCCTTTCTTGACAGGATGTAACAACCCTTTATTTATTTCCAAACCTGTCTTTTATACACAACCAGTCGGCTTTGGAAGACCGGCGTATCTACAGGCTTGCTTTGCAGGACCAGCAGGATAAAGTTCATACAGGTATTTAGTATTACCCTTTTCTTTTCCCATGGTCTTACCAATCTCCTTGACAAGTATCTTAATCATCGGGGCAATTTGATACTTTTCGAAATATTCTCTGAGAAATCTAATAATTTCCCAGTGTTCTTCTGAAAGATCGATCCCGTCGTCCGTTGCCATTTTACCTGCTAAACCTTCGTTCCACTCTGACCAATCCTGCAGATAACCTTCTTCATCAACTTCATATGATTTTCCTTCGAAATCTAAGGTCGGCATTACAATACTCCTTTCTTCTCAATATAAGATTTTTTGGTATCGCCTATATCAAGCGGAAGATATTATCAGAAAATATTTCAATCGAGATAATATATGAATCCAAGACAGATTTGAAAATATAATATAAATACCTATTCTTGTCAAATAAAAAAAATTAATAAACCATTTATCTAAGCTAATAAATTGGCAATCGTCTTTAACATTCCAGGATATTGCCATAATTTCCCCAATTTTTTTTATGTTTCTTCTTTTTTTACCCGTATAAATATGATCTTACTCAGCCTGCCTCTACCTGCCGACCTTTCTATTCTGTTGGAGTTCAGATTGTAATCATAATCGACAGTTTCATAATCTTCGGGGTTCAATGACAATGCCCTATCAATATCGCCGTTACATGCAAAAGTCAAGGCATCCATAAAAACCTCCCCGAGGTTGTGCCCTGAACGATCCAATGCATAAACCCCACCACAAATACATATCCCACCCGTAAGCTCCATTGTCGTACTATCAATATCAACGGGTCTTGCCAGATAATTATCACAGAATGGACACTGTAGAGGTCGTGCTCTTGCCATAAATTAGTTCTAAGGGTTCTCGACCCCTTGAATCCTTTTCTTATACTCTTTTGCACATCTCACCATCCCATCTGCCCACTCTTGTGTCCCGATTGCGTGGAGGTGAGTATATGCAGCAAGTACATTTTTATAGCACATCCCGTCTTTTTTATCAACAATCCCTTTACCACGCCTTACCTTAAACGCCATATACGCCTCATTTTCAGAAACCTCTAATACTTTAGAATAATGAAACTCATGCCCTTTAAGGACAGCTTTTTGCGAGAAGTAAGGGTTAGCATTTTCAATTTCAACAATCGTATATCCGTGGGCCTGAGGTCTTTTCTCCAGGCCAAAAGTTATGGGAAGAGAACCGACCATCGGATATGTTTTATCTTTTAAAATGATGCTCTTACCCAAATACATGAGTCCACCGCACTCTGCATAAACAGGCAGTCCGCTTTGTATTGCATTGTAGAGAGAATCCCTGAAACTTGTGTTCTCAGCCAGGGCTATTACATGGGTTTCCGGGAAACCTCCGCCAATATAAAGTGCATCCAAGGCAGGAAGTGTATCTTCCCGCAGCGGACTTACTTCTACAAGATTTGCGCCCCTTTTCTCAAGCTCCTCAAAATTCTCCTGATAGTAAAACTGAAAAGCAGAGTCGCGAATTATGCCAATCCTCGGAATTTCGGAATTTTTATTTGATTTTTCATCTAAACTCTTAACTCCTAACTCTGGACTCATTTTAATAACTCCGGCACTTTCAGCAACCTTCATTATCGCGTCTATATCAAGATATTTTGAACCTATTTCCGCAACAATAGTAATAGACTTCTCAATATCTTGATGCTCCTGAAAAGGAGTCAGTCCCATATGTCTCTCAGGGAAAGGATCTTCTTTAAGTCTCGGTATCGCACCTAACACCGGCACTTTACATTTTTCCTTTATTGATTTTCTTATTAATGCCTCTTGCCTGTTTGTAGCAACCTGATTGAGAACAACTCCTCCAAGAGAAACGTTCGGATCCATTTTCTGGCATCCTAAAACCATAGCAGCAATGGTATTAGTAGTCTTGGTACAATCTATGGTTAAAATTATGGGCGCATTTAATAATTTGGCGAGTTCAGCAGTGCTGTACGTGCCTTCGTGGTCAACTCCATCATACAGCCCCCTGTTACCTTCAACAAGCGCTATTTGTGAATAAGAAGAATGGGATATGAAGGATTGAACCGCTTGTTCAGGAGACATCATAAAGAGGTCCAGATTGTAGCAGGGAACGCCGGATGCCGTTGCCAGCCACCCCGCATCAATATAATCAGGGCCTTTTTTAAAAGGAGTTATAGTAAAGCCTTTTTTCAGCAGTGAAGTAATGAGAGACAGTGAAAGTATAGTTTTTCCGCTCCCCCCTCTCAGACCGGAAACAACTATTCTGGGGATTGATTTGTTAATCATACGATCAGGATGCGGGGATAAATTCAGGGGTTGGTATCAGGAGTCAGGTGTCAGAACCGGTTAACTGAAACCTGGCTCCTGAAAGCTGTTTTTTTATAATTTATAATAACCCTTTTTCCTTAAGGTAATCCTCACTTGGTATTTCTACAGAGCTTGCTCCGCCGCCGTAGGAATACATCACCTTTCCAACGTCAATCATTGCTCTGAGTGCTTTCTTAATAGTATCTTTTTCTTCACCGGTATCACCGGAGATTTTTTTAATAATATCTTTTTCTTTCAGTTTTTTCTTGCCCTTCATTTGCTTCATATATTCAAAGATCTTGTCCTGAATTTCTGCCTGTTCCATATATCCTCACCTCTTTTTTTAATGTTAAATATTGGATGGTTAGTGCTAATAAACTACCTCTTTCAATACATTTTGTCAAGCTTTATTTAACAAATCGGGAGGTAACCCGAAGCATAAGGATTACCTCCCCTTTTTTACCTGTATTTTGTCGCTACTCCTAACACTTAAACGTTGATGCACTCCTCAGGGTATCCCTCATAAATGTAAAATCATCAATACACTGGAATGTAAACTCAATGCCGGTAAGCTTGAAGAATTTTTCCCAGCCTATCCTGTCTATCCATTCGCCTACCCTTTCATGTTTTTTTGCATCCTTGGCATAAACTTCAATAATATGCTTAATTGCAGCAATAGCCTTAGGCCATCTTGGTGGTTCATTCGAGATATAGGGGATAACAAGCTTGGAGAACTTTGGATTGCTTCTCATACTGGTTACCTTTCCGCCTACTACTATGGCAAGTCCATCTCTCTCAGGGTCCTTGATATCAATAGCCGGGCAGACAGTAAAGCAGTTTCCACAGTACATGCATTTTTCATAGTTAATGCTCACACTCTTTTTTGCAGGATTTGGCCTTATAGCAGCGGTAGGACACGATGCGATAACCGTGGGTATCTCGCATAACTTCCCTAACTTATCATCGTCTATAGGAGGCACCTTTGTATGAACCGCGACAATCGCTACATCCGAGCAGTGAACAGCTCCACACATGTTAACGCAGCAGGCAACTGCAAGCCTTAGCTTGTTGGGGAGCTCTTTTTCAGTGAAATACTCATAGAGCTCATCCATCATGGCCTTTACCAGACCGGATGCATCTGTTGCCGCACCATGGCAGTGAACCCAGCCTTGTGTATGGACAACATTGCTTATCCTGGGCCCGATACCGCCGATAGTATATCCTTTGTCCTTAAGCTCTTTCTGGAGCGGCCCGAGATTCTTTTCGTTTGATACGAGGAATTCTACATTATTCCTCGATGTGAATCTCAGATAACCATCGCAATGGTTATCTGCAATATCACACATTTCATTGATGGTATCTGTAGCCAAAATCCTTGGCGAGGCAACTCTCACCGACCATATCTTGTCTCCGCTTTCTGCCTCATGAACCATTACTCCCGGATCCAATAACTCATGCCCCTTCCATTTACCGTAGTTCTTTTTGATTACAGGTGGCAAAAACTGTTCATAATGGGGAGGCCCTATGTCTGTCTGTCTCTGTGGTAATGCCATTTCATTCCTCCTTATTGTTTTATAATTAATTTAGAAAGTATATTTCCCTGTTTTCTTTTCCTGTTCTTCTCTTGCCTTGAACCTGGCAATATCCTCTTCCTTGAAGAAGAAGAAAGGATCTTTTCTCGGCTCTTTTATCTGCTGCGGCAGAGGCGGCATATCAATAGCCTCAAGGAATGACCTCATGCCCTTCATCTCAATGACCTCACCAATCCTCTCTCTCGGTTTCGCATATTCATCCCACCAATCCCATATCTTTTGGGTTAATTCCTTAAATTCATCAAATGGTGGCTCCATCTTTATGAATGGAACGACAACCCATGAGATCAAAGATCCAACAACAATCGGTGCCTTACTTCCTATACAGATGGTTGCACCCCTTTCACCGCTTGGCTTGAGGGCCTTATGCATTTTTGCTATGCAGTGCATACATCTGTTACACTCGTCATTATCTATGCTTAATTCTTTTCCATCATAGCTCATGCATTTTGTAGGACACATATTTACAATTTCAGCATTAATGTCCATTTTATTTTTCGCATACCATTTTACAGCGTCCTGGTCAATAAGGATAGGGCCCTTCCATGTGCCGATTACAGAACAGTCAGCACGTGCAATTGATGCAACACAATCACACGCGCAACCTGCAAACTTTATCTTGTACTTATAGGCAAATGCCGGCCTGTGAAGCTCATCCTGATATGCCTGTGTTATTTGATAGCACGCCTCATTTGTATCATAATTTGCCCACTCGCAGCGGGCAGGGCCAACACAGCAGCTAGGCGTTCTCATGTCTGAACCTGAACCGCCTAAATCCCATCCACGGGATGAAAACTCTGCAAAGAGGGGTTCCAAACTTTCAGTATCTGTGCCGAGGAAAACTATATCACCGGTGGAACCGTGCATATTTGTCAAACCACTGCCGTATTTATCCCATAAATCCATTAGTTCCCTTAATGCCTTTGTTGTGTAGAACCACCCGCTCGGTTGGTTTAGTCTTATGGTATGGAAAAAAGTTACTCCCGGGAATTTATCCGGCAAGTCAGAGTATCTCCCGATAACCCCTCCTCCATAACCAAGGACACCAACAATTCCACCATGTTTCCAGTATCCGCGTTTGGTTTTGTAAGAGTATTCAAGCTGACCCAATTCATCATTGGCCATTTTTGTTTTTTTCGCAGCCTTCTTTATTTCTGTAACGAAGCTTGGCCACGGACCTTTTTCCAGCTCATCCAATAACGGTGTGTCGTACTTTTCGCTCATATATCCCTCCTTTTTATTTTTTTCCCTTTCCGGTTTCCACAAGGGAATATTTAGTGTTTTCCAACAAAAGTTAAGAATCCTTTTTTCTGAAAGACCTTCCTCTTGAATTTAAGGATTGAACAGAGAAAAACGTTTCTCATAGTAGTATATCCACCAATTCAACGTCAAATAAAAAAAATTAATTTACTAATCATTTATGCTTATTTTCCCCATAATACCGCCATGTAATTCATAAGAATGGATACTTGATAAAGCTTCCTTAACTGCAAATTAGTGCCTTTGTATATATAGAATTTTTACATGAATGTCATTCCCCGATCCCCGATCATGTCGAGGACAGATGATTACTTAATACACAGACACTAATTAACCCCCAAAATGCAATTAAATAATGCAGGCGTTGGAAGAAAATTTATTTCTCGATACCTTTGACGTAATTCCAACCAATCTAAGGTGAATATTTTTGTTCCAAGCCATATGCATAATCTAATAATAAATCCATCGAATTAAATAAATTTTGTTACAATGTCTGCATTATTTGGGTTGATCCAAAAACAGGTTTTCATTCTTTGTGATGCTTTTTAAGGGCATGGCTGTTTGGGTAGGAAAAAGCACAGTATGATGCTACATTGACATTATCTGCCTTTTTTATATGTCTTGAATATCTCTTCTTTTGTCAACAATGTGTTTACAGGCACGCCGAGAGATTCTATTGCCTCTCTTCCGCCTTCCTGCCGGTCGATAAGTACAATAACACCAAGAACCTTTAGCCCGCACCGCTTTGCACGATTAATGGCCTTTTTTGTGGAACCTCCGGTAGTAATGACATCCTCAACAATGAAAACCTTATCGCCTTTTTTTACATTTCCCTCTATCCATAACATTGTACCGTGCCTCTTGGGTTCTTTCCTTACAATAAAGGCCTCCATCTGTTCTCCACTTAGATGGGCACTGTAGGCTATTGCAGTTGCCAGCGGGTCAGCACCAAGGGTAAGTCCACCCACGGCTTTTACTTTCCACTTTTTATGGCTTTTATCGGTACGATGCGATTTCGAGATGAGATTATACAAAAGGTTGCCGGTAAGAAACATGCCTTCTGAATTTAATGTTGTAGGTTTACAGTTGAAATAAAAATTGCTCTTTCTGCCGGAAGCAAGTTTAAACGTCGGTTTATCGGTAAATTTAAAAGTTCGTTCAATGATCAGTTCGATAAGCCTTTGTCTCATCGCTTTGTATGACCGATATCTGCGCATTATGATTGTGATTTCCCCACCTTTGCCCCCTCAGTCAGGATCAAGACAAAAACAACGGTTAATCCAAACAGCAGGGCTAGAATATTAACGATTTTGTAATACACGAGAACAAAAATGGCTGCACATAAAAGCAGCAGCCGTGTCATGCTGAGAAAAACCAGCTTGAACGTAGCTTTTTCAGAGCCAACAAGCCCTTCAACGTTCCTTGAAAGCGTTCTCAAATTGAAAATTCCAAACAGCCAACCCATCAAGATTCCTACCGGCACTTTTCTGGCTTCAATAAAAAAAGCCGAAATAATAATCGCAGGCAATATAATAAAGACACTCTTCTTAATTACCCGTTTTAAAATCTCCATAAAATGTTTAACTTCTCTTGAAATCCCCCCTTGCCCCCCTTTTCTAAAGGGGGGCAAGGGGGGATTACTATTTTTATTCGTTGTTCTTCTCACCTGCTTTTTTAGCGATTTTGAATAAATACATGAATCCTGCTGTTATACCAAGAAAGAAAAATATTATAGTAAACCATGGAAATGTATCTAAATACTTATCAAGCACCCAATAGCCGATTGCAAAGCCAACAAATGTACTGACGACCATATTTATTCCAACGGTGCTCGCTACACCAAGAAATCGAAAAAATTCGCCCTTTTTTCCTTTTTCGTTGGTAGGCTTCTGTCTGTTCATCTGTTCATTCATAGGAATTAAATTGGTCACTGTTCACTGCATATCAATTGAGTGCTAATGAGAAATGACCAGTGACGAGTGACTTTTATAAAAAGTTTAGCAAAAGATGATAAAAAAATCAGGTTTTACCAAATCCTATATTACTGATCCCTCTTTCAATCACTATTTGTTATAATTCCCTATGCTTGAAGCAATTATTCTCGGAATTCTGCAGGGTCTTACCGAGTTCATTCCTGTAAGCAGTTCAGCTCATCTTGTTTTATTCCCGTGGTTTTTTAACTGGCAAGGAATCGTTGACACACTTAGTTTTGACATAGCCCTTCACTCCGGTACATTGATCGCTCTTTTATTCTATTTTAGAAAGGACTGGATTGAATTATTAAAGACTACCCGACAAAAAGATGGAATGATCTGGAAACTCGTTATCGGCACTATCCCGGCTATTGTCACTGGAATATTTTTGCATGACTGGATTGAACAAAACAGGAGTCCTGTCGTTATAGCCTTTACCCTGTGTCTCATTTCAGTTTTTATGATCTTATCTGAGAGGAATTATATAAAAACGCAACGTGTTGGAATTGAAAAGATCAATATAAATAATGCATTATTCATAGGCGTTGCTCAGGCAGTCGCACTTATACCGGGAGTTTCAAGGTCAGGGATTACGATTGTTGCAGGTCTCACCAAAAGGCTAAAAAGAGACGATGCAGCACGATTTTCCTTTTTGCTGGGGACTCCTGCCATCGCCGGAGCTGCCCTGCTTGAGGCTAAAAATGTAATGGGCTCAGAGAGCTTTGAACTCGGCATTTTTGCAATCGGTATTATCGTCTCAGCAGTAACGGGATATTTCGCGATAAAATATCTCATACATTTTCTACAAAATTACTCTTTAAGACCTTTTGCATATTATCGTTTTTTGATAACTTTTGTTATCATATTGTCAATATGGAAGGATACTTAATTAATCCACCAGCCATATAAGAAATGAGAAAATGCTTGGAAGGTTTATTGTCAGGACAGCCGATCACCAATTACCAGTGACCACTGCCAAAATAGTAATCTATGAAATCTGCAGATAAATAATTATGGACAGGGGCAGCAGGATAAAAGATGAAATTATAGGCCTGTTAGCTATTCTTGCAGGTCTTACAGTCATCATAAGCCTTATAAGCTATAATAGATGGGATCAATCCTTTTTTACACATAGCGCTGAATTAAAAAATCTGCTTGGGAGCTTCGGGTCTAATCTGTCGGACATAATGTTTCAATCTATAGGTCTCGCTTCTTACATCTTTCCCGCTATTTTCCTTCTTTATGGTGCAAAAAAAGTCTTTGGTAAGACAACAAATCAGAGATTGCGCGTATTTATCGGTGCAACTGTTATTCTCATACTCTCAGCATCTTCCTTTATTACCTTAATCTTCGGGAATCACTCTGGCGGCGTGGTTGGCATTTTTGCTACCAGTCTTTCCTTAAAGGCTTTTTCAACAATCGGTTCTTATCTGCTCTTTATTACCTTTATGCTGATATCCTTGATGTATCTTTTCCAGTTCTCTATTGTCAATTTAGCAAAAACGATTAAAAGCAAAATTATATTTGGAACCAGAGCCCTTTCTGCAGTTAAAACAAAAAAGAAAAAAATAAAACAGCCACATATAGAAGGGCCGGACATGTCAGAAATCCCGCACGAACAGGAACCACTTACACTTACATACACCAAGATAAAAACAAAGCCGCTGGAAACAACAAGCTCAAAACAAGCTAAAAAAATAACTAGCGAGTATGAACTTCCTGGCATTGAACTCCTAAAAGACCCCCCTCCTTCAAAATCCAGACCTACAAAAGAGGACTTACTGGAGAGATCTGATTTGCTTGAAAAAAAGCTACAGGATTATTCCATAGAAGGAAAAGTTACCTATGTATCGCCAGGGCCTGTTGTAACAATGTTTGAATTCGAACCTGCTCCGGGCATAAAGATAAATAGAATCATGTCACTATCAGATGATCTTGCGATGGCTCTTAAGGCAAGCAGTATACGAATTTCCCCAATTCATGGCAGGTCAACACTCGGTATTGAAGTTCCCAACAAAGACAGGGAAAACGTCTTTTTAAAAGATATTATCTCCAATGAAGCATTTCATAAAAGTTTTTCTAAATTAACCCTGGCGCTTGGGAAAGATATTTTCGGGATACCTGTCCTGGTTGATCTCGGTAAAATGCCTCATCTTCTCATTGCAGGAGCTACAGGTTCAGGCAAAAGCGTTGGGTTAAACAGCATAGTATTGAGCCTCTTGTACAGATCAACCCCTCAAGAAGTTAAAATGCTCATGATAGACCCTAAAATGCTTGAACTCTCTGCCTATGAAGAAATTCCACATCTGCTCATGCCCGTAATCACTCTACCAAAAGAAGCCTCCAATGCATTGAAAAAGCTGGTCTTTGAAATGGAGCGCCGCTACAGACTGTTAGCAGAATCCGGAGCAAGAAATATTGAGACGTACAATAAAAAGCTTGATGCATCGTCCCGGACAAAGGCTGCGATGGATTCAGCGGACAACGACAGGGAGCCGCTTCCGTATATAGTAATATTCATTGACGAACTCGCTGACCTTATATTTGCTTCGGGCCGCGAAGTCGAAGACTCCATTGCAAGGCTCGCCCAGATGGCACGTGCAGCAGGTATTCACCTGATACTCGCTACTCAAAGGCCTTCTGTAGACGTTATCACAGGAATAATTAAAGCAAACTTCCCGACAAGGATATCTTTTCAGGTTTCTTCAAAATTGGATTCAAGGATAATCCTTGACACTTACGGTGCTGAGCAACTTCTTGGAAAAGGTGACATGCTCTTAACCAGTCCGGGCAAGAGGATTAAAAGAATTCACGGTGCCTATGTAAACGAAGAAGAAATAAGAAACGTTATTAACTTTATAAAGACCCAGGCCGGGCCTGATTACACATTATTTGAGGATCTTTCAACTGAGTCGCCTGAAATATCTCATATCGAGGAGAGGGATGAATTATATTTTCAGGCAAAGGACATTGTACTTTCAACGGGACAGGCATCAATTTCATACATTCAGCGCAGGATGAAAATAGGCTATAACAGGGCTGCAAGAATTATGGAGATGTTAGAAGAAGAGGGTATTGTTGGTCCCCCGGGTGAGGCTGGAAAACCAAGAGAAGTACTCAGGAGAAGACAGTGAGACCATTTCAAATGTTAATCATATTCCTCTCTGTCATCATTCTTTATTCATTCCCTGATAATGCATGTACCTCTCATATTGCAGATAAGGGGACATTGATAATCCCAAAGCGCCAGGACGATTCCTTCAGGGGTAGTGATTCCGATTCAGCTGGAAACCTGTCAATGACTGTTAACGAGATACAGAATAAACTCTCCAAAATTAACGACATCACAGGCAGGTTTTCTCAAACAAGCTACATAAAAGATCTTGAACAAACTCAGAAATATTCAGGCTCTTTTTTCATAAAAAAACCCTTTCAAATGATGTGGGAATATAAAAAACCCCGTGACGAAAAAGTCGTTATTCATGATACCGACACATGGATTTATAAAAAATCACAAAACCAGGTCATTAAGACGAAATTCAGTAAAGAGGCCTATAGTCAAGTTCCGATAGCCTTACTGGGAAGTCTAGAAAACCTGAGGGATGATTTTGATATAACTATGACTGCAGAAAACGCCATTCAACTTGTGCCGAAACAAAGAATAGTTTCAATAAAAACGCTTCTGTTAGAAACCGTTTCAGGAGATTTCCCATTAAAAATGTTTACCATATTCGATAAATACGGAAATATAATTATGATCGAACTCACAGATATAGAAATAAATCCTGGACTTGATGATTCATTTTTTCTATTTAAAATTCCACCTGGAGCAGAGGTGTTTGATCTCAGTCAGTAAAAGACCGGTAACCGTTATTCGTTTACCCAAAAAATGCAGTTAAATAATGCAGGCGTTGGGAGAAAATTTATTTCTCGATACCTTAGACGCAATTCCAACCAATCTAAGGTGAATATTTTTGTTCCAAGCTATATGCATAATTTAATAATAAATTCATCGAATTAAATAAATTTTATTACAATGTCTGCATTATTTGGGTTAATCGTTATATGAAATATCAATTTCCTCTCCTCTGGGGGAGGGTCAGGGTGAGGGGGAAAAAAGCTAAAACCTACCCTGCCCTGCAATTAAAAAAAGTAAAGCAACAAACGGATAATATATAACTTAATAACAATTAACGAAAAACATGCCTTCAAAAAGAAGACGAATAAAATCACGGATGAAAAGACGGCCCAAAATACTCATTCTTTTCCTGATAGTACTATGTATATTCCTCTTCTTTGAGGAATTTGGCAGGGAAAATATTCCAAAAAGATTTATGGATATATTTAAACGTAAAGAAAAGACTGAAATCTCTTTGCCCGAAAAGCCTCCACCTAAAACCCTTCCAAAGGTGTCAATAATAATGGACGATTTGGGTCCGAACAAGAAAAATGCAGAAGACGTTTTTAAGTTAAATATTCCATTAACGATTTCCATTCTTCCTCAAGAAGTTTATACAAAATGGATTGCTCAGGAAAGTCACAGGCTTGGCCATGAAATCATCGGCCATATTCCGATGGAAGCAACAAGACCGCTCAAACTGGGAAAGGGGGGACTCTATACATGGATGACAGATGATGAAATCTCTCAAACCTTAATTGAAGATATTCGCTCAATTCCTCATATAACCGGTGTCAGCAGCCATATGGGTTCTGCCTTTACAAAGGATAAACGGGCTATGCACGCTGTAATTTCTGAATTAAAAAAACAAAATCTCTTTTTCATTGATAGCCTTACCACTGCAAAATCCGTTGCTTTTCAGTCTGCAAAGGCACAAAATCTTAAAGTCTTACGTCGTGATATATTCCTTGATTACAAGGACAACCCACGTGAAATAAAAGCTCAATGGAAAAAACTTGTAAAAATCTCCAGAAAAAAAGGCTATGCAATAACCATGGCACATCCACGAAAAAACACATTAGAATTCTTACAAAAAACTCTGGAAAATAACAATGAAGTAGCGGTTGTTCCCGTTGCTCAATTATTTGCGAAATAAGCTTGATTTACTTTATAATAGCTGGCTGATACAATGAGATTTTAAGCCAAATGTTATTCTGACAGTTGGAAAAGTTAGCGTCTATCTGTTACGGTTACAAAACCCGTAGCGTTTCAAGATTAAAATCTGATCTTACATAGGGGGTTTTTAATGGATATCAATTATATGCTAAAGGTTCAGGATGCCAAGGCTGCAGATATACAAAAGGCCTTAAAGGCTGCCGGTATAACGGTGACAAGCATCACCGAAGTTTATAAAGATAAAGGCGAAGAAACTGAAAAGGCATCAAAAGATGCTCAATAGTCAATGGTCAATAGTCATTGGATTATTTAGTCAGTGACCAGTGACCGGTGACCAATCTTAATCTGTGTAATAGTTCTTTTAAAATACGGCGTAATCAGGTTTATACATGGAACTCCTTGCAGGGAAGGTAGTTAATTATTACAGAAAAATAGGAGTAGCCAGCATAGAAATAAGCGACTATTTGGAAGTTGGAAATCACATTCATATCACAGGGCATATAACTGATTTTGAACAAACGATTGAATCTATACAAATCAAGCACCAGCAGGTAACAAAAGCCTCAAAAGGGCAGATTGCAGGGCTAAAAGTAAAGGAGTATGTCAGGAAGCGTGATTTAGTTTATAGAATAGAGGAGTAAAATCAAATGAATCACTCAGGTATACCGGAACAAAGATGGTATGCAGTTCATGTTCGATCAAGACATGAATTTCAGGTATTTGATAGACTTTTTACAAAAGACATTGAAGCGTTTCTCCCAACAATAGACAAGCTCAGAAAGTGGAAGGATAGAAAAAAAATGATCACGTTCCCCCTTTTTCCGGGCTATCTATTTGTCCATATCTCGAAAGAAGCAAAGAATATGCTGAATGTCCTGCAAGTCAAGGGAGTAGTAAGGTTGTTATGCACCATACCAGGAGAACCAGACCCTATTCCTGATGAACAAATTATTTCTTTAAAAACACTCGTTGAAAACAGGGAAACCCTGGATCCTTACCCTTATCTCAATAAAGGGCAAAAGGTAAGAATAACAAAGGGGCCTCTCATTGGCGTTGAAGGCATTCTCGTTGAAAAATTAGATAAACACATCCTGGTCCTCTCTGTGGATGTACTTCGTCAAGGCGTTGCCCTCACAATAAATGCAGCTGACGTCGAGAAAATCTAGAGTTTAACTGAGTCCTTTTTACATCAATACAATGGTATGAATAACACAAAATTGGTGGAGTTTAGAGTTATGAGTAAAGAGTTACATATATAAAAGTCGGCAAAATAAAGTTTTTAATTATTTGATTTTAAATGATTTTTTCACTTTTAACTCTTCACTCTTCACTCTTAAACTCAATCCTGGCCTGAGTTTTGCTAATATTTCAATGCGGTATATTATTCTTTCTCCATATGGAGAAGAGAAAAAGAGAGTGAGCTATTAGTAAGTGTACGCAGTGCAACAGAAAAATTTAACTTTTAAAGGGGGTGATGAACAGAGAAAAATTGGTATTTTTCAGCATAAATTAACTTTTAATCAAGAAATCAAAAAAAGGAGGTTGTGAATGAAGAAGTATTTAATATTACTTTCATGTTTGCTGTTCATTTTAGGCATTAGCACTGTAGCTCTTGCATCCAATATCACCATTGAAGGAGAGATTGAGGTAAGAGGTGAATACAGTACAAATACGACAGACCTCTCCGATGATGCCAGTGATAATGCCGCATTTTATGATGAGGGCGTAAAGCTCTCTGTTGATGCCGAGGTAACTGAAAATACCAAAGCCGTCATTGAAATCACAACTGAAGAGGATGACCCATATGGTCAAGTCGTAGACGTAAATACATGGGGCGTTGGTACAAGCGGTGCAACAAATTATAGTCAAGGTAATCTTGTTGGAGACACTTTTTCGATACGTAAGGCATACATTTCTCATCATGGTTCAGGCCTTCTGGGCTATAATGCAGGCTTCAAGATCGGCCATATGCCGCTTAAACTCGGCAATGCGTTATTCCTTAACCACACAAAATTCGGCGATGATGCCCTTGTCCTTTTTGCAGACCCGACAAACGAACTTCATGTCGGTCTGGTGCATATAAAATTCGCCGAGAATACACGCCTTGGAACAACAATGGTTGGTGAGAATGATGACGTTACTGTCTATACAGGACTCTTCAACTACAAAATGAATGAATTAAACATAGGAGGTGATGCCACCTATATAAATGACAATACTTTTGGTCCAAAAGGTCTTGATTTCTGGAACTTCGGCCTCAGATGTGACACAGAAGCTGCAGGAGTTGGCATTAAAGCAGATGTTGAGTTCCAGACAGGTACCGCAGATGAAGCTGCCCTAGGTGCTGATGATTTAGATTTTGAAGGATGGGCATTGCTAATTGGCGCAAATGTAAAAGCCGGCAATATAAATGTCGATGCAGAATTCGCCTATGGAAGCGGTGACGAGGATGCAACGGACAATAAAATGGAGACATTTGTTAACAGTCTTGGTGCAGATGAACAGCACTACACTTATGTTTATGAAGACCGTGTGGTTTCAGCAGCAGGTGCAAGATCAACGGGCCTGGCCAATACCTGGTACATAAAAGTCGGCGCAGATACAAATGTCAATGCAGATATGAGTCTTGGTGCTGACGTATATTATCTCCAAGCTGTAGAAAAACTCAGCGATACATATGATGAAGAAGACATAGGTATTGAAGTTGATGCAAACTTGCACTACAATATTGACAAGAACCTTGTTTATTTTGTTGAGGCGGGTATTCTTTTTGCGGATGATCTCTACAAGAACTTCACCGGCGGGGAAGAACCTGATGATCCTTATGTTCTCAGACACGGAGTTAAACTTACCTTCTAAGAGTTCTTAGAGCTTTATAAAAGCCGTCCCCTCCAGATTTTCAAGGGTCGGGACGGCTTTGTTATTGCCTTACAAACACTGCCTTGTCTATTCCCAAACCCTGATTTAGAAAATTGTCTGGTTTTCCAATCCCGACACATCGGAACATTTTTCTTATTGCATTATGTAATCCAAATAATGCGGACATTGTAATAAAATTTATTTAATTCGATGGATGTATTATTAAATTACGCATATAGCTTGGAACAAACATTTTCACCTTAGATTGATTTGAATTGCGCCTAGGGTATCGAGAAATAAATTTTCTTCCAACGCCTGCATTATTTATGTATCTTTTGGGTTAATCAGAAAATATGTTTTAATCCCGTCTTGCCCTCCTTTAGGAATTTTCATTCTTCGTAATGCCCCTTATGGGCATGAAAGTTTCGCAAATAAAATTAATTTATAATTTCAAATTGCCCTTGAAATTTTTCACCCTTCGTTCTAAAGTTATAAATAATAAAAATTTAGAGCTTGTCCCAAAGTTGTATGATTTTGGCACGTTAATAAGAAGATTTTCGGCAATCATGTCATTGTCCGGCTTGACCGGACAATCCAGAACTTGTTAAAAAGACTGGATTCCCCGATCAAGCATGCCCTCTGACTTGATCAGGGGGTCGGGGAATGACAGCTTTGGCTTTTAAAGTGAACAATTCAGACATCATTATTTCCATCATACAAACTTGGGACAAAGCCAATATTTAAAACAAAAGGAGGGAACAATGGAAGATAAAAAAGAGGGATTTGACTTGTCATCTTTCTGGAAAAAGGAAGACTGGTGGGCAGTTTGGCTTGGCTTAGGGATTATATTTGTCGCTTTATTTTTTTACTTTGTTGGTAGCACACTTAAGCCGCTTGCAGTAGCGCCTCCTATGTGGGAGACCTTTGATAAGGTAACATCGCATTTTGCAAGTGAAATACCCTGGTATTTGCTGCAATTACTTATCTGGCTTATTATTTTCACACTTAGCACTAAGATAATGGGATTTAATACAAAAGAGTACATTCCAGGTTTTATCATACTTTTTATCGCTTCTACCCTTGTATTGATAGCAGGCAAATGGAAGGTAGCGCATGATCTCAATCTTGAACCGCCCATACTTGCGTTGATTGTAGGATTAATAATAGGTAACATTCGTAAGGTGCCTAAATGGTTCGAAACATCTTTAAGAACAGAGTACTACATAAAAACAGGAATTGTCTTACTTGGCGCTACTCTCCCTCTCACCCTGATCATTTATGCTGGCCCGGTGGCCTTTCTTCAGGCAACAATTGTATCACTTGCTACATTCCTTACTATATATTATGTGGGAACACGGATATTCAAAATAGACAAACGTTTTGCTGCAGTTTTAGGCACAGGTGCAGCGGTCTGCGGCGTCTCAGGTTCTATAGCAACCGGTGCAGCTGTAAAGGCAGAAAAAGAACATATATCCATATCAATCTGTATCGTTGCCCTTTGGGCACTCATAATGATATTTTTCCTTACATTTACGGCAAACATTACCGGAATGCATCCCGGTATAGCCGGGGCATGGATCGGCACATCAGAGTTTGCAGATGCGGCTGGTTTTGCTGCTGCTGCATCTATTAAGGGTGGTGGCGATATCCCTATACACGCCTATACACTAATGAAGGTTATTGGAAGAGACATATGGATTGGCATATGGGCATTTGCCCTTTCTCTTATCTCAGTAATTGTATGGGAAAAATCCAGTGCCAAAGATGCAGGCGACAGAACCAGGGCCTCTGTTATCTGGGAGAGATTTCCAAAATTCGTTATCGGATTCTTTTTAGCATCAATTATTATGAGTGTTGCTGCGCTAGCCGTTGGGCAGGAAGCGTTTAATGAATCCTTAAAACCGCTTGCTATTAAACCGATTAAGACTCTAAGAACCTGGACATTTATTTTCACTTTCTTAAGCATCGGCTTTACAACACGCTTCAAGGAAATTTTTCAATTCGGTTGGAAGCCACTGACAGTGTTTACTGCCGGAGTTATAGTTAATGTTCCACTTGGTTATTTCCTCTCAAGTATTGTTTTCAGGAGTTACTGGACCGGACTTTAGTAAAATAATGACAACCTGTAAGGAGTGCAAATTCTTTGATAATGATCCGGAAAGCTTAGAGTTAACATTTCCTGGATTTAAGATACTTGGCTCTGCCTATTCATCCGCAAGAGGTGATGCTGGGATATGTAACTTCCATAATTTATTTTTACTGCCCGGTAAGGCATGTCCTGAGTTTGAAAAGAAAGAGGCTTTTTGTTAAAAAGGAGCATAACAAAACATGTCTGGACATTCAAAATGGGCAGGAATCAAACATAAAAAAGCGGTAGCCGATGCTAAAAGGGGTAAAGCCTTCTCAAAGGTTTCAAAGGAGATAACTGTAGCGGCAAAGATCGGAGGCGGAAACCCCGATATGAATCCTCGGCTGAGGCTTGCAATTGAGAAGGCAAAAGAAGTTAATATGCCCTCTGATAACATCAAACGGGCAATCATGAAAGGCACGGGAGAACTGCCGGGCGCAAGTTACGAGGAAGTATCTTATGAGGGATACGGTCCGGGGGGAGTGGCCTTGTTGATTGAAGTTCTGACGGACAATAAAAACCGGACAGTCGGAGAAGTCAGGCACATCCTTTCGAAGCAAAACGGGAATATGGGCGAGGCAGGATGTGTTGCCTGGATGTTCGACAAAAAGGGCTATATTCTCGTCAATAAAAACGACATTGATGAGGACACCCTGATGTCTGCCGCCCTTGATGCCGGCGCTGATGACTTTAAGAATGAGCCGGACGAAGAAAATTACGAAATAACAACCGCGCCTGAAGATCTAAATAAAGTAAAAGGGCATCTCGAAAAAGAGAATATCAAAATGAGCCTTGCGGAAGTAACCATGGTCCCGCGGAATTATATAAAGCTTGAAGGCAAAGATGCTGAAAAAATGCTCAAGCTTATGGAAGCCCTTGAAGAACATGATGATGTTCAAAATGTCTATGCAAATTTTGACATTCCAGATGAGATAATGGCAAAAATGCAATAAGGCACTGTGCCTTAGTGCCTTTGAGCCTGAATTAATATGCGTATTATCGGAATAGACCCGGGAACAATAACTTGTGGTTATGGAATCATAGAGTTAGTGAGGAAAGAGACAAATCCCCCCTTACCCCCCTTTACTAAAGGGGGGCGAGGGGGGATTAACTCTAAACTCATTTATATAGCTGCCGGTGATATAAAATTAAATAAGAAAAGCCCCTTCCCGGATCGATTAAAAACACTTCACGACTCACTTAGCACAGTAATTAATGAATATAAGCCTTCGCAGTTGTGTCTGGAGAAAATCTTCTATCATAAAAGTATCCGTTCCGCTTTTGCCCTTGGTTCAACCAGGGGAATTACGTTACTCCTTGCTGCTGAAAATAATCTGCCTGTCTTTGAATACAACTCAACTGAATTAAAAATGGCCCTTACAGGTTACGGCAGGGCTGAAAAAAGACAGGTGCAGGAGATGGTAAGAATAATCCTGAACCTCAACTCATCTTATCAAAAATTCAGCGAAGACAGTACAGACGCCCTTGCCCTGTGCATCTGCCACATACATTCAACAGCGTTAAAGTTATAAGTTAAACGTGATATGCGATAGTTACTAAAAGTATTTACACATTGTAAAAGCTTTTCTTAACTTGTTCTGTTAAATTCCAAATGACAAAACCCAAATTACAAATAAATTTCAAAATCCAAATTCCAAAAAGAACCACTGATAACCACCCCCGGTCTTCTCA
>CAYFXR010000181.1:0-2452 GCA_964347155.1 uncultured Nitrospiraceae bacterium | reverse complement strand
AATCATCTACTGCAGGCATAAGGAGTGCAAGGCATCAAAAAAAGCGGCACTCGGACTAAAACTGCTTAATATTCAAAATGTTAAGGTATACGAAGGTGGGATCGATGAATGGATTGCTCATGGTCGTCCTGTAGAAGATGAATAGATTTTCTGAAAATTTACTCTTCCGGCTCGCTGAAAATAAACTTGCAGCACCCTAAGTCTAATATCTGATTGTCACCCGACAGACGGGACCTTAAGGTTTCTGTTATATGGTAGATTCTATGGATACCTTCTTTCCTCTTCTTTACCAACCCGCTCGCCTCCAGTATTTTTAAGTGCTTCGAAATATTGTACATTTTTATACCAAGGGTATTTGATAAATCCTGAACCGATGCCTCCTGTTTTAAAAGCGTATGGATGATGTGTATGCGGTTTTCATCAGCAAGCGATTTTAATATTGTCGTCCAGTTGAACGGGAATTCAGATTTGTCATTTGACTGTTGCGCCATAATTAAATTTAATATATGTTTTTCCGAATAGAAAATCAAGTTATTTCAATCTTTATTCCAATTTTTCACAGCGACCTGAGAACAAATATAACTTTAAAAAGCGCTGTTTCTGATATTCGAGCGCTGTTAGAATTCAAGCTGAAAAGTTATTCATTTTTTATAATTGAGCTATAAAAATTTCTAATTGTTTCTATTAATGGCAGTATGTTATAATTCTTCGACAAATTCCCGGATAATCATATATTTATTTCAAGGTATTATCTGTTTAAGTTAATAAGGACACTTCAGTATGTTGCTTTATCTGTTTCTGATAATATACTTCCTGATCATGATCGCTGTATTTGTATATGCTTCTCATCGTTACTACATGGTCTATCTTTATTACAGGCATCAAAAAAACAAACCAACCATCAAAAGAACGTTAGACCCTCTGCCTCGTGTAACGATACAACTTCCTTTATATAATGAAATGTATGTTGCAAGACGGCTAATTGCGGCATCCTGTAATATTGATTATCCCGGAGATCTCCTTGATATACAGGTTCTCGATGATTCTACGGATGAAACATCGGCTACAGCGCAAAAATGCGTTAGGGAATTCAGGGAAAAGGGATATGACATACATTATATCCATCGCGATAACAGAGAGGGCTTTAAAGGCGGCGCCCTGGCGAATGGACTGAAAACCGCCAGGGGTGAATTTGTTGCCGTCTTCGATGCCGATTTTGTTCCACAGAGTGATATCTTACAGAAGACGATCCATTTTTTCAGTGATAAGTCGGTGGGTATGGTTCAGACAAGATGGACCTATTTGAACAGGAAGTATTCATTCCTTACAAAAATACAGGCCATCATGCTTGACGGCCATTTTGTAATAGAGCATACGGCAAGGAACTGGTCAGGCAGGTTTTTTAATTTTAACGGCACGGCGGGTGTCTGGAGAAAAGCGGCGATAGAAGCAGCGGGCGGTTGGCAGAACGATACTCTTACGGAAGACCTGGACCTGAGTTACAGATCACAGCTGAAGGGATGGAGATTTATATTTTTAAAAGATGAATTGTCCCCATCGGAAATACCTGTCGAAATCAACGGGTTCAAGACACAGCAGCACAGGTGGGCGAAAGGCTCGATACAGACAGCCAAAAAGCTGCTCCCGAAAATTTTAAGGAGTGATTTGCCTTTGAAGGTAAAAGTTGAAGCATTTTTTCATCTGACAAGCAATACATCATACCTGCTTATGTTGCTGTTGTCTGTTTTGATTTACCCGTCCATGGTCGCAAGGATTAATATAGGATGGTTTCAGATGCTGGTTACGGATGTGCCGTTCCTGTTGTTTGCCACGGTGGGCATCTCGTTTTTTTATATATGTTCGCAAAAAGAGGCGTATAAGGACTGGAAATCGAGGTTGTTTTATCTGCCCATGCTAATGTCTCTCGGCATAGGGCTTTCCGTCAATAATTCGAAAGCGGTGTTGGGAGCGGTCTTCAATAAAAAAACTGAATTCAAGAGGACCCCGAAATATAAGATCGAGGCAAAGAAAGACAAATGGATATCGAAGAAATACAGGGGAGAGATAAACCTTCTGGTAATCATGGAGTTGCTCCTCGGGATTTATTTCACGTTTAATATATATTTTGCGTATATAAACAAGATTTACGTATCAATTCCCTTTCTTATGATTTTTCAGATGGGATATTTTTACGTTGCGTTTCTGTCACTTTTTCAAGTAATATTGAGAGGATTTGCTTCAAATCGGCTTACACGCAACCTATTTTCCAGGAGAAGTGCCGAAGACATAATGGTTGCACAGTGAGGATCATGGCAAATTGCAATGACATGCAAGTATTATTTTTTAAATAATAAAATCTTAATGACAAAAGGAGTAATGCTATGAGAAAAAAGATATTGATCACTTTTTTATTATTGGTGGTATGTGTTTTTATTTCAAATGAGGCTTTTTC
>CAYFXR010000180.1:0-3186 GCA_964347155.1 uncultured Nitrospiraceae bacterium | reverse complement strand
TCGCTCTAATATATATGCCATCGTATTCATAGAAATTTAAAATAATAATAACACATCAGAAAGTACAAATAATGGTTTATCATTATAAAATAAAAAATCATCAACATGATAGTGCAACGCTGGTTGAAATAATTTTATCATAATATGTGTTATCACTTTCTAAATCGATCTGACAGAATAGCGTAAAAAACCCTTAAAATTCATATGGTTCGGAGAGAAAAGAATATTGAGGTTTTATTATTGCAGAAGGATGTAGAGAGCACCGAGTCCCCCATCACACTGTCTTGCAGTCACAAATGCAACGATATGTTTTCGGTAACGTGATAAAAGCCATTGAATAACAGCTTTCTTCAATACAGGCCCGTTGGTTGAGCGAAGTCCTCTGCCATGAATAATCTTAATGCACTGATACCTTTTTCTTAGAGATTCTCTAAAAAATCTTTCCAATTCTGTTGCAGCTTCTTCAACAATAATACCGTGGAGGTCAAGACAATCCTGTACAGAGTATTTTCCCTCATGGAGTTTCTTTATGATATTTTCTCTGTAATCCTGATTAATCCACTCAACATATTCCTGCGTATCAGACAGGTTGATAGCCTTCTTGCCCTTAACAGTTTCTTCGAGGATATGGAGTGTCTCATTGTCCAGGGATTTGTTTTTATTTGCAAGAATAGTCTGTTTCTGATAAACAGGCATTTCTCTAAATTCTCTAATTTCCGTGACTTCTTTCATAGCGTCGAGAAACAGATCATCGTCACTGAGGTTTTTTTCTCTGAGAATTCTCTTCAGATCCTTAAAAGGCTGAAAGGCAAAGGCATCAGACACACGCTTTTTGGTGCTCATTTTAGACTCTTACGAATAAGGCCTTTTTTATAATTTTTGAAGCTTCGCCAAAACCATCTCAATTTGCTTATTAGTTAGCCACCCCTTCTCAAGCAAAATCTCCCCTACAAGCCTGTGGGGTCTCAGCCTGTTAGATGGTTCATTATCTATTTGCTCATCTAAAGCTTCTCTTAATTGACTTTCAGTTATAAATCCCATATTTACTGCAACCTCACAAAATCGGTGGGTGTTCTTATTTAAAATCCTTTTTTCCATCTTCTCCTCATTTTAGTAGATTTATTATAATTTCAATATCAGGAAGATTTCTTTTTGAAATCAACAGATTAATTGATTTATTGAAGGAAAAAGTCTAATATTAAGCGATAGAGCAGATAAATCTTTTTCTTTTATACAAGATTACTCGTTTATTATAATGCTTTTTTTCCTTTATTATTTACATTAATATCCTTTATCACTTTTGTCAATACAATTATTTTTAAGTTTTCCCAATTAACACCTGCACTATTAATTCAAACAACACAACTTCCATTAAAAACCTTTGTTCCTCTATTTTGCTCCGATTGCATCCCTGGTCATTTTTTCTGCTGCTTCAAACACGGCCTTTTTTTCACTTTCCGTTCTCGACTCTATATAAAATCTAACCTTGGGTTCTGTACCTGAAGGTCGGATCATGAGCCATGAACCATCGTCAAATACAAGCTTGGTACCATCTACTGTTATAACTTCCTTCACAGTTCTGCTACTCCCGCCTATTTCAACCTTTGTTCCCTCTTTGTATTGTTCCCTGATAACAGAAAGCCTTTTTACCAGGGCATCTCCAACGAGTGATCGATCCACCGCAATGCCCGAACGGTCAGGATAGTAGTATCCGTATTCATCCATAATGGCCTTGAGATAATCGCTCAGGTTTTTTTGAGTTACTGCCATCATTTCTATGGCAACAAGAATACCAAATAAGGCATCCTTTTCTAATACATGGTTATACCCTGATATGCCGTCTGATTCTTCAAAGCAAACTACAGCTCTTTCCTGAGCTGTATTTAGCATGTATGGTCTGAAGTTTTTGAAACCCACTTTAGTCTCTTTAAGGGGCACTTCTAATTTTTCTGCTATGGCATTCACCAGATTGCTTGTTCCCACAGATTTTACTGCAATACCGGAGAATCCTTTATGTACATGTAAAAAATGCAAAGCCATTGCACCAAAATAGTTCATCGGTATCTGCATATTGGCGTCAGCATGACGAATACGGTCGCCATCAGGATCCAGAACAACCCCTAATTTAAATTTGGCGTTGTTTTCCCTTAAAACTTTTTCCACGCCTGCCATATTTTTATTAGAAGGCTCCGGAGCTACTCCGCCAAAAAGATAATCATCCTCAGTCCGTAGATAGAGT
Source organism: uncultured Nitrospiraceae bacterium (assembly GCA_964347155.1). Classification (GTDB taxonomy): domain Bacteria; phylum Nitrospirota; class Thermodesulfovibrionia; order UBA6902; family UBA6902; genus CAYFXR01. The sequence continues at coordinate 947 of CAYFXR010000180.1, read as the reverse complement.
ATCTTATCACTTTTGCCAATAATACTTTGAATGCGCCCCCTCGTTGCACCGTGAACGTTATCAATACAGATAATACAATCTTCCCTGTCAACAAAATCACGTATTTTTTCTATATCAAGCGTCTTCTTCTTTGTTATATATTTAATATATAAATCAGTAAGGTTTAGCTTCTTAATGCAATTGGTACCTGCGGTTTGAAGCACAGGAGATGCGGACATTATCTTGTTGGCTATTTTCTCAATCATTGTTGTAATTTCAGGTCCCGCTGGGCCGCCATCAGAAGGGTTAAATTTAAAGCCGCCGTAATTTGCGGGATTATGGGAAGGGGTAAGATTAATAGAACACGCTGCATTCAGCATCTCAATGGCTGCTGAAAACTCAGGTGTGGTTGCCTCGCCTGCATACCATGTCTTGATCCCCTCCTTTTGAAGAAGTCCTATCACCTCTTTAGCGAATTCAGATCCGAGTAAGCGGTTATCATGTCCTACAATAACACCTCTGTCTTTTATATCGTTAAAATTTTTTAACCCCATTGCTTTCATAACAGAAGGATCATTTTCCCTGAACATCTGAATAATAGCAGAGGTTACTATCCTTACGTTATTGAACGTAAAATCAGTACCGATCTCTCCTCTCCATCCTGATGTACCAAATATTACCTTTATAGGAGTAGTGTTTTTCCGTGCAAACTTTTCAATAGTAGATAACAATCCCCTGTTCCTGTATACATCCGACAATATGGCCTTCCAGCAAGAAGCGGCATTTTCAAATTCCTGATTCATCATCCCTCACGAAAGTTTTAAAAATTACACATAATATTTTATCACATGAAATGCTTGATTTGTTTTTATAAAAAATGAACCTCCCCGCCGCAGAGACAGCGGGGTATCTTAAGTCTCCCTTGACGGGAGGGGATTAAGGGGAGGGTGAAAACAGCATCTTGATCA
>CAYFXR010000179.1:0-33941 GCA_964347155.1 uncultured Nitrospiraceae bacterium | reverse complement strand
GTCGCTTTGCCTGATTCTGCAACTGAATTATTCTTTGACATCGAAACTGATCCAATGAGGGATATCTGTTACTTACATGGATTTGTGAAAAGGGAAAATCAGGACAATGCCACTGAAGAATATGTTGCGTTTTTTGCAGATGAACCCACTCCTGAGAAGGAGAAGAAGGCATTTTCTGAAGCATGGGATTACATACAAAAATCCCGGCCAGGTGTGATGTACTATTACTCCAAGTATGAACGAACAATATGGAGGAAACTCCAGGAGCGATACCCGGATGTTGTCAGCAAAGAAGAAATAGAAGACCTGTTTTCACCGGACAACTCGGTTGATCTGTATTATGATGTTGTAAAACCTAAAACAGAGTGGCCTACACGCGACTACTCTATTAAAACTCTCGCATCTTATCTGGGATTCTCATGGCGGGATACAGACCCTTCCGGAGCCTCTTCAATCGAGTGGTATCACCGATGGGTCGAAACCAGAGACGAGGGCATCCGCAGGCGAATCATCGAATATAATGAAGATGACTGTGTGGCCACAAGGGTGATTTTGGATGGTATCCGAGCAATGACATACAAAATATAGCGCAAGGTAAGTTGGTGATTTATAAGGGAGAGTTTCTGGTCGGGGCAGAGGGATTTGAACCCCCGACGGATTAATGTAATCAATAAGTTTAAGTTATAGGATCATATAAAACTCGTATAAAACTCAATTTGTTTATAACTATCTGAAACATTCAGTTCTGATAGGAATCACAGAACATTTGCTCTTCTCTATTGTTGAGATTTTCAATATAATATTAAATCACACGATAACATTGGGTTATTCTTGATCGTGGCAATCAGGGTTCTTGCAATTGACAATCATTAAACAATTATATAATTTAATGTTAACAATAAATGGGATCAGATAAATAATTTTACACTGAGATAAGAAGATATATTCATGTCAAAAAAAATCCGTTTAACATCGGGAGTAAATCAATTAGATCTTCTTCTGGACTGGCTCTTTATAGGTGATAATGTTATCTGGTATGATGATGCAGGTAGTCTATCTTTCGTATTTTGCCTTAATTTTATTCAGGCTTCACTGGCCGAAGACAGGCCGGTTATTTACGTAAGCTTCGATCGTTCCCCCACAAATCTTCTGGAAAAATTAGGCATACTTGCCGATAACCCCTTACTCACTATTCTGGATTGTTTCACCTCTGGCAAAGGAGCACGCTCACCGGTTTTTATGAAATTTTACGACAACCCTCTCCCTGTGGATTCATATAAAATAATCAATATCGAAGACGCTCATGATGTGACTCGTTTTATGGATGTCCTATATCGCGTTCATGCGAAAATGAAGGGCAATGTATGCTTTGTTTTTGAGAGTCTGACAGGTATGCAGGAACTATGGGGAGGGGAAGAGCAGATACTTAAATTTTATACTCATTCTTGCCCCCGACTATATGAACTTAACACTATTGCATACTGGATAATGGAAAAAAGCGCACATTCTGAACGGCTCCGGGCTCAGATTAACCAGATAGCACAGGTAGTAATTGATCTTGCTATTAAAAGAGGCAACTCTTCTCTCACCGTGATGAAGGCTGAAAATAGGAATTTGGACGGGCTTTATAAATCTCATAATTACTGGACCAGGGAGATGACCATCACCTTTGATGATGAAAAACGTATGACCGCGAGAATTGAACTGGGACTCCGGTTAAAAGAGCTTCGCACAAAAAAAGGGATATCACAGGCGGAACTGGCTAAACGGGTCGGAATTAACCCAAGCACAATCTCGCAGATTGAAAGTAATATGATTTATCCTTCGCTGCCGGCATTGCTGAAAATGGCAGAGGAACTTTCGATAGATGTTGGTTCTCTTTTTCAAAAACAAGTTGAAATTGAGAAGCGGATTATATTTCCGTCTGATGAGGCCGTAGAAGTGAAAATACCAGGGATGCCGGATGGGTATGTTCATGTCAAATCGCTGACTCCCCTTGATTTCGACCCGAAAGCTGAACCATATCTTATTGAAATATTTCCCGGCAAGACTGTTTCCACCCATTTTTTTATACATAAAGGTGATGAGATTGGTTATTTACTCACGGGAAAATTGCAGTTTAAATTACAGCAGGCTGTTTACAACCTCCATGCCGGGGATGTTGTTCACCTAACCAATGAAATGCCGACTGAGTGGCGTAATCCCAGCCAGTATCCCGCCAAGCTGCTCTGGCTAAAGATTCATTAAGTCCTGCCACATTATTCAGGGAAACAGGAAATAATTAATCTATTGACATTTAGTATGACTAATGCTAAATTCAAAATAATTAGTGTTACTAAATATTAATAATATGCAAGCACTATACGTCTAAATATATCGTGGATGATTAGACATGATGAAAACATACCAGAAAAAACAACAGGGCCAGCTGTAAATAGAGATATTTGAAAGTGAGGACAAAATGAAACAAGAAAAGAAAGGCAAAAAAATTCATATCTTTGAATTTAACTGCCAAGACCCATTGAAATTTTATGAACTTTGCTCATCTTGTGCTCGATTTGGAGATACGTGCGCAGACCTGCAGCTTGGGAAAACTCTTCTGAAACGCAAAAAGACACTTAATTACGGAATAGATCGGATCGATAATAGTATACATGTCAATGAATTCCAGTGCCAGATCCCCCTTTACTATTTTGAGCAAACTCGGAATAAGTGCGCACATAAAGGCAAGTGCCGGGACGAAGGATTACTCATAGCTTTACTAACCGGAAAAAGGGAGTTGGATTATTCCCAAGTAACCGCTGTTCCGTTCACCGTACAGGCCCAATTCGCCAATACAGAATCGGAACACGCAGGATCGGGGTTAGATATTAATATTGAAGCAATGTAAAAACATGTACATCTGAATGCTTAGGGTTTCGTCTACACGGGCAGTCAAAAAACTTCGAATCAATCGAGCACTCTTCAACTTAAAATAATATTCTGTTTAAATTATTTTATCACTTTATCTGTTTGTACATATTTCTTATGTTAATTATAATCACTCTAAGCAGATACTATGAAAGATTGCTAGCCCCTAATAGGTGTTATCAATAATTTTAGTGTATGTGAGATTAGTTGATAAACAGATGGTCTTTTCTTGTTTACTCAACAATATAGTGTTTCTTTGCCGTGGATTTATTGAAATGCCCCAGTTTCTCTTGTATTCGCTCCAATGCTTCGAGTTTAGCTTTTTCCCATTCCTGAGATGCCATACTATGACATGGAGATTGGTTTAGTGGCTAACGTATTACATAAAACTGATTTGGCAGCAGTTGGTTTCTAACTGCTTGATAATATTAGATAAAGCATGGTCGGGGCGGAGGGATTTGAACCCCCGACATCCTGCTCCCAAAGCAGGCGCGCTACCAGGCTGCGCTACGCCCCGAACTTGTGAAAAGTATCTTATTATACAAAAAATAAAATTCTATGGACATAAGTTTGCATAATAAATTGACTTAACTGCCTAAATGCTATAATATTTTCCATTGTGAAGCCTTCCTCAAAAAGTGTTGACTTCCTTGTAATCGGCGGTGGTGTCGCGGGTTTAAGAGCTGCCATTGAGCTTGCTTCAAAAGGAAGCGTGCTTGTACTTACAAAAGATAAAGCAACAGAAAGCACTACGGGCTATGCACAGGGAGGAATTGCTGTTGCACTGAGCGATGAAGATGAAGTTTGTATCCATTATGAGGACACCGTAAAAGCCGGAAATGGACTTTGTAACATGGAAGCGGCAAGGATTATGGTGGAAGAAGGCCCGGGCTATATTATAGAACTCATGTCATGGGGGGCTGAATTTGATAAAGAGGGGAGTAAACTCTCCTTTACAAGAGAAGCTGCACACACCAGAAGAAGAATCCTTCATTCCCACGGAGATTCAACAGGCAAGGAGATTGAGAGAGTACTTATTAGTAAGGCACGTTCCTTCACTTCTATTACAAGATATGATTTTTCATTTACCCTCGATTTAATTGTTGAAGATAACAGGTGTATCGGAGCTACTGTACTAAGAGGTGATCACGTTATTGACATTTTTGCAAAAGCGGTAATCCTTGCAACAGGAGGGGCAGGTCAGCTTTTTTCAAGGACAACAAACCCTTTGATTTCAACAGGTGACGGCATCGCAATAGCCTATAGGGCAGGAGCGTTGTTAATAGACATGGAATTTATACAATTTCATCCGACAACGCTCTACTCTCCTGGAGCACCTCAATTTTTGCTAAGTGAGGCGATGCGAGGTGAAGGTGCAGTCTTAAAAAACATATATGGTAAGCGGTTTATGCCTGTATATCATGAAATGTCTGAGCTTGCCTCAAGGGATGAGGTGACAAGGGCTATTGTTTCTGAAATGGTCAAGACAAAATCAAAATATGTGTACCTTGACCTTACACATCTTGACAAAGACTTTGTAAAAAATCGATTTCCCCAGATTTATGCTACATGTCTTCAATATGACATTGATATTACGGAAGATATGATACCAGTATCACCTGCTGCACATTATATAATGGGCGGGGTAAGTACAAATATTAACGGTGAAACCAGTATCAGAGGACTTTTTGCTGCTGGTGAAGTTGCGTGCACAGGTGTACACGGCGCTAACCGTCTTGCTTCAAATAGTCTTCTTGAGGGACTGGTATTCGGGGCACGGGCCGGAAATAAGGCAGCTCAATATATCAATGAAGAAACAACAGGTACTTTTATCAGGAACTCTCATAATAAACAACTAAGAAGAGATGAAATATATCAGGCAAAAAATTTTGAAAGTGAAAAAATAAGAAGATCATTGAGGCAGTTAATGTGGAACAAAGCGGGTATTATAAGGTGTGAAGAATCGTTAAGTTTTGCGAAAAGATGGCTTAAAAAAAGGGACATCATAATAGAGACCCCTTTCCATAACAGAAGAGAATGTGAATTAAGAAACATGCTCACAGTTTCTCATTTAATTACCGATGCAGCACTTTTTAGAAAAGGCAGTGTTGGAGCTCATTACCGCTCCGATTTTAAACAAAAAGGCAGAAACTGGCAGAGACACACTGCCTGCCAGAAGGGAAAAGCAATAAGGTGGATTGACTAAAGCGGGGCGGTAGAGAGAGTGTTATGCGAAAGGCAAAGATAATCTGTACAATAGGCCCAGCAAGTTCTTCAAAAAGCATTATAGATAAGATGGTCAAGGCAGGGATGAACGTTGCCAGACTGAATTTTTCTCACGGCACACACGAGGAGCACAAAAGGGCGATTAAACATTTAAGACATGCCTCCAGAAAATATTACTTACCTGTTGCAATACTGCAAGATTTGAAGGGGCTGAAGATACGGATAGGAGCGGTCAAAAACGGTGTTGCCGTTCTTAAAAGAAATTCCACATTAAGCCTTACCACAGAAAAAATCGCAGGCGACAACGAGAAGATTTCCGTCTCTTATCCTAATCTTGTAAATGATGTAAAGACAGGAGATAAAATACTGATTGATGACGGGCTGATTAAGTTAAGGGTCACTGGTAAGACAAAGAAAGGATTGACTGCAAGAGTTATTGAAGGCGGCGTGTTGAGAGAAAACAAGGGACTCAATCTTCCCGGGACTCGAATATCAGGGGGAATTTTTACGTCGAAAGATAAGGCAGACCTTAAGTTTGGCATACAAATTGGTGTTGATTACGTTGCGATGTCCTTTGTCCGTTCGGGTAAGGATGTGGTAAGGGTCAAAAATTGGCTTAAGAAACATGACAAAGAAATACCGGTAATTGCAAAAATAGAGAACGGACAGGCACTTGAAAATATTGATGAGATCATTGATGTCTCGGACGGTATTATGGTCGCAAGAGGCGATCTTGGAGTTGAAGTTCCCCTGGAAAATGTCCCTTTAATTCAGAAAGCCCTTATTGAAAAATGTAATGCCGCGATGAAACCTGTCATCACTGCCACCCAGATGCTTGAATCCATGAAAGAACATACGAGTCCCACGCGGGCAGAGACAGCAGATGTGGCAAATGCAGTTCTTGACGGAACAGACGCACTTATGCTCTCTGCAGAAACGTCCATCGGCAAATACCCTTTTGAAGCAGTAAAAATGATGGACAAAATTATTAACTACACAGAGATGCACAAAGTTGAAGGGTATTCCTCTCATATTGTTTCAAAAAGTTTTGCACAGGCTATTGCCGAGGCTGCATGTATATCTTCAATGGATGTAAAGGCAAAAGCAATTGTTGCTTTTAGCCGGAGCGGTTTTACTGCCCTTCTGGTATCGAAATTCAGACCTCACGTTCCGATTATTGGTTTTACTGTAAGTGAAGACATTCAGAGAAGAATGAATCTGTATTGGGGTATCATACCTCATATGATGAAATTTCCTGACAATACGGATGAGATGATAGCTGAGTCAGAAAAGGCTTTGCTTCAAAAAGATATTGTAAAGAAAGGAGACGCAATTGTTATTATTGCAACTTCCCCGTTTGCACTGGGTAGCAAGACAAATATCATGAAGTTGCACAAGGTAGGCGTTTAATTCTTTTCTTTGGATAAGGGACTATAAAAAGGGCTCCTTACAAAAGCCTCGTTAAAATACTTCGCAGCTATGTCCATTTTTTTCATTTCGTAATAGGCATAACCCAAGAAATAAAACGCAGCTGGCTCAGGATTTTCGCTAACATATTCTTCCATCATTCTTATCGCCGATTCTTTTTCCCCTTTGTAGTAAAGAGAATATGCTTTTTCTAAAGATGCCTCCTGTGCCCAGCACAGTGAAATGGTGCTTATTAACAAAATCACTAAGATGAAAGCAATAACCCTCATAGATACCTCCCCAAACATTTTATAGTGCAACTCCTTATTCCTCCTTATCTTAAGGCTTTTTTTATCTTTTTTAGTTCTTCTTTTTGTAACAATACCAGGTTTCTGTAAAATTCGGTTGAATAAACCGTAGGAACAGACCCTTCTATAAAAAATTCTACCATTTTTTTCGAATCATTGGTAGCAAGAAGTCCTGTTACGGGGTCAATTACAGCGGTAACAATACCGTCTGGGATGGGAAAGGATTGTTGCTCGCCCTTTGCGGTATCTTTATCAATAAAAGGAGCAATCTCAGCAAGGGCTTTTTGCATAAAGGAAGTCCAAACAGGAGCTGCTGCTTTTGACCCTGTCTCTTCATCCCCCAGTGTCCTCATGTCATCAAAACCTACCCACACGCCGGCAGCTAATTCGGGGGTGTAGCCAATGAACCATGCATCTTTATATTCATTCGTGGTACCGGTTTTTCCTGCAACCGTTCTTTTCAGCGATCGTGCCCGCCAGCCTGTCCCGTACTTAACAACGTCTTCAAGCATGGATGTGGCAAGAAATGCCATCTGTGGGCTTATCACTCTGATACCCTTGGGCTGGTTATTCTCCAGAATATTGCCATCTGAATCAATAATATATTTAATTGCGATTGGATCAATTTTCATACCACCTTGTACAAATACACTAAAGGCTGATGTTATTTCGAGAGGACTTATGCTTAAGCTGCCAAGGGCAAGTGTGAGATTATGAGGGAAAGGGCCCTTGATACCTAATTTGCGGGAAAACTGAATAACCTTATCCACGCCAATCTCTTCGAGTAGTTTTACCGTAACAATGTTTCTAGAGTATGTAAGGGCCTCTCTGAGTCTTGTTGCTCCGTGATATTTTTCATCATAATTTTCCGGCTTCCAGTCACCGAATTGTTCACTTTCATAAATCAGAGGATCGTCTATTATTATGCTTGCCGGGGTATAGCCGTATTCCATAGCAGCAGCAAATATTATCGGTTTAAATGCTGAGCCAGCCTGCCTCCTTGCAAAAATAGCCCTGTTAAACTCACTTTTTTGAAAATCATAACCTCCGACTATCGCCCGGATATAACCAGTATTTGGCTCAATGGCAACAATCGCTCCCTGCACAAGGGGCTCCTGATCGAGTTTAAAAACAGGTTCATTGCCACTTATGTCTTTTACCCGTACTTGAATAATATCTCCCGGCTTCAAAATATCCGTAAGTTTCAGGTTTATGAACGTTTTTATCACATTACCATTTAAATCTATAATTTTATCGGCCCATTTTGCGTCTGAAACAAAGAGCTTCCCGATAAAGCCCCTTGTTTTAACCGTGGCTTCATAGGCAGAGACCTTAAGGACAGAGGCTGTCATGAGGTCTCCTTTCTTCATAACAACTTTCTTGAATGGCTCTTTCTTTTCTAATTCTTCTTGAAGATTAATATCCTTACGGCCCAACGGACCTCGAAAGCCCTGTCTTTTATCCAATTTCCTCAAACCCCTTTTAAGAGAGTTCAAAGCAGCAAGCTGTATATTCTTATTAAGGGTCGTATAAACTTTTAGGCCTCCTTTATATACCATTTCTGCACCGTGTTCATCTTCGAGATACTTTCTGACATATTCCAAAAAATAGTTTGGCGTATACTGTTCGTATCTCACGCTTGAGAGATAAAGAGGCTGCTTATATGCCTCTTCCAGCTGTTTTTTGGTTATATAGCCTTCCTTATACATTCTATTCAAAACAATGAATTGCCTTACCTTGGCTTTATCAAGGTTGCTGTAAGGGGAATATCTGCTTGGTGCCTTGATAATACCACTGAGGAGAGATGCTTCAGCAAGAGTTAGATCTGAAACAGACTTACCAAAATATGCCCTTGCTGCCATCTCAACACCATATGCACCATGGCCAAAATATATTTTATTCAGGTAGAGCTCCAGGATTTCTTCTTTTGTCAGATTTTTTTCGAGTCTGAAGGCCAGTGTTGCCTCTTTTAATTTTCTGACAATAGTCCTCTCGGGAGAGAGAAAAACCACTTTTGCAAGTTGCTGGGTAATGGTGCTTGCACCTTCTTTTATCCGGCCTGCTCGAATATCTTTTGATAGAGCCCTTAACACCGCAACATAATCAATACCTTTATGTAGCCAGAATCTTGCGTCCTCAACAGCTACAACAGCTCTGATTAAATATTCGGGAATTTTCGTAATGGGTACATATACACCCTTTTCAATCTTGAATTCTCCGATAAGGGAATCATCATCAGCGAAAACCTTTGTTCCATGTGCCGGTATATATCCTTTAATCTCCTCTATACGGGGGACTCCTTTGATAAGGGCAAAATATCCACCGATTGCCGTTCCAAGAGCAACGACAATAACAAAAATAAAAAACCTTGCCAGAAATTTCCTCATATCAAAGAATTATAGTAATCACTTCATTATACTGTCAATTTGCCCAAAAAATGCATTTCACATCATACAGGCTTTATAAAAGAAATTATTTTGCGACCTGCCTGTCGCCTGCCTGTCGGCAGGCATGGCAGACAAGGGCATTTTCATTCTTCGTGGTGCCCCATAGGGCCATGAGTGTTTGAATTTATATTTTTCCCTAATGCTGTTGCGAAAAAGGGTTCAAACTTTTTGTAGATGATCCTTATTAAAAAATAGTAGAAAGGGAAGGATGTTCGTCTTCCTCCTCTATCGTTATTGCCTCAACAGGACAGTTCTCAGCGGCAGCTTCGCAGCATTCAGCAAATTCACAGGCTTCGGGATCAATAACCCTGGATTTTTCATCAACAAGCTGAAAAACACTGGGACAGATTTCTTCACAATTGCCGCAGCCTATACATACCTCCTCGTCAATGACAGGTATCATAATTCAATATTTCCTTTTACCTGAACACTACCATTTAAAAGGAAATCTTGTCAAAGAAAAGACCAGTTAAAAAGTGCTTTCGTTTGACAGTGGAAAAGGGATTTGGTAGCATCATTTATAGACGATGTTTATACGCAACAGGAATGCATCCTTAACCGGAAGAGTATCCTCCAGGAAATTCAGAAAAAATTATCCTGCAAATATATAAAAAAGAAAGGAGATTCATATGAAGTATCTAAGATTGTTGTTATACTTGTTTATTGTCCTTGAATTCGTTGCGCTTCATGGAGAGGCCGGCATTTTGATGATCAACACCAATGAGACATACGACATGAATAAGGAAAAAATAACCAGTAGAGTCTATGTGGATAAAGATCGTATACGGGTGGACTCTCAAGGAACAAAAATAGACAATACATTTATTTACCGCAGGGATAAAGAAGTATTCTGGACAATTGATAATAAAGAAAAAACCTATATGGAGATAACGAGGGCTGACATGCTTGGAATGAAAAAGAAAATGGATGAGGCCATGAATAAAATGAAAGAGCAGATGAAGAACATGCCTCCTGATGAACGGGCAATGATGGAAAAGATGATGAAAGGACAAATGCCTTTTAGACCGGAAGAACCAATATATAAGAAGCGGGCCTCCGGAATAATAGTGAATAAGTGGAATTGCGATAAATATGAAGGATATATGGATGGAAAAAAGGCAGAAGAAATCTGGACAACCGATTGGGAGAAGCTTGGACTTAAACGTGAAGATCTGGAAGTCATGGAAGGCTTAGGCGGTTTTTTTGGAGAATTTTCCAGGGAACAGCATACATTCTACAAGGTCGGTTCTCAAGAAAGGGGCTATGCCGGAATTCCAATAAGAACCATTACATATTCCAATGGAAAGATTATGGATAAAACAGAGCTCAAGGAAATCCGGAAGCAAAACTTTGCGTCTTCCCTCTTTAACCTGCCGAAAGGATTCAAAAAAAATGAATATCCTGGGATAAGATAAGGCAGCTCATTTACCGGTAGGCTTTTTCCATGATTGCGGCAGCTAACAAGGGAAACATTATCTCATGGTGACCGGTTAGGGCATATGATTTTCCACCTGAAAGAACCGGGCGCCTCAGGACATTTTCACGGCAGCGGTAATGTTGAATAAAGTCCATATTTACTGTTGTGAAATTTTTGACTTCATATTCCAGATTCCGTGAAACAGCAATTGCCTTTAAAAATACTTCCGGCATGATTACTGCTGAACCGAGGTTAATATAAACTCCGCCTTTCAGGTCAGCAACAACAGAAGAAAACAATTTAAAATCTCTCATGCTGCCCTCTCCGATAGATTTGCCATCTGCTTCCGGGTGCATGTGGATAATATCGGTACCTATTGCGACATGCACGGTTGCGGGAATATTAAGTCTTGCTGCAGCTGCCATAATACTTAATTCCTTGTAAGTGGCTTTGCTTTTTAATACATATTCACCTACGGCTTTTCCAATCCCCCAACCTTTCTTAACACCATTTTTGATTGCCCTGTTAAGACACTTACCTGTTTCTTCAGACATACCAAAACTGCCTTTGCACAGTTCAATATCAACATCCTCTGAGGTATGGCCCATCAGGCTGAGTTCAAAGTCATGAACAATACATGCACCATTCATGGCAACAGAAGTAATAAAATTGTTGTCCATCAGGTTGATAATAATCGGCGATATGCCGACTTTTATTGGATGTGCACCCATGCCGAGAATTACAGGCCTGTCTCTTTTTCTGGCTTTAAGAATAGCATTGACTACTGCTTTAAAGTCCCTAGCTGCTAGTATATCGGGAACACTGTCGAGAAAATCCCTGAAGCTTCCTCCGCTGGATGGTTTCCCCACCTCATCGAGAACGACCTTGCTCTTTCTCGACTTTAATTGACAGGTTTTTACATTTTTAAAAGATATGGGTTTGTATTTTTTGGACACAGAACAATATAACGTGAAGATGATGAATAGTCAAGAGACATGTAGCAAATAACATCTCTCTAAAGGAATCTACGGGAAGCGATAAAATCCCATTTATTTTTGGATAAAAAACTTTGCCTGACTAAATTTTATTTGACAATAGTAGTGATATATATTACCGTAATCACTGGCTAATTTTTTTGCTTTGAAGAAGGAGACAATATGGGTACTATAAATATTATGCCATGTCTTGACATGAAGGATGGTCGTGTTGTCAAAGGCATACATTTTGTAAATTTAAGAGATGCGGGCGATCCGGTTGAGAATGCAAGGTTTTATCAAGAGGAAGGTGCCGATGAATTGGCCATGCTGGACATAGCAGCAACAGTAGAAAACAGAAAAACCCGACTTGAGTGGATTGAGCATGTCTCATCGGTTATAGACATCCCGTTGACGGTGGGTGGCGGTATTTCTTCTTTAGAAGATATTGAACTGGTACTTGAGGCTGGTGCTAACAAAATTTCAATTAACAGTGCTGCAGTGAGAAATCCGGATATAGTCAAACAGGCAGCCGGGACATTCGGGTCTGAAAAAGTCACTATAGCCATTGATGCCAGAAGGAATGAGGAGATGCCGTCCGGGTTTGAGCTGGTTATCTCCGGCGGCACCAGGCCTGTAGGCAAAGACGCTGTAGAATGGGCCAAACAGTGTCAGGAACTGGGTGCCGGTGTAATCCTTCCAACTAGTATGGATGGCGATGGAACCAAGGCAGGATATGATTTGGAATTTACAAAAGCAATTTCAAAAGTCGTGAATGTACCGGTGATCGCTTCTGGCGGGGCTGGAAAGTTGGAGCATTTTTATGAAGCGGTTGCTCAGGGAGGAGCGCAGATTCTATTGGCTGCTTCAGTTTTTCACTATCGAATTTTCAGTATCGGGGAAGTCAAGCAATATCTGCGAAGCAAGGGTTTGCATGTCAATTTGTGAAACAGAATAAAAAATGCAGCCTAAAATGCAGGGTTTCAGTAATAGAGACAATCCTCCTTTGCGCTTCAAGATTATCCTCTATAATTTTCTTTTATCATATTTCTCATATTTTTTAGTTCTTTCGGAACAAAGTTGAAATGGCTGTAAGGATTCAAGGGGTCGAGGAGTCAAGGACGTATAGTCCCGATGGGCGTAAAGCCCCGTCTGGGCAACGCCCCTATTCGGGGGCAACGTCCCTGCTTGATATACTTAATTATTCTTTTCTTTTGTATAATTAAACCATGCCGACCTTGTATCTTATAGACGGAAACTCTTACATTTACCGGGCCTTTTATGCAATAAGGGGGCTTTCGACGTCAACAGGCGTTCCGACCAATGCCATTTACGGTTTTACCAATATGATCCTGAAGATTTTGAGAGAGAAAAGACCTGACTATTTTGTCGTTGTATTTGACGCCCCGGGACCAACGAAAAGACATGAAACGTACGAGGAATATAAAGCCCACAGGCCTGGTATGCCTGATGAACTCAGTTCGCAGATTCCATTTATCAAAGAAATTATAAATGCCTTTCGGATCCAGACAATTGAAAAGGCAGGTTATGAAGCTGACGACATATTGGGTACTCTTGCCAAAGAAGCTGAGACAGAAGGAATTGATGTTTATATTGTTACCAGCGATAAAGACTTATTCCAGGTTGTAAGCCCCCGCATTAGGCTTTACGACAGCATGAAGGATAAGATTACAGAAGAGAAAGATGTTATTGAAAGATTTGGAGTAAAACCATCGCGTTTTCCTGAAATCATAGCATTAACAGGTGACACATCCGATAATATACCCGGAGCTCCCGGAATCGGAGAAAAGACGGCTGTAAAACTTTTGAAAGAATTTGGTAGCCTCGAAGCACTCTTGGAGAATTACACACGCATAAAAAACGCAAAAGTAAAAGAGTCGGTGTCTGAAAACATGGAGAATATCAAGCTCAGCAAGACACTTGCCACCATTCATATAGACCTCCCCCTGGACATATCAATTGACGAGTTGAAACAAGGGGAGCCTGAATGGAAGAAACTATTAGATTGCTTTCGCAAATTTGAATTCAGCAGCTTGATTAAGCTCATTCCGGATCAAGAATCACAGCTGGAAGAGAAAGATGAATATGTTACTATCCTTGATAAGGAAAGGTTGGAGGATGTTTTAGCGTCCATAGGAGACGAAATCACCATTGATACGGAAACCACATCTCAATCACCAATGAATGCCGAGCTTGTTGGCATATCGCTGGCAACAAAAACGGATAAGGCTTATTATATCCCAGTTGCTCATTCATATCTTGGAGTACCTGAACAGTTACCAAAAAATTATGTAATTGAAAAAATAAGGAAGATTTTCGAAAATCCCGGGATTAAAAAAACCGGTCACAACATAAAGTATGACCTGATTATCTTGAAAAACGAGAAAATGAATTTACAAGGAATTGACCATGACACCATGGTTGCATCCTATCTTTTAAATCCCAACAAAACAAACCATAATCTGACCGATGCTGCTATGGATTATCTCGGAATAAAGAAACTCTCCTTTCAAGAGGTCATGGGAAAAGGGAAAAAAGACTTCAGCGAGGTTACAATTGATCAAGCCACTCAATATGCAGGGGAAGATGCTGCGGTAACCTTGAAACTCAAAAGGTGTCTTGAGCCTGAAATAAAGAAACAGGAACTCGACAGGCTGTTTCATGAAATAGAGGTTCCGCTGATTGAGGTTCTGGCTGATATGGAAATGGCAGGAGTGAAAATCGACCAGCCATTGATGGAATCCTTTTCAGAGAAAATAACAGAAGAACTTTCAGGTATTGAGCAGAGGATATATGTTCTTGCTGGTGAGGAATTCAATATCAACTCACCAAAGCAGCTTCAGGAAATCCTCTTTGAAAAGCTTGGCCTAAAGCCCTTCAAAAAAACAAAGACCGGATATTCAACCAATATCAGTGTGCTTGAACAGTTGGCACTTGAACATGAATTACCAAAAGAGATCATTGAATACAGGGCACTTTCAAAACTGCAAAACACATATATTGTCGCCCTGCCAAAAATTGTTAATCCTGTAACAGGCAGGCTCCATACATCATTCAATCAAACCGTAACAGCCACAGGACGTCTCAGCAGCTCCGACCCGAACCTCCAAAACATTCCGGTTAGAGGGGAATGGGGAAAGAAAATAAGAGAAGCATTTATCACTGAAAAGGGAAACCTGTTGATGTCTTCTGATTATTCTCAGATAGAGCTTCGCGTACTTGCACATTTGAGTCAGGATAAGCACCTTATTGAGACATTTAAGCAGGATGGAGATGTACATTCAGGAACAGCATGCGAGCTTTTTGAAGTTCCTGCTGAAGAGGTGACAGCTGAAATGAGACGCACGGCAAAGACGGTGAATTTCGGTATTGTGTATGGTATCAGTCCATATGGACTCGGTCAGCAGCTTGGAATACCTCCTGAAGAGGCAAGACATTATATCGATATGTATTTCAGCCGTCATCAAGGAGTAAAGGATTATATCGATATCTTGATTAAGGAAGCTGTTGAAACAGGTTATGTATCAACTCTGTATAAAAGAAAAAGGGCAATCCCTGAACTAAAAAGTACCAATAAAAATACAAGACAACTCGGAGAAAGGCTTGCAATAAATTCACCAATACAGGGCTCTGCAGCTGATATAATAAAGGTATCAATGTTGAATATCTGGAACAGGTTAAAAAAAGAAGGAAAGCGGACAAAAATGCTTCTCCAGGTACATGATGAACTGTTATTCGAAGTTCCGGAAGAAGAAAAAGATACGGTTAAGGATTTGGTCAAAGAAGAAATGGAAAATGCGGTAACACTTCGTGTTCCACTTAAAGTTGTTATAGGATCAGGTAAGAACTGGGCAGAAGCACACTAACATATGAGTTGAGAGTCACGAGTGAGGAGTTATTAAGCTTAACTCTTAACTCCATACTCATAACTCTATTTTTCGGAGGAAAATTATTCCTTCAGTATACGGTAATATTTCGGGTTTAAAGAAAAGCGATCTCAGGTCACTTGAGAGAATATATAGACGTCGCATACCAAAAGACAAGGCCTTGACTACAGATCTTGCAATGTTGATGGCCAACTGCTCAAACTCAATTGGACGTCAGATCGGCGTGCTGGCAGACAGAAGCGGCAATATCAGCCATGTAATTGTGGGAGACGCAAAAGGGATTTTTATTCCGGAACTGATCAATTTCCCCCTTGGCAGAAAAGTCCTCCGTGGCCTCAGGCTTATCCATACACATATAAAGAGTGAAAGGATTAACCAGGATGATATTACCGACCTTTCACTTTTAAGACTTGATGCACTCATCGTTATCGGATTGAAAGACGGACACCCTGATACCATTTCTCTGGCACACCTTTTTTCTACCAATTCAGAAACGTCTTGTGAAATAAGCGATCCCGTGCCTTTTCACGGCATGGATCGGGCATTTGGAGATTTTGATCTTTTCATATCTTCAATCGAGAATGGACTTCAGTCTCGCAGAGATGGATTTGACATAAAAGACACAAGAGAAAGGGCAGTCCTTGTTAGTGTTTCAACAGCACTGCGTTATGAGCAGGAAGACTCGATGGAAGAACTGAAAGAGCTGGCAAAATCAAGCAACATATTTATTGTTGATACAGTTTTGCAAAGGCCCAAAAATATCAATCCTAAATATCTCATGGGCGAAGGGAAAATAAAAGCCCTTGTGATCAACGCAATGAATAAGGGAGCTACCATGTTAATTTTTGATCAGGATCTTAATCCATCACAGATAAAAGCAATCAATGCTGTTACAGAATTGAAGGTTATAGACAGATCTCAACTTATTCTTGACATCTTTGCACGCCGTGCTCACAGCAAAGATGGTAAGGTTCAAGTTGAGCTTGCGCAGCTGCGATACAGGCTTCCGAGACTTACGGGAAAAGGGACTGCAATGTCGAGGTTAATGGGAGGGATCGGCGGAAGAGGCCCTGGAGAAATGAAGCTGGAAGTTGATAGAAGGCGTGTGAGGGAAAGGATAGCCCTTCTTGAAAAGGAGCTTGAATCCCTGAGCCGTGCAAGAAAGCAGAGGAAGGCACGCAGGGTGGAACAGGGTATTCCGATAGTTTCGATCATAGGATATACAAATGCAGGAAAATCAACCCTTCTTAATAATCTCACGAAAAGTAAAACCTTTGTGGAAGATAAGATGTTTGCAACATTGGACACCGCAAGCAGACGGTTGAGATTTCCCAGGGAGAGGGATGTAATAATTACTGATACGGTCGGATTCATACGCGATCTTCCTAAAGACATTTTTGCTGCCTTCAGGGCAACACTTGAAGAACTTGAAGATGCGGATTTGCTCCTGCACGTTGTCGATATTTCAAATCCCCGGTTTGAACAGCAGATCAAGTCCGTGGAAAAAATACTGTCTGATTTAAGCCTTTCAAACAAGCATGAGTTATTAATTTTAAATAAAGAAGACCTTGTAGATAAAGAAGAGGCAAAAGCCCTTTGTAAAAGGTTTCATGCCGTTTCCATATCTGCGTTAAAGCCCGAGACATTTCACCGGATGCTTAGCGCCATAGAAAGCGAGCTCTGGCCGCTGTAAAAACCAAAAATTAGATCTCTGACTATCAACCTTTAAACTCTTCAATTATTTTATTCAGTCTCTCTTCAACAAAACTCTTTATTTCTTCGAGGCGTTTTTCGTTTACAGCCTCAAACCGCAAGACCAGAACCGGCTGGGTGTTGGATGCGCGGATGAGTGCCCATCCATCGTCAAATTGTATCCTTATTCCGTCAATGGTAACAGAGGGAAATTCATTAAATGCATCCTGTGCTTTTTCAACAATTTTGAACTTGATCTCATCCGGGCAGTCAAAGCGTATTTCCGGGGTAGAAGTCATGAAGGGGGCATCTTCCAAAAGGCCTTTTGTGCTGTAAGGTTCCCCGGTTTTTTTTATTATTTCCAGAAGCCTCAGGCTTGCATAAATGGCGTCGTCGTAGCCAAAATACCTGTCAGCGAAAAACAGATGGCCACTCATTTCTCCTGCAAGAAGCGCCTTTTCTTTCTTCATTTTCTCTTTAATCAGTGAATGGCCGGTTTTCCACATAACAGGCACTCCGCCATGAAAAGTGATATCGTCGTAAAGGGTTTGAGAGCACTTAACTTCGCCTATTATTTTTGCTCCCGAATTGTCTTTCAGAATGTCTCGTGAAAAGATTATCATCAGCCTGTCACCCCAGATGATGTTTCCATTTTCATCAACAGCACCGATTCTATCTGCGTCTCCATCGTACCCTATTCCGACATGGGCTCCAGATTCTCTCACTTTGTCGATTAAATCGGAAATGTTTTTTTCTACTACGGGATCAGGGTGATGGTTTGGAAATGTTCCATCAGGTTCACAATAAAGTTCAATTACTTCAGCACCAAGTGCTTTCATAATTTTTGGCGCTACAAGCCCCCCTGTTCCATTTCCAGCATCAACAACAACTTTGAGACCGGAAAGGCTCGGAAATCTTTCTTTTATAAAATGAATATAGGCATCAATTACGGGATATTGCTCAACTGTACCGTTTCCGCTTTTCAGCTCATTTGCATCGATCATTTTTCTTATTTCCTGAATGGATTCGCCAAAGATTGTGCTCTTGCCGACGCTTACCTTAAAACCGTTAAATTCAGGCGGGTTATGACTTCCCGTAATCATTACGCCACCTTCAACCGGAAGCGTAAACAAGGAATAATACTGAAGCGGCGTGGGACATACACCGAGATCAATAACATCAATATTCGATTCAGTAAGCCCCTTAATCAAATTGTCTCTGATTGCAGGAGAATGAAGCCTTGCATCTCTTCCTACGCTTGCCTTTGCCCGGTCTTTTTTAATAGACTTAAGCAGATAAGAAGCAACTCCCCTGCCTATCAATTCAGCCACATCTGGTGTTAAATCCTTTTCCCAAATCCCTCTAATGTCGTATTGCCTGAAGATTGCAGGGTTTATCATATATTTTTTATCAACACACCTGTCGAATATAGCATTGATCAGCAGGCTGAATCCCTTGTTTTCTCGGAATTCAGCCTGCTGTTTGCCATTGTTTTGGACAGCAGTGATTTGTCAAGTTAAATATCTGTATACTTTTCCACTTCCCAGGGTGTAACCTGAGATTTAAATTCATTCCATTCTCTTGTTTTGATATTGAGATACCTCTTGTACAGGTGTTCTCCTAAAACCTCCCGCATGAGCTTGTTGTTTTTTAATTCAATTATTGCCTCATAAAGAGATGATGGAAGTGTATCGATTTTCCTTGTTACCAGTTTCTCCTCGTCAAATTTATACAGGTCTTCCTCAACAGGATCAGCTAACTTGATTTTCTTTTCAATGCCGTCAAGACCTGCTGCCAGCATTACGGCAAATGCCAAATAAGGATTACAGGCGGGATCAGGACATCTCAACTCAATACGTGCAGAATTAGTCTTGTCTTCAAACCACTTGGGGACCCTTATCAGCGCCGATCTGTTTATTCTTGCCCACGATATATAGACAGGCGCTTCAAATCCCGCTACAAGTCTCTTATAAGAATTGACCGTGGGACAGATAACTGCCATCATCCCCTTTACGTGGTGAAGCTGGCCTGCGATGAAATAAAATGCTCTCTTGGAAAGGTTGTACCTATTTTTAGGATCATAGAATACATTTTTTTTTGTCTTTGTATGAAACAAGCTCTGGTGGACGTGCATCCCGGAGCCATTGATCCCCATAATTGGTTTTGGCATAAAGGATGCCTTTAATCCATGACGCTGGGCAACGGACTTGACGGTAACCCTCAGGGTTAATAATCTGTCAGCCGTGGTAAGGGCGTTATCGTGTTTAAAGTCTATCTCGTGCTGCCCTGGTGCCACCTCGTGATGGGAGGCCTCTACATCGATACCGAACATTTCAAGTGCAGCTGTTATCTCCCTTCTTATGGTATGTGCTTTATCAGTCGTTAGATCAAAGTACCCATCACTATCCATAGGTAAAAGACCTTGAGCGTCATTTTTGAAAAGGAAGAATTCGGGCTCAGGGCCGGTATTGTATTCCAGGTCCATATCGCGGGCTTTTTTCAAAACCTTCTTCAGGATAAAGCGGGGGTCCCCTGAAAATGGGCTGCCATCAGGCCTGTAAATATCGCATATAAGCCGTGCAGTGTTTCCCTCTGCAGAATTAAGCCACGGTATGATTGAATAGGTACTCGGATCAGGCTTGAGATAAAGGTCACTCTCATGGATTCTCGCAAATCCCTCTACAGAAGAGCCGTCAAACCAGGCACCATATTTCAAAATATCTGGCAGGCTCTTGATTGGTGCGGTAACCTGTTTTAGAGAGCCCATCACATCTGTAAACTGAAGATTTAAAAAAGTTACGTTCTCTTTTTTTGCCCTTTCCAAAACCTCTTTTGTGGTCATATAGTATTGCCTCCTGATATAAGGTTCGTTATTTTTGATTGAGAGATCTGTAATTAGAGTTGCGCTGATTAAATCTACATTATAATAAACCAGTTTGTAAAGACAATCTTTTTTTCTCAATGGAGAACAGGGAAGATAATGGGATATATTTTGCTATTGACCAGAGGATCATTTTGGCTTATTATAACTAATACATCATTAGGGCTCGGTCATATGAAAAGGGATAACGTAATAAATGGTTGTGTTGCGATAGAAGAGGCTGCTGCATCAATATACGGTCGTTTCATGCAAATGTTTGCTGAAGAAAGGCGCTTTTGGGAGGACCTTGTTAATGATGAAATGCAACATTCAGCCTTTTTACAGAATGCCGATTATCTCGGGATATTAGAACAACTAGGAACAACCGATTTGCTTCCATCAATAACACTCATTGAAAAGACCCTTGCGTTTGCTGATAACGTAAGCAAGCAGATTAAGTTAAATCCTGTTTCACTTGAAGATGCTCTCAAGATGTCTTTGAAACTTGAAGAGTCCATGGCTGAGACCTTTGCGAATGAATCGATACTTAAGTTCTTATCAGCTAATGATGAATTCTTACTGGAGAAAATACTGTCGAGTGAAAGACTGCATATTGACAAGATAAGGAATATGATGATTCAGAAAGGCTTTTCAAAAATATCATAATCTAGCGATACCTGTTATCGAGGTCGGACCTCGATAGTTTATTTTTGACTGTCCTCATGTAAGTGAGGAATGCGGAATCCAGTGCTGTTTGAAAGACGTATAGCTTTCTGCTAAAAATGTAAAGGGAAAAAGTTGCCAAGGACTTCACAAGGGTACTATCAATTTATTATAAAAATATCAAGTGAATCACAAAATGCCGTTATTAACAAATTAACGGCGATAGGATCGCTGGGCTTTTTTGAGTACGACGGAAAGATCTTTGCCTACTTTGAAGACGGTGTTGATATTGCCAATATCTGTATTGAACTCGAGAATTTCAGAAATTACCTGAAATCTTCCGGATTAAACCCGGCTTTTTCTTTTGATTATGAATTATTGCCATGGAAAGATTGGAATGAATCCTGGAAAAAAAGCTTTTTGCCGATAGATGTGGGAGACAATCTCGCTGTCATTCCTTCATGGGTTAAGGCTGATACTAGGCGCATACCAATCATAATTGATCCGGGAATGGCATTTGGAACAGGGGATCATGAAACAACAAGGATGTGCCTGAAACTCGTAGAAAGATTTTCTTGTCTTGGCAAGGGCAGGACTTTTCTCGATGTGGGAACCGGAACAGGAATACTCTCCGTATGTGCATCAAGGTTAGGATTCTCCCGTGTTTTAGGTATTGATACCGATCCCGTGGCAGTCGAAACTGCACGTAGAAACATTGAGATAAACAACCTTGAAAATGTGGACATACAAGGCGGGATTATTACTCATGTTAAGGGCTTATTCGACGTTATTGTTGCTAATATTTACTATGACGTGTTGATCACAATAGCACATGAAATCGTATCCCGACTTAAACCTGAAGGCATTGTCATCCTTTCCGGTATGATGGTGTCTCAGGGAGACCATGTAATCAGTGTGATGGAACAAAATGGCTTAGCATTGATGGAAAAAATAGTCGACGGGAAATGGTTGTCTCTTATAATTCAATAATGAAACTATCACAATGGTGAAAATCAGCCTGTGCCCCGGGATGGGTCAATGCCCAGTAGGTCACCTTTCCATCTTTGAGTTTGATGACAGTGCTGATGGCAACCTTCAGGCCCCGTTCCGAAGGGACTATCATATCCAGATTAAGTTCCATCGAAAGCCTCAGAGCATCCGGATGTTTCTGGATGCTAAAGGGGAGAGACGTATAGGAAGATTCCTCTTGCATATCTTGTCGATAAGCTGTGAAGCGATAGACATTCCAGTGCCTGGCTGGTGAGAGGTTGAATTCCCAGTACCGATACGAATTCCTGACACCGAGAAAGAACTCGAAACACGTTTCTTCCCAAAGTACGTCCTTACGGACTGGAATGTCTGCAGGCGAAGGTATCACGAGTTCTGCCAGAGGGCCGCGGAGTACATAGAGGATTGCAAGGGTATTGGAATTCCGGGCGATGCTACCTGTAATCCTTAAATCTGGCATAGGGCCGGACTGGGGGAATGGCTTAAGGGAAAAGCTCTGGGCGGTCATCTTATTTCCTTGATAATGGCGCGAATGGCTGTTTCATGAGATTCGATACTCTCGGTGAGCTTGAATTGGACGAGTGCCCTGGCAAGATTGTGTTTAGGATGCTTGGCCTTAAAGTATACATTGTCCTCTAGATAGTCGGTAAAGAATCTCAACCCAAGCTCGAAAGTAATCAGGCGTATCGCATCGTACAGATAGTCATAATCGTTATCGGTGAGGAATTCGCGTGCTATTGAGATATAGCCTTGCAGGATAGCTTGGCACAGGTCGGGATCGAAGCGAACTTCCTCCCACCGTTCGGTTTCTTCACCCAGGGGATTGCAACCCGAGCGAAGGCAGTCGCCAACATCATAATGAATCAAACCGGGCTTGACAGTGTCCAGGTCAACAATGCTGATGGCATGCCCGGTGTTAATATCCATCAAGACGTTGTTGACCTTTGGATCGCCATGAATTGGTCGAAGACGCAGTCTGCCTTGACCTTTTGCAGTTTCAAGGACATGTGCCCAGGCATTTCGCTCGGTTACAAACTGTAAGCAATAATTCACTTCCGGTGCTTTGACCGGATGGTGTTTCTCTATTACCTTATGATAGTGATGCACGTAGTGCGGTGTAATGTGGAACCCTTTCAGCGTATCGACCAGTCTGTTTGTGGGCAGGTCGCTGATGAGGTTGTGGAACATGCCGAGCGCATAGCCGACTTCTCTCGCATGCTCAATATCTTTGATGATGTCAAAAGACTGCGAGTTCTCAATAAAGCTGATTGCACGCCAGAATGATCCATCTGAGTCATGCAGGTAGTCCTGTCCGTTCTGTGCCAGCAGTATGCGTAACACCTCCCAGCGACGGCCTTTCATAAGAGGTGTATGATGCAGTCGCTGTCTGATATGCTCCGTGAATGTACGAATATTCTGCATGACAAGTTCAGGCTGATGAAACACCTGCAGATTAATACGTTGAAGGATAAAGTGCTTTTCCTCTTTCGAATCGAGGGTTACAAGGTAGGTGTTATTGATATTGCCATTCCCGAATTCACGGATGTCTATAACCTTACCCGATAGCTTGAATTGCTCTGCAACAGCAACAAGATTATTCAAGGTTTTGCCCCTTGCGATGAAATCTTTACAGTATGGAAACGTTTAAACCGTTCGAACCGTTTGAACGTAGTATTATATAAGACGAGTAACCGTTTGATGGTAACATGCAACAAAACGGTTTGTATACTAAAAAGAGACAAATCGGAAGTTATTTTATAAGATGCTCAAGTTCTTTGATATTAAATGAACTCTCAAGGGCATGTTTCATCCATCTCGCACAGCGATTTGCATTAAGGGGGATTCCGACAGCGGGAATATTCAACTCAATACATAACCGCATTCCATGAGCAAGTTCCGGAACGCAAGCAATCCCCAGAGCGCCGACGCTTTGATGTTCAGACTTTATCTTTTTAAAAAGCTTTTCAAGATCCATCGTGACGGAAATGTACGGATGGATGTCGTATTTTTTCATCACATCACTTCCAAGATTGATAAAACAGTCTTTTGTGCATCCTTTACAGATAGCTTCAATATCACCTGCAACAGAGCGGCAATCCGGCCTGAAGTCACGCAGGCAATGAGCAATGAGTGCAAATTTATATTCACTGCGTTTGAACGCTTCCTTATACATCCTGTTGACCAGCTCGATCTCAATCATATAGAAATGGTATTGCTCTTCTTTTGTCCGCAACGTGTCGTCGAATCTCTTTGAAAGGGGTAATGTCCTCAGGTGCTGTTTAACCCCTGTGGTGAAGACTGACAGAGATTCCTTCAAGGTCTTTTTTATAAAGGAAATGAGTGTTTTATCAACATGTCTTCCTGAAAGCTTGGTTATGAAAGAGCTATCACCGCTTGCTTTCCGGATTTGAAAGAGGAGTCTCTTTTCATCAGGACATCGCTGCAAGAAAAGATCCGTTAACTTTCTTATGACAGTGTAATATTGATCTGTTACGTTATTGTTCCCGAATAGAGTATAGGTTTTTCCTTTTACGGGTTTGTTTTTTTGACTGGTCATTATTTAATTATAAACCAAATAATGCAGTTGGCTATGCAAATAAGTTCGGGGCATTGAAATACAACACGTCTCGTCTACGATCTCTTGGGTAGAGTCGTAGATCAAATGTCAAATAAATGAGAAAAGGTTACGGTTGTGGCAACTATGCCCGCCCTGTACCGATACTGGTACAGGGCCCGTTTCGGTTACGTACGATGGTAACGTAAAAAGGGAGGAAAGTTTGGAAGCTGTTCAAATAGCGAGCTTCAAGTGCACACAATAACTTTATCCTTACCGTCTGTTTTCGCCATATACATTGCCTTATCTGCTCTTTGCAGAAGTTCTTCCGCATTCTCAATCCGTATTTCGGGAAATGTTGCAACACCGACACTTACGGTTATTTCTTCGTTTGTCCACAAATATTTACAGTCCTTTACTGCTTCCCTTATGGCATCCGCCTTGCTCGTAGCCTCTTCGCTGCCCATATTTGAAAAAACCACAACAAATTCCTCTCCACCATAGCGCGCAACGACATCTTCTTTCCTTGCCAGTTTTCGCAAAATAATTCCAACGTTTCTCAGGATTTCGTCTCCCCTGTCATGACCATACGTGTCATTGACAGATTTGAAATCGTCCAGATCTGCCAGTATAATGGACATGGGTTCATGATACCTGAGACACCTTGACCATTCTTCTTCGAGTCGGATAGACAGGTAGCGTCTGTTATAAAGGCCTGTGAGGTGGTCACTTATGGAAAGCTCCTGTATCCTTCTATGAATAATTGTATTGTCAAGTGCAATGGAAATCTGGCTGCCGAGATAATTGAACAGTTCTTTTTCGTCCTGGCTGTATTTCTTCACCCTTCCAATAACGAGGGAACCCATATTGCTTTCCTTGAATATAAGCGGTATGTAGGCAATTTCCTCGGGACGGGACTTCATGAATCCCATTTCCATCATCACACCCTCTGCTGATTCAGGGGGCGTTATAATGATACACTTTTTGTCAATCAGAGCACGTCCTGGAAAGCCCTCACCTATTTTCAGATTTGGTAAATCTGCCTTGCAGCCATACTGAACAACAGGGACAAGGCTCTGTCCATCATCTTCACAGAGGTAAAGGATACCGAGCTGAGATTCAGTAACATCAATAACCTCGCTCACCATTTTTTCCGTCAGCTCTTTCAGGTCAATCGTTGACATGAGCAGCTTCGCAACCTGATAGTGTTTCTTCAGTCGCTCTTCACGCCTCCTTACACTCTCTGCCATGCTGTTGAAGCATCCTCCCAGTTTTTCAAATTCGTCCCCGGTCTTTAATTCTACAACGGTATGTATTTCTCCCTGTTCAAATCTGTTCATTGCGCCTATTAGAAAATTGAGAGGTCTCGTAATATCAAGGTAGATGATGATAGTGATAATTATCGCAAACACTAACGCCCCTGCTGCAACAATCAGGAGCACTTTTCCGATCGTCATGGCCACGTTCATGGTGATATTTTTTGCAGGCTTACTAACGCCGATAGCTCCGATAACCCTGTTCCTGCTATCCTTAAGCGGTTCAAATGCCGTAATATGATTTATGTCATCAATTGCAAGATTCCCGTAGTAAGGTTTACCCAGAGAAATTTCTTCCATAAGCCCGGCAGGAATCGCCTGCCCTATTATCCATGTTGTACGGGGAAGGGAGGCTGTTGAATGGAGGTAGAATGATTCAAAGGTTTCGCCGGCAAACAGGGCCATTTCGATGCCAAACCACTTATGAATACTATTTCCAAGCCAGGATTCGCCGCTATGTAAAATACCCGCGATAATGGCGCCGATAATTTCATCTCCGTAATGAACCGGAGAGATGATAAACTGTGCTATTCCGATTTCTCTGGTCCTGTTTGCCAGACTTTCTTCTTCCAGTGAGAGGAACTCCCGGGTGACTAATTCCGTGGTGATAAACGTTTCACCCGTCATCAACGCCCTGGACAGGGCATCTCCAAGTATGATTATGTCACCGCTTTTGCCATTTCTCCTGCTTAGCACTTTCTGGTTTTCATTAACTGCAATTAGTATTTCAGCATGGGTGTTTTTCTTGCCAAGCCCAAGAAGGAGATCTTGTAGTCTCCTGGTGTCCCTTTTATAAAATATTTCCTTAATGTCAGGGTGACCTGTTATCTGCTTCAGTACTGACTTCAGGTTTTTTGCTCTTTCCTCATATATAACCCGCGCTCCTTTCAGGTCAGTCTTGATGGTATCCAGATTTTCCTTAAATAAACTGCTGTTGAAGGATAAATACAGTGCTGTGATGAGCGCTAAAATCGGAACCCAGAAGACGATGCTCAAGGCAATGAGCGTTTTAATCCCGATGCCCAGTTTTGGCCGCAGTAGCCTCAATGATTGCCTCCTTTTCATCATACTACCCCTATACGGAATAAACTATTCACAATATCGGCATTTTAGTACGGTAGATTAAGTAAAAAATAAATTCTTCACCTGAGCGCTAAAATGAGGAAGTGAGAAAGAGGGAAGTGGAATTGCAAGAACAGGAATACCAGGGGAGCACTATTGACCTATTTCCGCATGATATTCCTGAAGACTCCAGACTTCTGCATGTTTCTCCCGGGTTGCGGCAATCCCTTTGGCGGTGGCAATTGCAGCTGCGGTAGAGGTTATGTAAGGTAGATTGTGCTTGATCGCTGCCTTGCGAATATATGAATCATCAATTGCACTGAGTTTGCCGCTTGGAGTGTTAACCACGAGTTGAATCTCCCTGTTTTTTATCGCATCCGTTATGTTAGGGCGTCCTTCGTGAATCTTCAGGATCTGTTCTGCGTGTATGTTGTTTTTGGAGAGATATTCATAGGTTCCCTTTGTCGCCTTGATAGTAAATCCGAGATTTGCAAAGCGCTGTGCTACCTCAATAAGACCTGCCCTGTCACGTTTGGACACGGAAATCAAGACCGTCCCTTCAAGAGGCAATTTCAGCTTTGTAGCCTCCTGGGCCTTGTAAAAGGCACGTCCTGAGTTATGGGACATGCCGAGGACTTCGCCGGTTGAACGCATTTCAGGTCCAAGCAATGGATCAACCTCAGGAAACATATTGAACGGGAAAACCGCTTCTTTCACACCGAAATGCGGTATCGGTCTGCGCCTGAGCTTAAGGTCGTTCAAATTTTTCCCCAGCATTATCTGTGCTGCAAGACGGGCCATAGGAATATTACAGACCTTGCTGACCAGGGGAACGGTACGGCTTGCCCGCGGATTCGCCTCGAGCACATATACCACGTCATCCGCTATGGCATACTGAATATTCATTAAACCTATAACATTAAACTCTACCGCTATCTTTTTTGTGTATTCTTCAATGGTGTCAAGGTGTTTCTGAGGAATGCTTACCGGAGGAATTACACATGCAGAGTCACCGGAATGAACACCGGCAAGCTCGATGTGCTCCATAACAGCGGGCACAAAGGCATCCGTGCCGTCGGCAATAGCGTCGGCTTCAGCCTCTATTGCATTTTCCAGGAATTGTTCAATAAGAATGGGACGCTCCGGTGAAACATCAACTGCTGCAGAAACATATTCTCGAAGCATCTCTTCATCATAAACTACTTCCATGGCACGTCCGCCGAGAACATACGATGGACGTACAATTAGGGGATAGCCGATTCCCGCGGCAATTTCAAATGCCTCCTGAACACTGCCAGCCATGCCGGATTTGGGCTGGGGTATGCCCAGGTCTTTCATGATCCGGCGAAAACGGTCACGGTCTTCAGCAAGATCAATGGTCTCGGGAGTGGTACCGAGAATTTTAACACCTGCGGCGGCCAGCTCCGCCGCAATATTAAGAGGAGTTTGTCCTCCGAACTGGATAATAACACCAATAGGCTTTTCCTTCTCATAGATAGCCAGAACATCTTCCACAGTCAATGGTTCAAAGTAAAGCTTGTTAGATGTATCGTAGTCGGTTGAGACGGTCTCGGGATTACAATTAACCATAACAGACTCATACCCTTGGTCACGCAGTGCAAAGGCCGCGTGTACACAGCAGTAATCAAATTCTATTCCCTGCCCTATGCGGTTCGGTCCGCCGCCGAGCACCATGACTTTTGGATTCGTGCTAACATCGACTTTATCAGGAGCATTATATGTTGAGTAATAGTAGGCCGCATTTTCCACGCCGCTCACCGGCACAGGCTCCCATGCCTCAACCACACCCAGGTAAGTGCGTCTTGTGCGGATATCAACCTCGGGAACATTAAGAATCTGAGAGAGATATTTATCGGCGAAACCGTCCTTTTTCGACTGAATTAAAAGATCGTCTGGCGGCAGCTTCCCTTTATAATCGAGCAGTTTTTCCTCCAGATCAACGAGTTCCTTCATTTGCCGTATGAACCACGGTTTGATATACGTTTTTCTGTAGAGAACATCGATTTCCGCACCCTTTCGTAATGCCTCATACATAATGAACTGGCGTTCACTGGAGGGCTCAACAAGCATGTCCATAAGGTCGCTCAGCGTTTTTTCATGAAAGTCTTTTGCAAAGCCCAGACCGTATCGTCCGTTTTCAAGCGAACGGATTGATTTTTGAAATGCCTCCTTATAGGTTTTTCCAATGCTCATTACTTCTCCGACAGCCCGCATCTGGGTGCCTAATATATCCTCGACGCCCTTGAACTTTTCAAACGCCCATCTTGCGAATTTAACCACTACGTAGTCTCCTGAAGGCGTGTATTTTTCAAGGGTTCCGTCACGCCAATAAGGTATCTCATCCATTGTAAGACCGCCTGCCAGCATTGATGAAACGAGGGCTATTGGAAAACCAGTGGCCTTTGATGCCAGCGCGGATGACCGCGAAGTGCGCGGATTGATCTCGATTACAACTACTCTGCCCGTTTTCGGATCATGGGCGAACTGGATGTTTGTGCCGCCGATTACTTCAATTGCCTCAACTATATCATAAGAGTATTTCTGCAGACGTTCCTGAAGCTCAGTGTCAATAGTTAACATAGGTGCGGTGCAATATGAATCGCCCGTATGCACACCCATGGCGTCGACGTTTTCAATAAAACATACGGTAATTTTCTGGTTTTTGGCATCGCGGACAACTTCAAGCTCCAGTTCTTCCCATCCGAGCACAGACTCCTCCACAAGCACCTGGTTGACAAGGCTTGCGGATAATCCACGGTTTACTATTGTACGCAGTTCATCTAAATTATAAACATGACCGCCGCCCGTACCGCCCATTGTGTAGGCAGGACGGATAACCACCGGAAAGCCGATTGTATCAACGATTCTTTCCGCCTCTTCAACGCTGTGGGCGATTTCACTTTTCGGCATTTCAAGACCGAGACGGTTCATGGTGTCTTTGAATGCCTGGCGGTCCTCACCCCGTTTTATAGCGTCAATGTTTACGCCGATAATTTTGACATTATATTTATCAAGCACGCCGGATTTTGCAAGCTCGGAGGAAAGGTTCAGGCCTGACTGGCCTCCGAGATTCGGAAGCAATGCGTCAGGACGCTCCTTTTCTATAATTTCAGCCATATATTCAAGAGTAAGGGGTTCAATATACGTTACGTCGGCCATGCCCGGGTCGGTCATAATTGTTGCCGGATTTGAGTTTACAAGTATGATTTCATAGCCAAGGTTCCTCAGGGCTTTGCATGCCTGGGTTCCTGAATAATCAAATTCGCAAGCCTGTCCGATTACAATAGGGCCGGAGCCTATTATCATTACCTTCTTGATATCTTCGCGTCTGGGCATTATAGTCCTCCTTCAATATATGTCAAATATTTTAAATGGTTTTTCTCTTATTTTCACACGGCGTCTTTCAAAACGTACTTAAAATTCTTCAATTTTGAATATTCATACATGGTTGACATGGCGTGGCTTTCTGTGTAGATACCTGCTTCTTCAAGTGCTGCAACAGGATTGAGTCCGCCTACTACCACCATTCCTGCCTTATCCATGCTGACAGGTATCTCAAGCAGCGGCTGATTCGGGTTGCCGATTTGCATGATGCCGCCGATACCTACATCAGTCATTCTTTGAGCGATCCTGTTAGCCTCGTCAACACAAACTACAGGCACTTCCCTGAAGCTTGCAAGTATTCTTCCCGAGTGGTTTTTTACTGCCCCTATCACATCTGTCATATTGCTTTTGATAAAAATCTCAAGAGGGTCCAATGACGAGCCTTCATAGCTTATAAGTGCTGTATATCTCAAAGGCTTGGAGTCTTCTATTTGCAGTACACCGCCGAATTTAGATACAAGGGGTATACCTGATTTTAAAAATATTCCGTTAATCGTGACACTGCAGACCGTGCCCAGCCCAATTTTCCCTTCAGGAATAATAATATCCCCTATCTGCTCTCCTCCTCTTGCCAGAATAAGCCGGTCACTCATGATAAAAGGGGATTTGAAAACAGGTTTTATGATTTTCAGGACTTGTTTCAGATCTGTTTCGCGGAAATAAGAAATATTGAGAATAATATCCCCTTCCTGTTTGTCTATGTCAAAATTGGTCATATAAGCCAGGGTTTCTATCCTGCTTATGATAAATCCTACTTTTTCCGATACAAGAGAGTGTTTCAGCTCTTCACTGCCTTTTTCTGTAATCTTTCTTCCCTCTTTCCCGAATACCTGTGTAAGGCCTCTTTCATCAAGTATTTTGAGGTGATATCGGACAGTTCTTTCTGTAAGGTCTATGCCGTGGAGCTTTAACTGTTTGGATATTTCTTTTGAACCGATGATATCGGATTGCCTGTCAAGTATCGTGAGAATAGCAAACATGGTCTTGTTCATACAGTTTGATTTCCTCTGTTTTTACAATTAAAAATGTTTATAGATTGTCATTCTGAACGAAGTGAAGAATCTATTACGCATTTAGCGGTTAGCATTAAGCGATAAGCTCGAAATTAAAAAGCTAACAGCTAACTGCTTAATGCTAATAGCTTCTAACCTTCGGTTCCTCAGAATGACAACGGTCCATAATGCTGCTAATCAGCTGCGCTATTAAATTTATTTCGGAAGTCAATGATTATATTTTTCATTTTATTAATAAACTGCTGTTCAATGTAACAATCTTCACATTTGTAATCGTTCGGGCAAGTCTCAAGGGACAGTTTCCCTATGTTCAATTGATGCATTCCAGGTGATTTTTTGTCCAGTACCATCTCAATGCAGCCTGTAGGACATATATAAGTACAGGATCCACAGCCTATGCACGCATCAGATGCTGCCTTGAAGGGAGTGGTCACCTCACGTTCAGTCCCTCTGTTAGAGAGACCAATAGCAGCAGCACCAACTACCTCCTCGCAAAAACGTACACAGAGACCACACAAGATACACTCTTTAGTATCTTTTTTCTTAAACCTTGATGTCTCAATCCCCATCCGTTTGGCCAGAGTTTGCACAATGGGAACTTCAGAGCAGCGCACCAGCAGAAGCTCAATCACATTCCTTCTTATCTGTCTTATTCTGTCAGTATCCGTTAACACTTCCATGCCTGCTTCAGCCGGGAAATTACAGGAAGTTACAAGCCTCCTCTGCCTGTTCTGTACAACTTCCACCATACAAAGACGGCAAGACCCGTATGGCTTGAGTGATTCGTGATAACACAGCGTGGGAATAGCAATATCTGCTTTCCTGGCAGCATGGAGAATTGTTGTTCCCTTATCTACCTGAACCATTTGTCTGTCTATTAGTATCTGAATCTTCATAGTATCAGCCTTTAGCATTAAGCTTTAAGCGATTAGCTTTCAATGTACCAGGCTTATGGCTAATCGCTAAGAGCTAATAGCTTATGTAACCATTATCGCCTCAAACTTGCACGAGTTAATACATATCCCGCATTTTATACATTTTGAAGAATCTATACTGTGCAGCTTCTTCTTTTCGCCTGATATGGCTTTTTCCGGACATTTTATCCTGCATAATGCACAACCTTTACATAAATCAGGATCGATAGCATATTCAAATAGATTTCTGCATACGCCTGCGGTACATTTCCTGTCAAAAATATGGGATTCATATTCACTCCGGAAATGCCTGATGGTACTCAGTACCGGATTCGGCGCAGTACTGCCCAGACCGCACAGGGAAGCCGTTGACATGAACCGCGAAAGATTGATGAGTATCTCAATATCATCTTCTCCACCATTGCCTTCACAGATTTTTTTGAGTATATAGTGCATCTGCTTCAGTCCCTCCCTGCACGGTACGCACTTGCCGCATGATTCGTACATGAGAAAGTCAATAAAGTATCTGGCAACATCCACCATACACGACGTTTCATCCATCACGATCATTCCGCCAGAGCCCATGATTGCGCCGGCCTCCCTCAGGCTGTCGTAGTCGACCGACATATCAATCTTTGTGATCGGTATACAGCCACCTGACGGGCCTCCTGTCTGCACTGCCTTGAAATGCTTGCCTTTCCTGATTCCACCGCCTATGCCGAAGATTATCTCCCGGGGGGTAATACCCATTTCGACTTCCACAAGACCGGTATTTCTCACCTTGCCAACAAGGGAGAATATTTTTGAACCTTTGCTCCGTTTGGTCCCTAAACGGGAATACCATTCAGAGCCATTATTGATTATCAAATGGATGTTTGCAAAGGTTTCTACATTATTCAGAACTGTGGGTTTTCCCCACAGACCGCTATAAACGGAATTTGGCGGTCTGGATCTGGGCATGCCACTTTTGCCCTCTATTGAGTACATGAGGGCTGTTGACTCGCCGCATACAAAAGCGCCTGCACCCCTGTTTATGTTTATGGAGAAGTCAAACCCTGTACCAAGGATATTTTTACCTAATAGCCCGTACTCTTCTGCCTGTCTTATGGCAATTGATAAATGCTCGATCGCAATCGGATATTCCTCTCTCACATAAATGAATCCCTGTTGAGCCCCTATAGCATATGCTCCGATAATCATTCCCTCAATAATGCTGTGTGGATCTCCTTCCATGAGACTCCTGTCCATAAAAGCACCCGGGTCTCCCTCGTCACCATTTGCGATAATATATTTGATATCCCCGGGCGCATTGCTGCATATCCTCCACTTCACACCAGTGGCAAATCCACCACCTCCCCGACCACGAAGTCCGGATACAATAACCATATCCACGACCTCGGCCGGCTTCATGCATGTCAGTGCCTTGCCGAGGGCAGAGTATCCACCTAATGCTATATAGTCTTCAATATTTGTAGGATCTATTTTACCGCTCTTATAAGTAACATTCTTTATCTGTTTTTTGTACAGTGGAAGTTCCCTTTCAAGCGTTGTACGCTCCTTTGTAACAGGGTCTTGCCACAGAAGTCGTTCAACAGGGTTACCACCATTTGTCAAAGCGAAAATAATTTCCTCGACATCTTCATGTCTTACCTTACGGTAGAAGACATTCTCCGGTTCAACCACCATGATGGGCCCCATCTCACAGAATCCATGGCATCCGGTCTTCTTTATATCTATTTTGTCCTGAAGCCCCCATTCTTTTATCTTATTTTCAAGGGCGGTTACTACATGTAAAGACTTCTGTGCCCTGCAGCCTGTGCTGATACACATCCTCAAGACGTTATTTTCAGTTCTGAT
>CAYFXR010000178.1:0-7608 GCA_964347155.1 uncultured Nitrospiraceae bacterium | reverse complement strand
TCTCATTATAGAGGATGTACAAAGTTCATATTCTTGAAGATCAGCTGAGATCAATACCTGAGGAGTCGTCATTGTGTTTGTTCGGCATCCAGTCTCCTTTGCGATATTATTTTGGACAGATCTGATCATTTATAATTGATAATCCACTTGAACCCTCGAATCCCGAATAAGGACGTTGTCCCCGAATAGGGGCGTTGCCCAGACGGGACTTTACGTCCTGGAATCCTCGACCCCTTTTTAGCATTTGATATTAATTGCATGTTTTATATTTAATTTGAATTTATCAATTAAAACACGGAAGAGGGTAAATTATTTAACTTGACAATAATTAACTACTATGGTAGATAATAATTAATGGAAACGATAATTTTCAAGTTAACACAGCTTGGTTTTTCAGCATACGAGTCAAAGGCGTATACTGCCCTTTTATTAGAAAATCCCTTAACAGCTTACGAAATGGCGAAAAATTCAGGAATCCCAACTTCAAAGGTTTATGAGGTTATCAGAAAACTTGAAAAAAGACAGATGATCCAGTCAATTCATGGTGAACGTTCAAAATTGTTTATTCCCTTGTCGCCTGATGAATTTATTCAAAATTTTAGAACTACTATGGAAAACAATCTGCTTTCGATAAAAAACGAATTAAAGGATGTTAGAGTCGGAATGGATACAAGCTATACATGGCATATAAAGGATTATGAAAGCCTCATTCTCAAGGCAAAGAGGATGTTGGATACTGTGCGGGAGACAGCTCTCTTTTTAACATGGCCGATGGAATTTGAAATCTTAATCGATACACTTCGCAATGCATTACAACGGGACATAAAGATTGCGATAATACATTACGGTGCAACAAATATTCGATTCAGCCAGCTTTATATCCATCCCGAAGAGGATACCGTTTATGCAGAAAGAGGTGTCAGGGGTTTTACCCTTGTAACAGACTCAAGAGAGGCTCTTAACGGGAAGATCGTTGGCGACAAGACAGAGGCTATATGGAGCATGAATGAAGGTTTTGTAATTATGGCGGAAAACTACATACGACATGATATATATCAAATGAAAACAATGAAGCGATTTGATCCGCTCCTGAGAAAGAAGTTCGGCGAGAGATACGAGAAGCTCCGAGATATCTTTAAGGATGAGGAAGTTTGAGAATACGGTTGTTGTCTTGTTAATTTTGCTTGTCTTGGATATAATGTTTAACCGTTCAATGAAAAGTAAGAGGCGAGAATGAGTAAAAAAATAACTATTGTAGGTGCGGGTAATGTGGGGACTACAACTGCCCAGCTTATCGCTGAAAGGAATCTTGCAGATGTAGTTCTTATCGATATAGTAGAAGGCATTCCACAGGGCAAGGCGCTTGATATACTAGAGGCTTGTCCTCTTTGGCATTCTCCAGCAAACATTACAGGCACAAACAGCTACAATGATACTGCTGATTCTGATATCGTCGTTATTACTGCTGGTCTTGCAAGAAAGCCGGGTATGAGCAGGGATGATCTCCTTCAGGCCAATGCAAAAATTATTAGAGAAGTTGCTGAAAATATAGAAAAGTCTTCTCCACATGCAATTATCATTGTCGTTACAAACCCTATGGATGCAATGGCACAAGTTACACAGAAGGTTACGGGTTTTCCACATAGCAGAGTAATCGGTATGGGAGGGATTTTGGATACGGCAAGAATGAGAAGTTTTATAGCACAGGAGTTAAATGCTCACCCTAAAGATATACAGGCAATGGTCTTGGGCGGTCATGGTGATCTCATGGTGCCTGTGTCTCGTTTGACAATGGTAAAAGGGGAATGTATAACAGATATTCTCTCTGAATCCAAGGTCAAAAAAATTATTGAAAGAACAAAAAACGGCGGTGCTGAGATAGTGGGTCTCTTGAAAACAGGCAGTGCATATTATGCCCCTGGGGCCTCGGTTGTAGAGATAATAGAGACTGTGTTTGGAATGAAAGATGAACCTCTTCCCTGTTCTGTTTATTTGAATGGTGAATATGGAATAAAGGGAGTTTATGTAGGTGTGCCTGTAAAGCTTTGTTCCAAAGGATTGGAAGAGGTTATAGAAATTGAGCTTACAGGAGATGAGAAGGAGGCCCTTAAAGCATCTGCTGAAGCTGTCAAAGGACTGGTTGAGATACTGGGGATTTAATTCAAACATAGCAAGGTTTTGTGAGAGAGGAGAGATTGTATGGACAACAAGGAACGCGAACAGACGCTTGTTCTTATTAAACCGGACGCACTCAAGAATTCATTGACAGGCTATGTGCTTTCTCAACTTTCCGAATTTCATTCCGGCTTGCGCTTTGCCGGAGCGAAGATTGTCAATGTCAGTAGAATACTTGCAGAAGAACACTATGCTGAACATCGGGGCAAGATATTTTTCCCTTCCATTGTAAATTATATCATGGGAATTATCCATTATCCTGATGAACCATGGAAGCATAGAGTTATCGCGCTTGTGTATCAAGGTATAGGCGCGACAAAAAAAATTCGAGATATTGCAGGCCCTACGAATCCTCACATTGCCCGTGAGCAAAAACCAGGATGCATCCGTGCACTGGGAACAGTAGTTCCTATTAAAGACGCTGAAGGAAATGTAATCGGTGAACGCATGGACAACCTCATTCACGCTTCAGCTACAGAGAGTGAAGCAGAACGAGAAATTAAGCTATGGTTCAAGCCCAATGATATCCCGCCACTCATGCACGCCTACCCCACGGAGATAAGCGATACTTACTACTATTTTAAGGACAAAGAACTTTATACGACCCATGAGCCTGGTAACATATGCTTTCTCGCCCCTGGTGATATTGTTTGGAAGTCTGATCATGAAACGCTACGCCTGCTGCAACAAGGTCTTCCAGCCCCTTGCTGTCTTGAAGCAGTGGTTGCCAAATACCTCATCAACGAAAAGCGGGAAAACCATTAGGGCTTTTAACCTTATCTTTACCCAAAAAATGCATTATTTGGGATTTATAATCCATTTCTGGTATTCAGTATCGTGGGATAATTTGGTTATAATGGTAAAAAGGGAGAATATTCATTGAAGGTTAGGCTTGCTAAAACCGCTGGTTTCTGCATGGGAGTGCGACGGGCAATGAACATTGTCCTTGATGCGGCCAATAAAAAGAAAGGGAAATTATATACCTTCGGTCCTCTTGTTCATAATCCGCAGGCAATCGAAATGCTCAAGCAAAAGGGAGTAGAAATCTTGGGTGATAATTCCATCTCTGATGCAACTGTAATCTTAAGGGCACATGGAGTGGCTCCTGCTGAGCGAAAAAGATTAAAAGAAGCGGGGTATTTCTTATGTGATGCTACATGCCCTCATGTGGCAAGGGCACATGCCATAATAAAAAAGGCAATAAAAGATGGATATAAGGCAATTATTATTGGCGATAGGGGACATGCTGAGGTAGACGGTCTGCTTGGATATGCAGATGGAAAAGGTTTTGTAGTTGAAAATATTGCTGAAGTCGAGAATTTACCTTATCTGGATAGAGCCTGTATCATTGCACAAACGACACAGGACAGAAAAATTTTCCATGAAATAGTTGAAAAAATAAAGAAGAAAATACCTGAAATAAAGATTTTTGACACTATTTGTGATTCAACAAAAATGAGACAGCAGGAAGTCCTGGAACTTGCAAAAGAAGTTGAAGCAGTGGTTATTGTTGGTGGAAAAAACAGTGCAAATACGAGAAGACTCCATGAGATAGCCCGTTCTACCGGGGTACCGTCTTTTCATATTGAAGAAGAGAATGAGCTTGATTATCTTGGTCTTGACAAGTATGAAAATGTTGGTGTAATGGCAGGTGCTTCAACTCCAAACTGGGTCATCAATAAAGTAATAGACAGAATTAAGTACCTTTTAAAGAAGAGAAAGAGCACATTATACAGATTTTTTGAAAATGTTGGTGACTTTATTGTTGAGAGCTCGCTCTATTTAAGTCTTGGCGCAGTCAGTATGTGTTATTCAAGTTTGGTATTTCAAGACGTTAAGCCTTCTGCTACGATTTTATCTATTGCTTTCTTATATGTCTTTGCAGTACATGTTTTCAACAGGTATCACGAAAGATTAAAAGACGAGTTTTTTGATCCGGCTAAAACAAGATTTTTCAGGGATTATGGTAAAGTTTTGATCATTTCAGCAATGATAGCCGCATTAACTGCTTTATATTTATCATATGTACTCGGAGTGATAGATTTTCTTCTTCTCTTGTTTTCTTATATGATGGGTATTATATATAGCATCAGGATTGTACCTGAAAGGCTTTACCCTTTCATAAAATATAAGAGGCTTAAGGATGTTCCCGGCTCAAAAGATTTTTTTGTTGCATTTGCATGGGCATGGGTAATAGTACTGATTCCTATGTTGAATAAAGAAACATTTTTATCTTATGATTCCTTATCAATTTTAATTTTTGTCTTGTTCATCGTATTTATACGATCAGTTGTATTTGACATTGTAAGCATAGAGGGTGACAGGATAGTAGGGAGAGAGACAATTCCCATATTTATAGGTTCAAAGAGAACACAGATGATATTACTCCTTTTTTCGATAATAATAGGGATTTACATGATTTCATCAGCATTTTTTGAGCTTGTACCAACACTTGGGTACTATTTAATTTTATCACCGATCTTCATGGTACTATGTCTATATGCTTTCCAGAAACGGCGAATACAAGCGAGCAGGTTATTCGAGGCAATGATAGATACCAATTTTATTATTGTAGGTATTGTTACATATTTATGGCAATTAGCCCGTTGATAAATCCCTAAACAGATTAATTTTAAATCGAAGTCTCTTGTAAACATTCAGTTATGCCGTCATTCCCGTGGAAACGGGAATCCAGAAAAGACGGGATGGATTCTCTCCTAGACTGAAGGGTTACGAACTGTGCGTCATCGCTTTCGAACTACAAACTGTTTATGTTGTTTGGCTCTGCATTCATAATTTCTTCAAAAAATTAAGATAATTTATTATTGAATTGAACTTTATGAAGAAATGAACTTGAATACCCCGTTTTGTAAACAGGGATGAAAAGTTCTCATTTCTATCTCCCCCTTTGGAAAAGGGGGATTAAGGGGGATTTTATAATTATAACATTGACAAATCCCCCCTCGCCCCCCTTTGTTAAAGGGGGGAATACATAGGAAGCAATCTTTTTTTGAAGCCCCGCCTTGTAGGCGGGGAGCTTCAATCTGAATGGTTCTTCTTGAAGCATTATTGTTTTTAAACTATAATTGTTACTGTCGATTTGGAGAATCGATATAAAAACATAGATAATAAGAAGTATTCATACAATATAATGGGACATCAAAGCAAGGCAGTTAGGCAATGAAAAGAAAATGTACTGTGACATGCATGCTATTTTTGATATTAATGAATTTTCATGTAGTTTTTGCAGAGAAACAAAACCGTACATTAACTCTTGATGAATTAATAGAGGAGGCTGTTCAGAATAATCCTGAACTTAAGGTCTTTGAAGAAACGGTAAATGTCTTCAAGGAGAGACTTCCCCAGGCGAAATCTCTTGATAACCCCCGATTGCAACTATCGATTATGAACTTACCTGTGGATACCTTTCGATTTAGCCAAGAGGCAATGACACAAAAACAGGTATCGATCATGCAGAAGTTTCCCTTCCCCGGCAAATTGGAGTTGAAAGAATCCCTTGCTGAAAAAGAGGTAGGAATATCTCAGGAAGAATTTAGAGAGAAGAAGAATAGCGTTATAATGCAGGTCAAGGTCGTTTATAACAGTCTTCTTTTTATTACAAGAGCCATAGAAATCACACAAGAGGAAAGGAATCTTTTAAGAGAATTTATAAAAATAGCTGAGACAAAATATGAAGTTGGTAAAGGGTTGCAGCAGGACGTATTGAAGGCACAGGTAGAGCTTTCAAAGATGACCGACAGATTGATATCTCTTGAACAGAAACGACAGAGTGCATTTGCACATCTCAATACGTTACTGAACCGTCCTCTTAACATGCCATTCAGTGTGTCCGGACAATTAAGTCATACCAGGTTCAATTTGACATTTAAAGAACTTCAGAAAATAGCTGATGAAAACGGGCCTCTGCTCGGCGTATTGAAGTATAAGGTTGAAAGATATCGGTTATCTCAGAGATTGGCTGAAAAAGGTTATTACCCTGATATTGATGTTGGATTGAGTTATGGACAGCGTGATGATGACCCCATGCAAGAAAGAGCAGATTTCCTATCAGGTTTTGCAACGATAAACATTCCTCTGTGGTACAAAAACAAAGAAAGCAGAAAAGTGGCGGAACAAGAGGCAAATGTTAGAAAGGCTGTTGAACAGCTGAATGCGCAAAAGAACAAAATATACTTTCAAATAAAAGAAATACTTTTGGAAATAGAAAAATATAGACAGGAAATTGAGCTATTTAAAACAGGGCTCATACCTCAGAGCACTTTGTCTTTAGAATCTGCTCTTTCAGGTTATAAGGTAAATAAGGTGGATTTTTTAACTCTTGTTAATAACCAAATTACGCTTTATAGCTATGAAATAGACTATTACAGAGTTCTCAAAGACTATGAGAATAAACTCGCAGAGCTTGAGGCAGCAGTTGGTAAGAGACTTTTCTAAGAAATTACCATGTGAGATAAAAATAACCTGGAGGAATTATGATATCCTTTAAAAAAACGATAAAACTGGGTGGAATCGTTCTACTTTTTGTCATAGCGGTAGTCTTATGGAATACCTTTACCGGAAAAAAAAATACCATAAAACACTCCCCTGGTGTCACTCAAGGCCATGAATCCCACCAGCATACCAGTGATGAGCCTGCACCAACACAAAAGAAAAGAAAAATAAAATATTGGGTTGCTCCCATGGACCCTAACTATATCAGGCACAAACCCGGCAAGTCCCCGATGGGCATGGACCTGGTTCCCGTTTATGAAGATGAAGAAGTACTTGACAAGAGTGTAATAAAGATTGACCCCTCTGTAGTACAGAATATTGGGGTACGAACCGCAACAGCCTTACGTGACACATTTTTTATCACTATACGCACAGTTGGTTATATAACATATGACGAGAAACGCGTTGAGCATATTCATACGAAAATATCCGGTTGGGTTGAAAGTCTTTTTGTTGAAACAAAAGGGGAACATGTAACAAAAGGAGAAGAACTCCTCACTATCTATTCTCCTGAATTAGTCGCTACTCAGGAGGAATATCTGCAAGCGCTGAAGTACAGGAAAAAAGCTCATATTTCCAGCTTTAAAGACGTTGTAAAAGGCGCTGATACACTCCTTGAATCAACAAGAAAACGCCTATTATTAATGGATATTGACCCAGGTCAGATTGACGCATTAGAAAAACGTGGAGAAGTCAAGAAAACGATGCTCCTCCATTCCCCGACTACCGGCATCGTAATACAGAAACACGTCTTTGAAGGTATGAAGGTAGACCCCGGTATGGAGCTTTATACCATTGCCGATTTATCACGGGTCTGGACAATCGCGTCATTTTACGAATATGAACTCCCTTTTCTCAAGGTTGGACAGGAGGCTGAAATGCACCTCCCTTATGATCCCGGTGTGGTATATAAGGGACGTA
>CAYFXR010000177.1:0-5219 GCA_964347155.1 uncultured Nitrospiraceae bacterium | reverse complement strand
GGATAATAAAGGAATTATAAGGGCAGAAACTTATGGAGAAGGAGATGCCGGTAGTATATCTGTGGAAACTGGAAAATTGATGTTAACAGGAGGTGCACAAGTTTCCACAAGTAGTAACGGAACCGGCAAAGGTGGCAAGCTGACAGTTAATGCCTCAGAGGGGATATCGATTTCAGGATTTAACAATGATGGTAACGGAAGTGGTCTCTACAGTGATGCACATAAAAACGGAGACGGTGGAAAGATTGCCATAACCACACACTCATTGAACATGGATAATAAAGGAACCATCGAAGCGAAAACCGAAGATACAGGAACCGCCGGACATATAAAAATAAATGCTGAAAATATAAGACTGACTTATAATGCTTCAATTAATACTGAAAGCACCGGTACAGGAGAGGCAGGGAATATATTTATCAACACTGGTGATACAGTAAGACTTCAAAACAGTTCAATAACCGCTGCCACTGAAAATGCGGATGGCGGAAACATAACGATTCGCACAAAAAACATGCTGGAATTAGATGACAGTGATATAACAGCCACTGTAAAGGGAGGAACAGGCGATGGGGGGAATATAGATATAGACCCTGTTTTTGTAATCCTTGATAAAAGTAAAATCATAGCCGATGCAGAAAGGGGAAAAGGGGGTAATATTGAAATTGTTGCCGATCACTTTATTGTATCACCAGATAGTACCGTAAGCGCATCTTCGCGGCTGGGTGTTGATGGTAATGTATTAATTGACTCACCCGCTTTAGATATAATCGGAAATCTGACCGTGCTCCCCTCGACTTTTTTAAGTACAGAGGCATTATCTCCTGAGCAATGCGCAACACGGGAAGAGGAGCTGAGCAGTTTTATCGTCAAGGGAAGGGACGGCCTCCCCCCGAGACCTGACAGTATATTGGCAAGTCCGTAAAAGTCCTTAAAGGAGATATCCAATGATAAACTCAATAAAAACAGGTTCAATCATTTGCCTTATCTTTTTATTCTTCAATACCATTGTAGTCCCCATTCATGCATCAGAAGCCGATTCCTATATGGAACAGACTTTGAGTCTTATCCAGAAAGGAGACTTTAAACAGGCTATCCTGAGTGGAACCGAGGCTGAACGTTTATACAGGGAAAAAGGAATGACCAGAGAGCAAATAAAGGCACTTGTTTCCTTATCACATGCATATCAGTCTATCGGACAATACAGGGAATCACTCATAAAACTTGAAATTGCCTTTGGCCTTGCGAAAAAAACAGATAACGATGTCCAGACAGCAACTGTCTTAAGCAAGCTGGGTAATGCCTATATTTTCATTAATAAGCTCGATGAAGCCGAAATTTATTTAAAAGAGGCTCTCACTATTGCTGTCACAAAAGACAATCTTGATGTGAAGGCCTCT
This sequence comes from uncultured Nitrospiraceae bacterium, assembly GCA_964347155.1. Lineage (GTDB taxonomy): Bacteria > Nitrospirota > Thermodesulfovibrionia > UBA6902 > UBA6902 > CAYFXR01. The sequence goes on along the minus strand of CAYFXR010000177.1, from coordinate 3,819 downwards.
GCTCTTAACAATTTAGGAAATTTATATACTCTCAAAAAGAAACATGAAGAGGCAATAGCTGCTTATAAAGAGAGCATATTAATCTCTGAAAAGGTTAATAACCGAACATTAGCTGCCCGGGTAATGGCCAATATAGCCAAGGTATTATTAATCCAGGGCAAGAATCATGAGGAAATTGAAAAATCACTGGATTCAGCTTATGAAAAGCATAAAGGACTCAGCAATTCTCATGATAAGGCTTACGGATTAATAAATATAGGACAGGCGTATCACCAGCTTGGTTTAACCTCATATGCTTCTCAACGTAACCTTAAATCCCTTGCATCCATAATGTTAAAAGAGGCAGCAGCTGTTGCCCTGGAGATTAATGACCACCTTGCAGCTTCATACGCCTTTGGCTACCTCGGACAGATTTATGAAGAGGACAAAAGCTATTCAGAAGCAATGCGTCATACAAGACAGGCTATATTTCAGGCCCAGCAGGTAAATTCGCCTGAATCCCTGTATCTCTGGCAATGGCAGAGTGCAAGATTATTTAAGGCGGAATGGAAAACAGACAAGGCTATTTCAGCATACAGGAATGCTGTTTCCACACTTCAGACTATTCGTCAGGAAATGCTCGCAGATTGCAAAATATATAATCAATTGTCTTTTCAGCATGCGATAGAACCTCTTTACTTTGGTTTGGCTGACCTCCTGCTAAAACGCAGCGATTCCATCCAGGATCAAAAAATTCTCCAATCATACTATTCCGAGGTTCGCGAGACCATAGAACTACTGAAGACCGCAGAACTTCAGGACTATTTTCAGGATGCCTGTGTTGTTGCCACCAGATACAAAATGAAAGAACTTGATTCAATTTCTCCTGATTCAGGAGTAATTTACGCCATACCCTTACCGGACAGGCTTGAGCTGTTGCTCGGGTTATATACAGGTATGAAGAGATTTACCATCAATGTAAAAGCAGAAAGCTTCTTCAGAGAAATTAATTTGTTTCGAAAAAACCTGCAAGATCATACGGAGTTTCATTATCTGTCCCATGCACAAAAGCTTTACAACTATATGATCAGACCACTTGAAAGAGAACTTGTTTCCCTTAAGGTTGATACCCTGATCTTTGTCCCGTATGGTCCTATGCACAAAATTCCCATGGCAGCACTGCATGACGGAAAAGAGTTTCTTATTAATAAGTTTGCCGTAGCTGTCACACCGGGACTCACCCTTACAGATCCCCAGCCAATTAAAAGAGAGAAAACAGAGATTTTGCTTGCCGGACTCAGCAAATCGGTTCAGGGTTTCCCTGCACTGGTAAATGTCCCCAAGGAGCTGGAAACAATAAGATCTTTATATAAAAGTAAAAAACTTCAGGACCATGATTTTCGTTTACCCCTTATGAAAGAGGAGTTTGAAGATGCACCGTACTCCATACTGCACATAGCTTCACATGCGGATTTTTTTGATAATTCTCAAGATACGTTTATTCTCTCCTGGGACGGCAAGATCACCATGGATGACCTCCAGAAATTTATTGCCTCAAGCAGATTTCGAAAGGAGTCTGTTGAACTGCTGACATTGAGCGCCTGTGTAACTGCTGAAGGCAGTGACAGGGCAGCACTCGGCCTGGCCGGTGTAGCTGTCAAGGCAGGGGCAAAAAGTGCCCTTGCTTCTCTCTGGTATATCTATGACTATTCCACCTATAAGCTTGTTACGGAATTCTACAGACAACTTCAAAATAAAGACATTTCAAAGGCAAAAGCACTGCAGCAGGCACAAATCAAGTTAGTCAATGACCAGGAATTCCACCATCCTTCTTACTGGGCATCGTTCCTGTTAATCGGGAACTGGTTATAAAAATAGCCTGCCTTGTTCCACACATTGTCATTCCGTGCTTGCTTGTCCCGATTCATTCGGGGACACGGAATCTAGGGTTTTATTGAAGAATCTCAGCCCTCCCTGGTCTCCTCTAAAAAAATCTCATTTTTAAATTAATTCCTGTCAAATAGCACGCCATCAGTCCGTCTAATACTATCTAGGCTTTAAATCGATTTTAAGCATCAACCTCGACCTTGGCGACCTTGAGGGTAATCAGGGCTGGTGGGGCTACGGTTCGTAGAGTCTACGACCCATAGGGTAGCGAAAGGGCCACCGTAAGAGTCAGGAGACACCTGAATTATTGGATGAAAAAAAGGAGGAAAAGAAAATGAAAAAATCACAGCTAATTAATGCAAAAGGAAGCAACAAAACACCTGAAGTCTTAAAGGAGGGGAATACCATGAAAACGAAAATGTATATGTATGCACTAATGATAATAATCATATCATTGGTCATCAGTGTCCAGAGCCAGGCAACGATAGTTCTTCCGTCAACTCTTGAATACATGACAAACCATTCTGATGTTGTTGTTGTCGGGAATGTCGTAAGCAAGAACAGCTACCTTGAAAGCGGCAAAATATACACAAGCGTTGTCATTGAGATAGAGGAATATATCAAAAATGACTCCGGTGAAAGCGATTCTCAGATTGAACTGAAAGTTCTCGGCGGAAAGGTTGGTGATTTTGCCTTTGAAGTCGACAAAGCCCCTGTTTTTGAGGTTGGGGAAAAGAAAATGCTCTTTCTGATAGAGGCTGATGGTACATATGTACCCTATGGCTTCAACTACGGGGTATATGATGTTACCTACAGCGAGGCATACGGCAGTGAAGTCGTTGGGGGCCCCTACTTCAATCATAATGTACACGTTGATTTGGAGACCGGTCAATGGGTTACCGACCCCCATGTTCAAAGGCAAGAATCGGGTGCATCTCAGGAGATTGAAAAGAGTTCCGGTGCCGTTACTCAGAGACAGGGCAAAATTGAGCTGGAATTGTTCATAGACAAGGTCAGGAATATTGTGAGATAGCATACGTGTAAAGTGATTATTTCAACAAGAAAAATATTATTAAAAATTCAAGTATGAAAAGGGGGATAAAAAATGAAAACAACAGAAGCAACTAAGCAGAAGAGCATGATATTACAAAAGTTATGCATAAGTCTGATTATCGTGATAATATCAGGCATATGGGCCGGGATAGCATGGTCATGGTGCTGGATAAGGGATACCTGTTTAAAGCAATGTTCAGGAGGAGGATACGAGAGGAATTGCTGTGACGGTAAACTTCGCGCATGGACTGGCAGTACGATGAAGTATCAGATCTCGACATCTACACGCAGTTCTCTTTATAACGATATCCATGCCGGATATAAGAAATGGAACGATGTAGAGATGTCCAATTTCACCTTTACGTACGGAGGAAAGACAAGTGCTAATGGTTTCAAATTAGACTCAATAAACCTTGTTCATATCGATTCAAACTGGTGCACGCATTATCCTGACTTCTGTAGAAAAGGTGTCATTAATATTTCAGCATGTGCTGTTTGGAAATCATCCCGTACTCCGGCAGAGTGTGATACTGTGCAGAACGGAGAAGAATTTCATTGGGGCGATGGTAAAAATGGAACGATAGATACCGTAGCAGTAATAGCAAACGCTGCCGGGAATGCTGCAGGTCTGTCCTTTCCCGGAGGCACTTGTAGAAATACACGCACCGGTGGGTGCGGGCCGGAGTTTAAGGAAGCGACGATGTATTGGAATTATCTTGCAGGACAGCCTACTGATAGAAGCTCACTGGAACTCGATGATGTGGCTGCCCTCGTTTATGGATATCCGAGAAGCACTTTCAGGGTGCGGGTGCTTCAAAATGGCAGTCCTGTCCCAGGGGCGGCTGTTGATCTCATCGGGACATCCGCTCCTGTCAATGGAAACAGTACTGCCGAGGGCGG
>CAYFXR010000176.1:0-4112 GCA_964347155.1 uncultured Nitrospiraceae bacterium | reverse complement strand
AATCCGAAATCCAGACATAGGGAGGTTGGATATCTAGCCAATTGATAATTCTATACATCAGATATGCCCTATCCCATTGGTTGTTTATCGCCTCAAAGCCAAATGCGAAATAGACTACTCTATATGTGCCTGTGTCTACTCTAATAGCACCTACTCCATCTCCAGTATAATAAAAAATGGGCGTTGCATAGGCATCGTAAGGGCTTATTTCACTAGGCCACCATTGATTGTTTGCTCCATCACCACCAGAGATTGAAATGTTTAAATAACTGGTTATAGGATCATATGAAACTCCATCCAAGGTATTTATATTTACATCATCTTGAACATAGCTTGCATGTAGATAATTCTGGTAGAAGGGTGTGCCACCTATACTAAATCCTAAATCTTGTCCAGAGATGAAAAGTTTGCCTCCATTATCAAGGAAAGTTTGGAGATTTGTCTGATCAGTACTAGTGAGAGTTGTTAAAGAATCATCGCCTGTTAACCAAATAACAATTTTATATGACTGAAGTTCGCTTAGAGAAGGTGACCCTTGAGAAAAAACATTCCATATTACATGAGAATATCCATAATGTGTGAGGGCATCAGAATAATAAGTTTCATAATTTTTACCTTCGTCATCGTCAACTAGTAAAATTTCTGCGGATGTCACTGAAATATCGGTATAAATTATGTTATTTGAAGTAACAGATTCACCTGTAATTGGTACTGCATAAATAGTTATATTATAGTTTCCCTCGGTATCACTGTGCCAGCTAAAACTTATTCTCTGGGATGAACCGTTATTTAAAGTTAGTAATATTTGTGTGTCTTCAATAATCCCGTCTACTAAAAACCTAATCTCAATGTTATTTTCATTATTCTGACCGATATTGTTTACTGTTACATTTATTATCGCCATTTCATTTATTTTGATCGAGGTTGGAGTTTCCAGATGAGTTAGACTTATATCGTGGGGTTCGGGTAAGGGTTCATGGATAGAAGTTTCTGGATCTCCTAATAAATTCAAAGAATAATGTTCCCATCTACTATGTCCACTACCTAGTAGATCTTCTTTCGAATCTTGTAAGGCCCTACCTATGTTGAATATATTCTCATTGACCAACGCATCAAAAAAAGACCTATCATACCTGTCTCCAGGACCATCAGTAGAACCAGGGATAAACCACCCAAATCTCGTATTACCAATATAAGCAAAAGCTCCGTTGTCATCTAAAATAAAGTGTTCTCCAACAGCCTCTTCATTACCACTCATTTGTTGATCAAATCCTGCAGAAATACAGCCTTCGCTATAAGCAAAAAAATAATCTGTATTTGTTAATGTATCTATTTCAGATTGGGATAAGCCCATAACTGAAAAGTAATGTGCATGTCCATTGTGGTTGATTATGTGGGTTCCAGAATTAAGTTCATTTTTAACATTAGCATCAGAAAAAGTGTTGTCTCTATCGTATAAGGTGTTAACCGTATAAGAAGGAATCATATCTGCAATAAGATCTTTGGAGTCTCCTCCCCAAGTTAATGGATCACCCCAAAGCTTTTCTCCGATCATTAATGCATTATTGATATAATCAGCGTTGTTTAAAGTTAAATTTTCATAAGTGATTATTTTGTTTACCCAATTGTTTGCTTCAATCAGTGTTTCAACAGTTGCTCTTCCAATAAAAACCTCTGAAAAAAGATCTGCTTCGTCTCCATTACTACCATAAAAACTAGTTTCACCCCACACATCATCTCCGTCTTTATCCCAATTCCCATCTAATCCTCCATAGTAAATATCACTTGGGATGTAACTATAGTAATCAGGATATTTTTCATACAGAAAGTCAAATAAATATCTCACAGGAATTATTTCATCATCTCCTCCTAAAACAACATATTCAATTTCCCAATTAGAATAAGCATCCTTTATGAAATTTCTAATCATTGCTTGGGTATCATTGAATTGTGTTCCAGTTCCACAACCGTCACCCCATATACCATCACACCAATAATCAGAGTTTGAAGTTATATTTTCTAAGAGAACAATAGTCGCATTAATCGGATTGTCTGGTCTTGTATTTTTCCAATCAATTAATGGTCGAAATGCAGAAGCTAAATTATTACTAGTTATAATTAAATAATCGTAATTCTCTGACGGATTTACAAAGGATAAAGATTTCAAAGTTGATTCCCCTGGGTCTGTTTTTTGGATATTTAGTTTATCATATTCAGTTATGGTTTCTGGGATTTCGACTATCGATGCTACTCTTTTTTTGTCCTTTTCCAGATTTCTATAATTATTGGCTTTTAAAAATTTTGCTGAAGTAGTGGGAGCTTCCATTAAATTTTTGGAAATTTTTATGGTAACTGTAATCTCTGGAAAAAAGAAAACATCACCACTCTTTGGGTAATATTTGATGGGGTAAATATTTAAAATAAGAATTCTATATCCCCTGAATTCCTGTATAGAAGCAATATTGTAGAGATCCTTTGGGTAAGGGTTATTTGATTCGTATATTGTTTTGTTTGGGGAGGTAAATTCCATCTTTTCTTTCTGATCTATTGGCACCGGAACTTGGCCTGGTTCAATTAAATAAGAGCCCTTCAACTTTATTTTCTGACTTGCTTCGGCATTTAGATAGGTTACATCCCCATCTGGAGGTAATAGAATTTTTATAGTTTTAAAGGGTAATACCGGTATTCCTGGACTACCATAAATTTCAAGTTCAGGAACTCTTACTATGTCATAACTTTCAAAGCCTTTTTCTACTACTGGCTTCTTAAAAGAAAATACCCTTTCTATATTTTCTTCTGTAATTAAATCAGCACTTACAGAAACACTATTTAACAGAATTAAAACTATTGAAAAAAATAATAAACAAAATCCAATTTTTTGTATTTTCATGCATTTTGAAAATTGTTAAAAAGCTTTAAAAAACCGACGTTTAAACATCTTCACTCGGGAATCGTTAAAATTATTGGTTTTTAGGTTTAAACACACCCTTTTAAATCAAATCCCGAATTTCCAAATATGGCCAAAAGAAAAAGGCCTAGAAAAAAACACCCCAAGATAGGAAATTGCGATTATCATTTACATTTACGTGGAAAGAGAACAAAACTTTTTAGATGTAAATATTGTGGTAAATATTTCTGTAAGGAACATCTGAGAGCTAAACCTCCTGGACCTGCTCATTTTAAAGCTGGAAAAAGGGAAGATGAAATGAAAATAGAAGAATGGAGAAAAGCAGAAGGTCACCCCTGTCCAGATTATCTTGAACAATGGGAATGGAAAGAAGAATTGGAAAGAAGAAAATATTCAGATGCACTCGAAAAAGCGATATTATCACCTCCTAAAAAGAAACCAATATGGCATCCAGTAACTCGAAAACCAACAAAAACCCATGTAAAACCTTTTCGATGGAGTAGAAGAAGAGAAAGGATAAAAAAAGCCATTATAGCTTTAATCATACTGGGGATATTAGGTTACTTTTTATATCACTCCGGAATAATTGAATCATTTATTGAAAACACAAGTAACGCTTTTGAGGGTATTGGCGACTATTACGCTGATTATTTTGAACCATTAGATCCGTATGAAATCGAGAGTAAAATTCACAATTTGATAAATGAAGAAAGGAAAAAACAAAGATTATCACCTTTGGTTTGGGATGATAAATTAGCTAAAATCGCTAGAGGTCATAGCCGTGATATGGTAGATAGAGATTTTTTCAGTCACGATAATCCAGACGGAGAAGATCCTACTGAAAGAGGTAATCAAGTTGGTTATACGTGTTATAAGGATTATGGAACTTACTACACGAAAGGATTAGCGGAAAATATAAACCAAGTTCCAATTGGAGATGTCGAGAGTTGCGGAAGTGTATACACAGTTGATCAAATCGCTAAATGTGTAGTTGATGGTTGGATGAGCAGTTCAGGACATAGGGAAAATATTCTTGATAATAGTTATGACAAAGAAGGAATTGGTGTAGCAATTTCTTCTGATGATGAAGTATTTATTACTCAAAATTTTTGCTGATTTTATTAGAATCATCTTTAGGAGTTTTTGTGCAAAAACACCGTCTGCACAAAAAGTCAGTCAAAATCCTTACTTTATGTGCAAAGCC
>CAYFXR010000175.1:0-47950 GCA_964347155.1 uncultured Nitrospiraceae bacterium | reverse complement strand
TGAGCTGCTTATGTTAAGATTATTTATTCATTTGTTAGTACAGAAACTGCAACAGCCTGTTCCGCAGGAATGACCACATATTTGAGTGATTACTTTTCCCATCAAAGAGTTTTTAAAAGAATTATAGCCAAATATAAAACAGCTATCGCCATGACTATGTAAAAAACTGTCCTATATCCAGGTACAGGCTCATGAGCAAGTTCTTTTAATTCTTCTTTTTCTTTTTTCATCTCAATTTGCTCCTATTACACCCGTAACAGCCATCCTTGCAAGGTCAAGAAAGACCGAAGGTGAAAAGAACAATACCAATGCCCCTATGGCTGTAAGCACCAACGACACTACCATAAAGGCAGGGGCCTCGTGTATTTTAAATTCGGATTTCGGATTTCGGATTTCGGATTTAGCTTCTTTAAAAAAGGCAGCATATACTATAGGCAAAAAGTAACATGCATTAAGAATTGTGCTTGCAGCCAAGACAATAATTATTGGTATCAGTTCTGCCTCTAAAGAGCCCATGACGAGATACCATTTGCTTATGAAACCCCCGAGGGGAGGGATGCCTATCATGGAAAGTACGGCCAATGTAAATGCTCCCATTGTGAAAGGCATCTGTTTCCCTATTCCATCAAGCTCGCTTATATTTGTCTTATGGGAAGCTACATAAATTGCCCCTGCTGTAAAAAAGAGGGTTATTTTGCCAAATGCATGAAGCACTATGTGCATTATGCTGCCAGTAATGCCTGATGGCGAAAGGAGTGCAACACCAAGTATGACATAAGAAAGCTGGCTTACTGTTGAATATGCAAGCCGTGCTTTTAAATTATCCTGCCTCAGGGCAATGATTGACGCAACTATTATGGTGAAAGAGGCAAAATAGGCAAGGGCTGTGCCGAGACCGAGTTGAGAGAGTAACTCAACTCCAAATATATTGAGGACAACCTTCACAACAACAAAGACGCCCGTCTTTACGACTGCGACAGCGTGCAAAAGGGCACTTACAGGTGTCGGCGCGACCATTGCAGCAGGAAGCCAGGAGTGTAAGGGCATCATTGCCGCCTTTGTAATACCAGCCATAAAGAGTATGAAAATAACAATTAAAAATGCATCACTTACTCCAGGCCCCCTGACCCCGGCTAATATCCCCTGATTGGAAAAATCAAGTGTCCCTGCTGCATTGTAAGTCAGAAATATGGCAAACAACTGAAACCCTATTGAGGTTCCTAAAAGATATGTGAGGTATCTCCTCGCACCTTTAATGGCCTCTGTCGTTTCTTTATGACCGACAAGAGGGAATGTGCAGAGGGTGATCATTTCATAAAAGAGGAATGTTGTGAACATGTTTGCAGAAAAAGCCACACCCATTGTCGCAGAAAGCGCAACAGCAAAACACATGAAATACCTTGTCTGTGCATGCTCATTCAATGCTCTCATATATCCTATTGAATAAAAGGATGTGATAATCCAGAGAAATGATGCTGTAATGGCAAAGAAGATTCCTAATGAATCTACCCTGAATTGCAATAAAAGCCCAGGGGCAATGGAGATAACAGTATACTCCAGGACCTTGCCCTCAAGCACGGATGGAATCATAGAGGCGACAATTATAAATTTAGACACTGAAGCCAGTATTGTCCATAATTCCCTGAGATTTCTTGACCTCTCTCCGGTAAGAAGGATGAGACAGGCCGCAATCAGGGAGACCATGATAGCTAATACCGGCCTTATAGAACTTATAACCTCCATCTTTTCCTAAAAGCCCTCCGGAATAGTAAACTGAATTATATGAGAGATAATCTTGCCACTGTAAATGCCTAACACCAGTATCCCTGCAGCCATGATAAATATGGGAACAAGCATACTCAAGGGAGCCTCATCCCTAACAACCCCCTCATGGCTTCCGCCGTGATGAGCATAATCCCCGTTTGAAAGAAAGCTCGAACCGGGCTTTCCAACGGGGTAGACAGGTGCATGGGGACTGAGATATATATTCTCTATGATCCTAAAAAATATCACAGCGTTTAATAAGCTGCTGACCAGAAGAGCTCCTGCAAATATCCATTTTTGAGCATTAATTGCTCCCAAGACCAGATACCATTTACTAAAAAAACCGCAGGTGGGTGGAATCCCTATTACGGAAAGGCCGGCTATTGTAAAGGTGGCCATGGTGAAGGGCATTTTTTTGTGTAGATGTCTGAAATGGTAGATATTTCTTGTGCCTATCTTATACACAATGGCTCCTGCCACTAGAAACAGACATGCCATCATAAAGGCGTCGTTAAGGATATGGAGGATAGCACCTGTAAGACCCATTCGATTGGCTACACTGACACCCATCACTATATAGCCTACCTCGGCAATGATAATATAAGAAAGCATCCTTTTAAGATCAGTTTGGGCAATAGCAAGTATGCAGCCGAAAATCATAGCAGCTGCGGCTACCCAGCCAAGTATGGTCGTTACCGGGAGCAGCTCTATGGAAAAATAAGGCTTAAATATAGTGAACATAATCCTTATCATTACGTAAGCCCCCACCTTGGTCATTGTGGATGAAACAAGTGCACTTACAGTTGAGGGGGCGTAGGTATAAGCATCCGGAAGCCATACATGCAGCGGGAAAAATGCTATCTTTATAGCAACTCCCACCATAAAAAAGGCAAAGGCAACAAGCACCACCTTGGAATGATATAACTCGGGCAATAGCCGGGATAGGTCAGACATATTAAGTGAGCCGGTAACTATATAGAGGTAGCCAACGCCCAGTAAATAAAAGCAGGCGCCAATTGTCCCCATAATGACGTAATTAAAACTTGCAATTAGTGCTCTATCCTCTCCTATAGCTATAAGTGCATAACCTGCAAGAGATGTAATCTCCAAGAATACGTAAAGATTAAATACATCACCCGTTACTACTATCCCCAAGAGCCCGGTTACAAGCAAGAGGAACGAAGTATAAAAATAAACAATCTTCTCAGGCAATTCCTGTTCAATGCTCCTTTTTGAATAGATGGCCACAACTAGGCTGATAAATGATACGATAACTAGCATAAAGGCATTGAGGTGGTCTATCACATATTCTATACCCCAGGGAGGGGCCCAACCACCGAGCTTGTAGTGAATAGTACCATGGGTTATTACCGTATCCAGGATAGAAATGGATGAAAGCATGCATGCACCGAGGGATGCAACCACCAGAGGATAGCAAAGCCCTTTCCTCCACAACCCGATGATAATGTTAAAAAAGGAGGATATCAAGGGGATTACTATAATGAGAATTGGAGCATGCTGTGTCATTTTCCCTTTTCAAGCTTCATGATTTCCAGAATTTCATCCTCTTCTAAGGTCTTATATTTTTTATAAATCATTATTATCAGTGCCAGGGCAACACCAAAGGTGCTCACCATGACCACTATGGCAGTAAGCATGAGTACGTGGGGCAGGGGATTCACATATTGGGCAGCATGAATAGCGTGTGCAGCTTCTCCATGACCGTGATAAATAATTGGGATAGTGGCACCACCCTTTTTTGCAGCAGTAGAGATGAAAAAGAGTATTATAGCTGTCTGAAATATGTTCATCCCCACAAGTTTCTTTACCAGATTTCTCTTGGCTATCATGGCATAGAATCCTACCATCATTAGAGTTATATAAATCCAGTAATTATATTTACTGATAATGAATTGTATAATCTCCATTATTCCCATGCTTCTTCTTCGTGTTCGCCTCCTGAGGCGATATTGAGGAAGACAGAAACCATAACGGCCATTACCGCAATCCCTACACCAATCTCAATACCCAGGATACCCAGTGATCTGGCATATGCATGATCTACAGGCAGAATTTTGTGGAGTATGCCATAATCCAGGTAATTTGCGCCGAGTATCAGACATATTACACCTATCCCCGAGTATATAATCACTCCGAGACTGCAAAATATAGTGTTTATTTTTTCAGCCATCAGCCTTTTTGCCTTTTTTATATCATAGGCGATGACTATCAGTATGAAACTTGCCCCAAGGATGCATCCCCCCTGGAAACCTCCACCGGGGCTGTGATGTCCATGTGCAATTACATACAGGGCATAAAGCTGGATGGGTGGCGTAAGGAACCGGCAGATGGTTTGTATAATCACATCTTCAAATTCTCTAATCACTTTTGCCTCCTTAAAAGCATTATGCATACAATTCCTGCAGTAAAGATCACTGTGGTCTCACCCAGTGTATCATAGCCCCTGTAATCTGCCAGTACCGAGGTAACGATGTTTGGTGTTGCTGTTTCTTCAAACGCCTCTTGAATATATCTTGGTGAGACGTGAGTACTGGCAGGGGAAGAGGGGTCACCCCAATCGGGCATATCCACTGTGGCATATATCAGCATCGCCATGGTTATGAGTACGGCAATAAGGGCAAAAGACCTCAATCCTTTGTCCTCCTGGTAGTACGATATACTGTGCCAATAAAGAAAGCAGAACTAATACCTGCGCCTACAGCAGCCTCGGTAAAGGCAACATCCACTGCACCCATTTCTGTCCAGAGAAGGCACATAAGGAAACTATATGCACCAAGGAGGATGGCTGAACTTAACAGGTCCTTCACAGTAATTGCAGCTATAGCACATATAACTACAATGCTGAGTAGTACAAGATCTAATTGCCAGATCATTTAGATACCTCCTTGTTTGTCCACGGCTTAACACCGCAATCCAGCCCTCCCTTTGTAATTGCATGGGTTGCGGTAGGATTGGCTACGGAGATAAAAACGGCAATAAACATTATCTTTACGCTTACCAGTATAGTCTCCACTGAAAATCCATGATGAAGGTTGTATATAGCCATGCCCGTGAGTGTGAGAAGCGCTCCCATGGTATCGCCTTTTCCGGTGGCATGCATCCTTGTATAAAAATCAGGAAAACGAAGAAGACCGATAGTTGCTGTAGTAAAGAAAAAAACCCCTACCATGATAAAAAATATGGCTAAAATTGACACTTATTTAACCCCCTTTTCTTTGTAGTATTTTGCGCCCGGGATTATACTTTTCCTTCTACGAAAGAATTTTGCAGCAGCCATGGTGGTAATGAAATTCAGTAAGGCATACGCAAGGCAAATATCCAAAAACATATCTATTCTTTTGTAGATAAGTCCCATAAGGGCCAGGATAATCGTGGTCTTGGTGCCAATGACACTGATACTTATTATTCTGTCTAAAACAGTGGGTCCGAATATGCCGCGATAGAGACAGAGTATAACCAGAAAACCCAACATCAGACCGATGACCAGAAAGAAGTCCTCCATCTAATCCTCCATAAATACATGGGCTACTTTATCTTCCATTTCTCCTGTCAGCAGATCCTCTGCAACCTTCTGACTCAGGGCGTGGACATAATATTCCCCTTCTCTGATATCTGCAGTAATGGTACCGGGCGTTAGCGTGATGGAATTGGCAAAAGTGGCCAGGGAAACATCCTTTTTTAGTTTTGTCTTGAATCTTATTATTCCAGGGTTTATGGGCATCCTGGGACTTAATGCCAAATAGGCCACATGGATATTGGCCAGCAAGATTTGATATAAAAGCCATGGTATATATTCAATGAAGCGAATAACCTCTATTATGCACTTAATGGAGAACTTTTCACGCTTGAACAGGAAATCGTGGGACATATAAGATACGAGGATACAGGAGATAATTCCCAATGAGAGGTGAAAGGCATCGAATTTGCCAGACCATAATATCCAGTTTAAGAAAAGTATGAGAAAAGTAATAATATATCTCATAAACCTCCCTGCTTCATTTCATGACGGTTTACAAAATAACTCATACTATATAGAAGTCGAAGATTTGTCAAGGTTAAGGATTAACACAGTAAGTTATGGAACAGCCGTGAAAAAGGCTATGAACCATTACATGAAATATTTACTCTGGAAGAGTAATTAACCCAAGAAAAGCCACAAAACTTATCACCCCGGCAATGATCCCCAGCGTTGCAAAAAAATAGGCTTTCTTTTTCAGCAGTGTTATAGAAGAGATAAATAATCCTGGTATAACAGCAAAGACGCCTAAACCTACTCCAAGCATGGTCAGTCCATCACCGGTAAGTAAGTTAGACAGATACCAGTGTCCTTGTGGCAATGCACCTACTCCACCCTTCCAGATGGTGGCAGTATCCTTACCCTCCCAGATGGCAGAAAAAACATATGATGGCTCTATAACATTACTTTCAATCATGACAGCCACTGTCGACGCTATTATTGCGACTACCGAACCCATGATAGTTGCCCAGTATACAATTTCTCCATAAATAAGACCGGCAAATGCGGGTTTAGGTTTAGTTTCTTCAGCCATACGTTTCACCTCCTAAAATACAGGTATGTCTATTCCGAATAAACCTTCTATTCCTCGAGTTATAAGCTTGATACTTGTTAAAATTATAAGTACGATGAGTATGTTCCTTACAAAAGCGGCTTTAATTCTAACCAGTATATATGCCCCTATTATTCCTCCCACAACCTGTCCAAGCATCCAGGGAGTGACAAATAATGCAATCAGGGAACCATATAATATATATGGCCATATGGCAGCAGCATTGCCTATAGCAAGCAACACCCCGCTGCAAGCAGCCGACACCTTAAGCGGAACCATCATGACCATATTGAGAACCGGAACCACTGCCCATCCTCCACCGAGCCCAAAAAAACCGCCTGTAAAACCAACCAGGGCAAAAAGTATAAACCCTAACAGACCTCTTGTTGCGCGATAATCTACAGCCTTTTTTAATGTCTCTTCCCAATAAGTTCCCATGAGTCCTATTTTTTGAGTAAAACGGTCTACACGCTTTACTTCGGGATACTCTGTCTTTGCGCCTCCCACAATGAACATGAGAGCAATAAAAACAAGAACAAGACCTAACAAAAGTCTTACCAATGAATCCCCTGTTGCACCCATAATATCCGCAAGATATACTGCACTGATGGCACCTACCATGGCTCCAACTACAATAGGAATCGAACAGTATAATACAATCTTGATATCGGCAAGCCCCGTTCTCATAAGTGGCCCTGTAGATATCAAACCACTGAACATTGCCACAACCAAGCCAGTAGCCCTGATTATCAGGGTATCAATCGAGGTAAAACCCAACATAATGGGAGTGAATATAACACCGCCTCCAACCCCTGCGATAACCGCAACTATGGCGATGGCGGTGCTAAGCAAGAAGGAAACAATAATTATTCCTAATATAAACGATGAACTCAAAACCGGTGTTGACGGAATCTTCGAAAATATCCCCATACATATATACGAGATAATAATCAGAACTATCAATAAGCTTAGTTCTGGTATTGCAGTTATTAATGACCTCGTACGCATTTTTACCTCCGCTTATTACTGCATTTTTCCAAATTTGAACCTGAAAAACAGATCATATCAATACAAAAATACATTTCTTCCTCGTCACGTCCCTCTGTCACGATGGTTCTCGGAGAGTGGAGTGGTGATGGGGTAGAATGTAAAACAATTAAATGTGTATGTTTCAATCCGCATGTACTACCAATACCGCTCTATCTGTGTGACCTATGACCCTTTCTGCTACACTACCCATAAGCAATTTTTGTATTCCTGTTCTACCGTGACTGCCCATAACAATAATATCTGTATCCTTCTTTTTTGCGAACTCTATTATGTTTTCATGGATGGATTCATGAGCCTTACCTTTAACAAGTAAGGTATATACTTTAATGTTTTCTTTTTTAGCACTTAATTCAATCTTTTTGATAGCATTTTCAGATACTTGAATTCTCTCTTTTGTTGCGTCTTTTCGAAGTACTGCTATCACATTGAGAGTACAGGTTCTGCAACAATTCTTTATTAAATTTATTCCCTCTTCTGCTGCAGCATCGCTGTATTTTGACCCATCTGTAGCTATTACGATATTTTTCCACTTAATAAATGCAGCTCTGGGAACAACAAGTACTTTGCGGTGAGTATGACCGATAACCCGCGCTGTAACACTACCCATAAGTAGCCTCATGAGCCCTGTTCTTCCGCGTCTTCCCATAACAATTAGATCGGCATGTTCTTTGTCTGCTTCTTCAACAATCAACTTATAAGGCTCTTCGCCTTCTCTTATTACGATTTCACATTCTATATTATCTTTTGCTGCCCTTTCCCTTATTCCTTCAAGATGCTCTCTTGTTTCTTTTTCTTCTTCCTCCAGGAGCATGGGTGCTGCAGCAATAAATTGCGGATTAATCTCTATTACTGACATGGCATGAAGCTGAATTCCACAGGTCTTTGCAAAGTTAATTGCTTCTCTTACAGCACCTTCGCTGAATTCAGAGCAATCTGTTGTAACCAGTATTCTTTTTTCCATATCAGTATCCTCCTGCTGTTAGAATTCCAAAAGCAAATTATGTCAACCAAAAATCGTCACTGCTTACTATTTTATGGATTAATAAATAGTAAATTCGAAATTTATAAGACAAAATCCGAAACAAATTCGAAATTCAAAAAATTAATGCCTCAATATTTCATTTTGTATTTCCCGTGTTTTAATTGACAGGCACTACCAATACCGGACAATGTGAATAGCCGATGACTCGTTCAGTAACACTTCCCATAAGAAGCCTCTTCAGCCCTGTGCGACCATAACTGCCCATTATAATTGTATCTATATTTTGTTGCTTGGCAATGTTGAGGATTTCAGTGTAAGGTTCGCCTTCCCGAACAAATGTCTCAATCGTGATGCCTTTTTGTAGTGCCTTATTTTTGACCCCATCAAGTATTTTCTTTGCCTTATTAATTAACTTTTCGGCCGTGTCTGGTGCCAATGCCTGAAACTCATCTGTCACATTTACTACAGACAGTGCTTTTAATAAGCTTTTGTATGATTTTGCATATTTTATTGACTCTTCAATTGCATTATTGCTATATTTTGAGCCATCTGTAGCCACAAGGATATTTTTCCATCCGATCTTAGTATTTATAGGGATAACTAAGACATTTATATTGCTGCGACCGATGACCCGTGCTGTTACACGTCCCATAAGAGCCCTTTTAAGCCGTGTCTTACCATGTCTTCCCATAATGATTAGCCCAACTTGTTTATTATTTGCTTCTTCAATAATTAACTTATAAGGCTCTTCGCCTTCTCTTATTATGGTTTCGCATTCTACATTTTCTTTAGATGTCCTGTCTTTTATTCCTTCAAGAATCTCTCGTGTATCTCTTTCTATTTTCTGCAGTAGAATAGGCGCTGACTTTATGAATTGTGGATTAATCTCTATTACTGACATGGCATAAAGCTGACTTCTGTATGACTTTGCCATCTTAATTGCTTCTCTTACAGCAGCCTCACTGTCTTCAGATCCATCTGTTAAAACCAATAACTTTTTATCCATATTAATTATCCTCCTGTATCAACAATACTTCGGTGGTAGAGTAAAACAGCTATCTCTCGAATAATAAACAGCAGTTGTTTAGCGTATAAGGGCTTAATTTGAGTTAAAATTAAAAATAAGTAGATTATAAATATAACAATAAGACCAGCGAAGCCAGTTAACATGCCCTTGTAATACTATAAAATATAATCTCCACACTTCTTTTTAACATCATAATTAACACTCTGTCTACTTAAAAAATTTAAGGAAGTTATAATAAAGCCTAATAATACGTTATCTTTTTGTTAAATGCAAAATATGTTGTTAATTAATGTCTCACTTAAGCATAATAAGGCACCATTTAAAAGCATGATATCTTTGAAATCTTTTGTTATTACACCGTTACCAAATCAGAAACAACCACTAACGGACATTTCAGATTTTCCCATGAGTCTTTAAGTTCATTCTTTGCCTTTTTACAACTGATATCGAGTTCATCTGAGGATTCTACAATAACAAAAAGAATTTCTCTGTTTGTGTTTGTATAATTAAGGATCTCTTCTTTTATACAACCGCTCTTCTGAATTAATTTGTATTCTATTTCTTCCTTCCTGAGGTCAGACTGAAATTTAATTAGTAAATCCTCTTTATAATCTGATACATATAGGATCTCAACTTTTGCACCAATACGTTTGCAAATATTGAGTGCATGCGTGAATGCATTTATATCTGATTTTTCTCCTGTGAGAGCGAGTAATATCTTGCGTTGCTCTTTTAAGGTTTCTCGAGCCGTTTCAAATTCTCCAGCTTCTGCGAAGGCTACTGCCGCATAAATATTCTCTATTTTTTTCATCAGCTTTTTCATAACGTATCTTTTTTATAAATAATTTTATTAGTTAACTATTTTTCTACAATTTTCATGCCACATAGAATTTTTTGTTGTAACCTATTGAATTTAAGATAAAATTTTAAACATTGTGTAAACGTATTAAAATGTGATATATGTTGCATTATACAACAAAAAAAGTTTCAAGTATAAAATATAATGTAAAAACAAGCCATTAGAATTGTTACACTTAAAAGAATTTATGTTTCTATATGCAACAGATTAAAGGATTGCTTTGGATTTAGATAAGATAATTACATTTTTAAATGATTGACCTGCCAGAAGAGATGTAGCTATATCAGGGGAGTTAACTTTAACTGGCAGAATTCTTCCAATCGGAGGAGTAAAAGAGAAGGTCAGTTTATGATATATATGTATCAAGTTTTCACTTTGTGTAATGAGCAAAAAAAATCATAATCCATAATACGTTACGGATTATGATTTTTTAATCCCGAGACATAGGGTTCAACATTACCTTTTAATCCCAGGTGCCCTTAATTCCTTGCGGGGTCTTGGTGTAATATCCTCTCTCTTTTGAGGCCTCTTTTCTTCCCGCATGATGTCCCTTGCGGTATCAAACTCTCCAGCCTCTGCAAAGGCAACAGCTGCATAAATGTCTTCTAATTTCTTAATAAATTTTTTCATTCATTACACCCCCTTTCAACTATTCTAATTTGATATAAATTATCATTCTATTTTAAATTTATACAATTTTCATGCCAGATATAAAAAAATCCTGTAACATCCTAAAATTGCATATATTTTTTGAAATTTTTATTTTGTTAAAGAAAAATACAATATATTGCAGAATACAACAGAATTTATTATTTCTGAAAGAACTCCATGAAAAAAAAGAATATTAAGAATTGTTGCATGAAATGTATTAAAGTTGCATTTTGCAATAATTAGTGATAAACTGAGGTGCCGAATGAATAACTATACAGCCATTAATAAACAAATACTGAATATTAATGCCTTAAACTGACTCAAATTTGGAATACGAAGCATGAAATTCTAAAAAGTTCAAATAACCAAAAAAACAAATGCTCTAAATAATCATAAGCTTTATGTTGTGAAGCGGGGAATGTTAAGAATTTGAATTTTTATATTATTTAGAATTTCGATATTCAAATTTCCGATTTGAATACAATTAATAAATGTGGCTGATGGACTCTTAGATAGTGATTTGAGGTTTTTAATAAGTGGATCATAAAGGTAAATTGTTGATTGTAGATGATGAAAAGATGGCTCTTAAAAATTTAGAACATGCAATGAAAAGGGAAGGATATGAGGTTACTGGTACAAATAGCGGTCCTAAGGCTTTGAAACTTTTAGAGAAACAGGAGTTCGATATTGTGCTCACAGATTTACGCATGGAAAAAGTAGATGGTATGCATATACTCAGGCGATGCCGGGAGCTTTATCCTGACACAGAGGTTATCGTCATTACTGGTTATGCATCTGTTGATTCGAGTGTCCAGGCCATGCGGGAGGGGGCATTTTACTATATTGCAAAACCGCTTAAATTGGACGAGATAAGAAAGATTATTAGAGAGGCAATGGATAAAGTAAATTTAAAAAAGGAAAACAAATATTTAAGGGAATATCTTAAAGGATTTGTGGAAAAGGTCATTATAATTACTCAGGATTTTAAGATGAGCAAGCTGTTAGATATTGCAAAACAGGTTGCGCCGACTGATTGCAATATCGTTATTACTGGTGAAAGCGGCACAGGTAAGGAACTCTTCGCCAGATATGTTCACACTCATAGTAAGAGAGCAGGCGGCCTATTTTTTGCCATTAATTGCGGGGCATTCACCGAAGAACTCCTGTCTAATGAACTTTTTGGACATGAGAAAGGCGCGTTCACCGGAGCCACAGTAATGAAGAGGGGCCTGATAGAGATGGCTTCGAAGGGAACTCTTTTTCTTGATGAAATAACAGAAATGACACCGTCAATGCAGGTGAAGCTCCTCAGGGTTATTCAGGAAAAGGAGGTTTTAAGGTTAGGCGCTACAAAGCCAGTCAAAGTTGATGTTCGTTTTATAGCTGCGACAAATATGGATATTAAGGATGCAATTAAGACCGGTCAATTCAGAGAAGATTTATTTTTTAGATTAAATGTTGTTTCATTTCATATCCCACCTCTTTCAGAAAGAAGAGATGACATACCACTGTTGTGTTATTATGCACTTAATAAGTATTCAACCATAATGAAGAAGAAAGTCACAGAGATTAATCCTGATGTAATGGCAATACTAATGAACTATGATTTTCTGGGGAATGTAAGGGAATTAGAAAACATCATTGAAAGAGGAGTTGCACTTGCTAATGGAAACACAATTGAAGTTGCTCATTTACCTGAAGATCTCAAGGAATTGAGTATTAGGATATTCAGGAAAAAAGAAGGTAAGATACCAACACTTGAGGAGCAGGAAACGTCTTATATCCAATGGGTGTTAAAAGAGGTTGGTAGTAATAAAACAGTTGCCGCACACATACTTGGAATTGATAGGGTGTCACTCTGGAGAAAGCTGAAAAGATATGGATTGGAATAGGCCTGTTTATAGCGGGTACGTGAACGTCCTTATTCTATCACATGTATATTTTTAGGCGCGCAGATTTCTTTGAGCTCTTTAGGCCATACCGAAACACTCACCTCGCCTATGTGTGCTGTACGGAGCAGGTACATAAATGTCCGTGATTGCCCGATGCCACCGCCGATGGATAGAGGGATTTCATCATTGAGGATAGCCTGGTGGTACGGGAGGTTTAGGAAGTCCTCCTGGCCGGATATTTTTAACTGCATCTTCATCGTATCCTTGGTCACGCGGATCCCCATGGAGGTGAGCTCGTGGCGGCGACAGGTCACTGGGTTCCATACCAGGATATCTCCGTTTAGTCCGTGCATCTGCTCCCCATTCTTCATAATGGTCTTGGTTATCCAGTCGTCGTAGTCCGCAGCCCGCATCTCGTGAGGGTATCCATCCTTGAGAACCCAGCCGATACCAATGATGAAGATTCCCGGGGCTACATCCTGGAGCATCTTTGTCTCTCGCTGCTGTCTCGGCATGTCTGGATACAGGTCAAGAATTTCCTCAGCATGAAAGAACTGTAGTTCCTTGGGGAAGTCAGGATATTTGTCTGTATGCAGGGACGGGAACTGCTCCCGGACGTGCTCACCGGCTCCGTAGATGACCTTCCATATTTTTTTGACGATGTCTTTCAAGAAGTCTAGGTTGCGGTCTTTCTCCGTAATAACCCTCTCCCAATCCCACTGATCTACATAGCAAGAATGGTCGTGGTCGAGGAAGTAGTCCTTGCGTACGGCCCGCATGTCGGTACAGATGCCCTCACCGATATTGCAGTCAAACTGCTTAAGTGCCATCCGTTTCCATTTGGTTGCTGCCTGGACCACTTGGACTGAAATGGGTTTTTCCAGACCCAATCCGCAGGGGAACTCAATGGGCGTTCGTGAGCCGTCACGGTCGAGGTAGTCGTTGACACCGCTATCCCGATCGACAATCAGCGGTACCTGAACCATCTGGAGGTTTAGCTCCTTGCACAGGTTCTTCTCGATATACTCCTTTATTACAAATAGGGCTTTCATTCTCTCCATTGGATGCTGGAGCGGTTTGTAGTCGTTGGGCAAAATCTTCGCTACTTCTTTGTACGTACTCACCCCCGGGCCTGCCAGATCTGCTTTCTTATCTGTTTTTGCCATTTTCTCATCTCCTTTTTTATTATCTAAATTCTGAGTGCTTCTTTAACTAATGAAATTTGGTTTTGGAACTGATATGGGTTTGTCAACAGCCTGCAGGGGCCTGACCGCTTATTCCTGTAAATCTAATTCTGAGAAACTTTACCTTCTCCCAGTAAACGCTCGAGATGCAAGATAATTAATAATATGGCCAGTATAAAGAGAACAGGAATGTCACCTGAAAGATGAGACCTTTCATTTTCCTGAGCCAAAGCGTCATAAAATATCACACCGCATATCTTAGCAACAATTGAATAACTTAGTCCATCAAAAAAAACAATCTCTTAGTTCAACGCAACCTTGGGGACGTTCTTAAATTCATTAATACAAATAATGCAGACATTGCTCAATAAATTATTTAACTCGATAAAATTATTATTAAATTATGCGTATAGCTTGGAACAAAAATATTTACCTTAGACTGGTTGGAATGACAAACAAGAGGTCAGGCACTGACAAAAGTCAATTATTAGGCAATCATAAGTTAAATTGGGTGCCTGACCCCATGTCTTCGCAGTATTTGAAATTAACTAAGCTTTTTTACATCAAACTATTTTTTGAATACGCTGAAAAGTTTGTCGATCGAGGATGTTTCAAGTTTTGACACGGCTTCAAGTTCCCCGGCATCAAGCCAAACACCCTCACATTCTGAGCATTTATCAACCTCAATGCCTTTATAGTTAATTGCAATAAGTTCCATGCCGCACTTAGGACACCTCATGTGATGTAATTCTTTAAGCCTTTTTTTCTCTTCGGCAGCAAGGCTAATATGCTTTTCTTCCTCAAGTTTTTTCAGCTTCTCATATTCCTTTCTTGCTATGTATTCGTCTTCTCTTTCACTAGGTTTATCCGGCATATTTACCTCCTTCGTTCATCAAAAATATTCATTATTTCCGAATCAAATTATTGAACAATTATACCAAATTCGTCAAATTAATTTTCACGATCTTACATATAAATTTGCAACTGTGGGGACATTTTTAAATTCATCACCTTATTGTGAATTAGTTCTAGGAATCAACAATGTCCTTAAAGTCGTTTTATTTCTTTTTCGTAATGTGCTGAAAATTGATCTTTGAGATTTGAATAAGGCGATGAGGGCAAAACGTGGTCAGAAATTGCCTGTTGTATTTACCATTGAAGCAGTCAAAGCAGCCTGCGTCTATTTAGGCACAAATGACAATTAAAAAATTATGCGATAGGTGATATTTTGTCTTTTGAAACTACTACAAGTGGACATCTCAGCTTCTTCAGCGGCTTAGCAATAATCGGAACTGTCTTTTTGTTATTGATAGTCAGTTCTTCCGGAATTTCCATCACAACATAAAGTATATCTTCTTTCATATCTGTATAATTCTGAATTTCTTTTACCAGGCACCCGTATCGTTTAATATACCGGTATCCTATTCCATGTTTTTTCAGTTCAGACTGAAATTGTTTTAATGTAACGTCTGCATGTTTTGAGACATAGAGTATTTCAAGCTCCGCTCCTGTGTGCTTACACATATTGAGTGCGTACTTGAATGCATTCCTGTTTAATTGTACGCCTGTGAGTGCCAGTAATATCTTGTAATTTTTTTCTAAAGTTTCGTTCCCCATTTCAGATTTATTTGCCTGTGCAGATACACTAACAGTCATTGAGTGTATTTATTTAGTCTTCAACCTCCTTTTGTTTAAGTTAACATGACGTAATACCTGAGAATATTCATTTTTATTTTGGGTTCTTCTCCCATTTAGTTGATAGAAAGGATTCAAGGATTCGAGGGTTCAAGTGGATTATCAATTATAAATGATCAATTAACAATGAATATCTTTTTAAGAAATTTTATACAATTCTTCATTACTCATTGATAATTATTAATTTAACACTTGAATCCCAAATAGGGACGTTGCCCCCGAATAGGGGCGTTGCCCAGACGAGGCTTTACGCCCATCGGGACTATACGTCCTTGACTCCTCGACCCCTTGAATCCTTACATCCATTTCAACTTTTATACGAAAGAACCAAATTAATTGAAAATTTATTTCCATGTATTTCACTAAGCTAACGGATTTGCGGTGATATTTGGCGCATGGTCTCTCTTTTCTGTTGTAAGAGTATTTTTTCCTGGCGTTTTTCTTCACGCATAATCCTTCTTGCTGTTTCGAACTCACCTGCTTCTGCAAATGTGAGTGCAACCATGGCGTTCTCAAAGCTTCTCATTGCATTTTTTAAAATACTCATGTTTTCCTCCTTTTTTAACCTCTCTCAGGCATTAGCCTGCAGAGGATTTGCACTTGTAATAGTAATAATGGGTTTTGATATGTTCTTGATTAATTTCTTTACCTCTCTCCCTTTTCCGGGATTTGAAATGCTGGGACTTAAAAGAACCATATCTATGTTCGGATTTTTTTTGAGAAAATCTTTTATTGCCGGCAGTACTTCGCCTGTGACTGCCTGACAAATAAGATCTACTGATGTTTCTCTATACTTTTCAGATAATTCCTGAAACCTTTTCTCTGCAGCTGCCTTTGTCTCTTTTTCCTTCATTTGTAAAATCTCTTTTGCTGTTTCGAACTCTCCTGCCTCTGCAAACACTACTGAAGTAAATACGTCTTCACAGGTCTCCATGATCTGTTTGTTATGAATCATTAATATTGCGATACCTGAATTCAAAGTCTTTGCCAGATAAAGGGCATAGGGAAATCCTTCCTGATAGTTGTCGCTTCCATTTGTTACAAATAAAATTCTCTCTTTCATTCTTCTGCCCTTCTTTTTGATCTTTATTAAGTATTAAATCAAAAGGCATGCCAGATTGTAAGTTATTGAAATTAATGAAAAGTTAAAACAGGAATGAAGAAAATGCTGTTTCAGATTTGAACAGTGATGAACAGATATGAACGGATAGGTAATTTGTAATCTGTAATGTGAAATCTAATTGTTATTTACTTTTTAGTATTCTCCAGAGGCTGGTTCTTGAAATTCCGAGTATTTCTGCGGCCTTTGATTTATTACCATCAACGCATTCAAGTACTTTCTCGGCATAGTCTTTATTAATCTCATCGAGCTTTTTAATCCTATTCGGGTCTATCGTTTCAACGTGAAATAGTTTTATCGTTTGCGGTAGACTCTCAGGTCTGATCTGTGAAGTTTTTTCTAAAATGACGGCCCTTTCAATAATATTTTCCAATTCTCTTACATTGCCAGGGAACCCGTATGACATAAGTATTTCCATTGCTTCGTTGTCGATAGAATATATTTTCTTATTTGCCTTCCTTGAAAATTTCTCTAAGAAATATTTACAGAGAGGCGTAATATCTTCTTTTCTTGCCCTGAGTGGCGGGATATAAATATCCATTACATTTAATCTATAAAATAAATCCTCTCTGAACTTGCCATCTGACACGAGCTTGTTAATATTCTGATTCGTAGCTGCTATGAATCTGACATCAACTTTAATGGGCCTTGTGCCACCAACTTTTAAAAATTCTTTGTCTTCTATTACTTTTAACAGCTTGGCCTGTAACGTCGAAGACATCTCTGCTATCTCATCCATGAATAAAGTACCATCATGGGCAATTTCGATAAGTCCTTGTTTTGCAATGACAGCACCGGTAAACGCACCCTTTTCATGACCGAATAGTTCACTTGCCAGAAGTTCCTCTGTAAAAACAGCACAGTTTATTGCTAAATAAGATTTATTCTTTCTTGACCCTGAATAATGAATAAGTTTTGCCACAAGACCTTTGCCCACCCCGCTCTCTCCGGTAATTAATACATTACAATCTGAACTGGCTATGCCATTGACAAGATCAATTATCCTTTTCATGGTTTTACTT
The DNA here is from genome assembly GCA_964347155.1 of uncultured Nitrospiraceae bacterium. Lineage (GTDB taxonomy): Bacteria > Nitrospirota > Thermodesulfovibrionia > UBA6902 > UBA6902 > CAYFXR01. The sequence continues at coordinate 30,115 of CAYFXR010000175.1, read as the reverse complement.
TTAGCTATAAAAGGATGTTCTTTATCGAGGCCGAGTGAAACCTTCAATGCTATATTCTCTTTTTCTAATCTTTTATTTTCCTTAATCTTTGCTATTTTCAAATTCAATTCATCAAGGTTAAAAGGTTTTGTTACATAATCTATCGCACCCTTTTTCATTGCATTTACTGCGGATTCTATACTTCCGAATCCTGTAATTATTATTACTTCGATATTTGGATATTTGGTTTTAACCTCTGTAAGTAACGTTATTCCGTCTAACCCAGGCATTTTTATATCAGCTAGAAGGATATTGAAATCTTCTTTTTCAATTTTTTTTAATGCATCGAGCCCGTTGCTTACCCCTGTAACTTCATGGCCCTCTTGATCAAGCGAATACATGAGATGCCTCAATGTTATTTCTTCATCTTCAGCGATTAATATTTTCAAACTCATTCTCTCATCGATAAGTTACGTTAGAAAAAATTTATAAAGCGAGAAGATTTTTCTAACGGGGTAAAGTTATCGTAAATATTGTGCCCTTGTCCGGGGTACTGTCCACTTCTATTGTTCCCTTATGTTTCCCTATTATACCGTATATGATCGCAAGTCCCAAACCGGTGCCTTTTTCCTTGGTTGTAAAAAACGGGTCAAAAACTCTTGGGATGTCACTTGGTAAAATACCTTTACCCGTGTCAGATACTTTAATCTGAACAGAGGATTTTATGGCGTCTATTACTATTTTCAACGTACCGTTGCCTTCCATTGCATCTATAGCATTACTGAAAAGATTGATAAAAACCTGTTCAATGAGGTATCTGTCTGCCTTCAGTTCAATTTCTTCAGGGTACTGGAGATCGAATTTTATATCTGATGTCACACCGGAAGTCGATATCTGGTTTATTACATCTTTTATCACATTGACTATATTAATCGTTTTCAGATCAGGCATTTTTTCTCTGGCAAATTCAAGGAGGTCGCTGACTATTCTTTTCACCCTGAGTGATTGAGAGAAAATATCCTTCACCGTTTGTTTGATTATGTTTGGAGAACTTTCCGGATCTATTTCTCTAACCAGTATCTGGGCAGCAAGGTAAATATTGTTGAGTGGGTTATTTAATTCATGTGCTACTCCTGAGGCGAGGGTTCCTATAGATGCCAGTTTCTCCGCCTCTAAAAGTTGAGCCTGTTTTTTGTTAAGTAGTTCCAGGCTCTTTTTCAATGATTCCTGTGTTTTCTGAAGATTATCGAGCATCTTATTGAAGGAAAAAGCCAGTAAGTAGGTCTCATCCTGTTCTTTCAGTGGTGCCCTCAGGGCAATATCTCCCTCAGAAATTTTCCTTGTAATTTCAGCAAGTCTTTTAATGGGGGTAACTATGTAATTGGCGGTCTTGTATACGAAGAACGGCCCGGATATAATAAGCAGGGCAAGTGCTGCGAGCAAGAGATGCTGTGTTTGTGTGATAAAGGAACTGATCTTTTGCCTTTCACGGAACGATATAATTTCCGTGATTTTTTCAACTTTATTCCCCTTGACTTGCATATCGTAAACGAGTGAATCGGTTTTCTCATTTTTTGCAAATAGGTCATGAATTGTTTCAATATACGGTTTACATTCATAGCAAAAAGGGGTTATATTTTTTATTTGTAAAAGTCCACTGTTTAATTCAGCAAAGGATTTTTTATCACGAAAAAGCATATAGTTTTTCTCCAGCAGTCGGAGATGAAGAATAAAACTTGTTGAAATTTCTTTCGCATGTTTGCCTTTTGCTGCAAAGTTTTCTAATTTTCTGCCTTCTGCCCTCACTTCCTCGATAACCTTAATCTCCTTTTGATAGTTTTCATATAGATTATCAACAAGATGGGGATATTCTTTAATGAATTTGCGGAACATGAAAAAATCTTCCTCGCCTATCTCTTCAACAGTTTTGCGGGAAATACTGTTCATTGAGTAAATAAAAGCCAGAATTGCTTTATGGAGGTTGTCGAGAGAGTCTTTGTTTTTATAATGAAGAAAGTTCTTTTCATTCCGTCTTATTTCGAGTACACGTTCTTTCAGATCATCTGCAATTTGAACGAAACCTTGTCTGTTTTTTACATCATTTATATACCCGAAGGTAAAAATCCCGCCAATTATGGCAATAAGGGCAGGGATAGAAATCCCTATAATCATTTTATGCCAGATTTTTAATTGCACTTACCGTAATATTTTAAAGTATATCTGTAAAATTTACCCCTCCTAGAAGGGGAAAGGGATAATTTAATTATAAGAAATATTTATAACAATTATAAGTCTATTGTTTTTTAAATGATATTCTTGTAAAAAAATATTATATCCCTTTAAATAAACGGGCATTTCACATTTTTAGGAGTGATATGGAAAAAAGACGTTCCAAGAGAAAACCTGTTAATTTATTGGAAGCAGAACTTGTCACTGGCAGTAAAAATTTCCCTTGCGTTATAGAGAATATTTCTGAAAGCGGTTTATATATGATAACTGCCTCCAAGAAAAATGTAACATCTTTTATTCCTGAAGAAATATTTAACTTGAAATTTCAAACTACATCAGGCAAAGAAACAAGTCTGCATTGCGAAGTCAGGTGGGTCCATATAAATAAAACTCCAATCCATGGTTTGACATACAGAATGGGTATGGAAATTATAAAACGGGCGCCAGTATATAAAGAATTCCTGGACAATCTGTAAAATACGTTGTATGACCCGATAGATAAACTTATATCCTATCTTCTTTTATCATCAGTCTCAAAGCCCAGTAACCCACTTCTCTGATCATATCAACGAGGTTAACGATTTTGTTTTTTGGTTTTTGATATTGGTTAAGGACCCTTGAGAATATCTCTATAGATGTTTCAGACTCCTCTGGAATAACCTGTATCAGAATCTCAAAAAATCAAAGGGTTAATAGACCCTGAAACAGGTTCATGTTGAAAAATATATAAAAGGTACTTTTAGTTGTTACTATGTTGCTGCATCAATTGAAGCACGTTTACAGTTTGCAACAATTTTTAAACTACATGACGCAGTTAGCCATGCAAATGGCAGGCATTTATGCCTTATATAAATGTTTTAAATAGTTTATCATATACATGTGTATATATATATAAGGTGTTTGGATTAATAAATAAAAATTGTTATACTGAAAAGTAAAGGATTTAAGAGAATTATCAATTATAAGTGATCAATTAATGAATATTTTTTTAAGAAATTTCATACAATTCTTCATTATTCATTGATAATTATTAATTTAACGTTTGAACCCAAGAATCCAGAAAAGGGACGGTGTCCCTCAGGGTTTTACATCCTAGGGCTCTTTAATCCTTTTTAACGTTAAATATATGAGTCTTTTTAAGAAATCAGAAGAAAAACTCCAGGATGAGACAATAAATGAGTTGAGGCAAACTATTGCTTCAACTGATATGCCTTCCCAGGTGCAGCAGATCATCAACAAGGAGCTGGAGATGCTATCCAAGATAAGTCCAAGTACAGCCGAATATACTATAGGATTGAACTATATTGACTATATTATTGGCCTTCCATGGGATAAAAAGACAGAAGATAATCTTGATCTTGACAGAGCAGAAAGGATTCTGAATGAAAGACATTACGGTCTTGGCGAGATTAAGCAAAGAATCCTTGAGCATTTGTCTGTAAATATATTGGTAAAGAACAAGAAATCAAGGATATTAGTGGTAGATGATGAAAAGATCGTAGTAAAAACTTTAGATCATTTCCTGCAAAAGGAAGGCTATTCAGTAGATACAGCATTAAGTGGCGCAGAGGCTCTCAATAAACTGGATGCTTCTGATTTCGATCTCGTCATGACTGACCTGAAGATGGAGAATATTGATGGAATGAATGTTATTGAAAAGGCAAAAAACAGAAACGCTAACATCCAGACTATTATGATCACGGGCTATGCATCAGTGGATTCTGCGATAGAGGCTATAAAGAAGGGAGCATTTCATTATCTTAAAAAGCCTTTTAAATTTGATGAGGTGAGGTCAACTGTCCAAATGGCACTTAAAAAGAAGTTGTCAACTATTTCTACAAAGGGCTCTGTTCTTTGTTTTGCAGGACCACCTGGAACAGGAAAGACATCTCTGGGCAGGGCAGTTGCTGATGCGCTGGGTAGGAAATTTGCAAGGATTTCATTGGGTGGCATGAAGGATGAAGCTGAAATCATGGGGCACAGGAGGACATATGCCGGTGCCATGCCGGGACGTATTATTGATCAAATACATCGCACAGGAGTTTCAAATCCTCTGATTATGTTGGATGAGATGGATAAAATAGGGAATGATTTCAAAGGTGATCCTTCATCTGCCCTGCTGGAAGTACTTGATCACGAACAGAATCATGAATTTGTTGACCATTATCTTGATGTGCCTTTTGACCTTTCAGGTATCATGTTTATCGTAACTGCTAATATTGCCGATAATATACAGGTTCCTCTGAGAGACCGCACGGAAATTATAGAGTTTTCAGGATATACCGAGGATGAAAAAAAAGAAATTGCATTGCGCTATCTTGTGCACAAGCAAATTTATACAAAAGGCCTATCAGATAATCCCCCTAAATTTACTGAAGAGGCTGTAATTAAAATTATTAATGAACATACGCGTGAGGCAGGTATAAGAAACCTGGAAAGACAGATTGCTACAATATGTCGAAAGATAGTAACCGAGTTTGTACACAAAAAAAATATACTTCAAAACATAATAGTAACACCTGAGCTTGTGGAAAAATATCTTGGACCAAGAAAATATTATTTTGAGGTTGCGGATGAAAAGAACAGGGTTGGTGTTACGACCGGTCTCGTATGGACAGAAGTTGGAGGAGCAATTATTTTTATCGAAGCAGCTAAAATGAGAGGAAGCGGAGAACTCATCCTGACTGGTTCTCTTGGTGATGTGATGCGCGAGTCTGCCCAGGCAGCCTTGAGTTATATACGGAGTAATGCTGCGTCCTATAATATAGAAGAAAATTTTTTTGAACAAAAGGATATTCACGTACATGTACCTGCCGGAGCTATTCCGAAAGACGGACCATCGGCTGGAGCAACTATTGCAATTGCCCTCGTTTCACTTTTAACCGGACGTCCTGCAAGAAGGGATATGGCTATATCAGGGGAATTAACTTTAACTGGCAGAATTCTTCCAATCGGGGGGGTAAAAGAAAAGCTTCTTGCGGCACGCCAGGCAGGGGTAAAAGCCGTCATATTGCCATTTAAGAACAAAGTGGATGTAGAAAATCTTCATGAAGATGTGAAAAAAGGATTGGAAATTATACATGTTGAAAACATTGATGAGATTGTCTATCAGGTTTTGGTTAATAAATAAGTAAATTTTCATTTTTTCCTCCCTTTTTAAGGTTATATCTTTTAGGTTTAGTTTTTGTCTATTTATAAATTAGTATTTCTAGATTTATGCCAGTAATATAAAAATTCTATATCATCTTGAAATATATGTTTTTTTAGTCTCTTTGTATTTTTTTCATTGTGCTCAATATATTGCAATTTGCAACTAAAATAATTTTACATTAACAAAACACTTGATAATATAAGGAATTTTATTGATTGTTGCATGAAAATTATTAATAGTTGCATTTTGCAATAATTGATGATATCCTTAGAAAAGGAATTTTTTATCTTCAATGCGAATAATGGGGGATTCTTAGTTGAATCATAAAGTTAAATTACTGATTGTAGATGATGAAAAAATTGCTCTGAAAAATTTAGAGCATGCGATGAAAAAAGAGGGATATGATGTTACGGTTACCAATAGCGGCGTAATTGCTTTAAAAATAATAGAAAAACAAGAGTTTGATGTAGTACTTACTGATTTGCGCATGGAAAAAGTCGATGGAATAAAGGTGCTTTCAAAGTGTCGTGAGCTTTATCCTGAATCAGAGGTGATTATGATTACAGCTTATGCCTCACTACCATCTGCTATTGAGACAATGAAAAAGGGTGCTTATTACTATTTAGAAAAACCTTTTAAGCTGGATGAAGTCAGAAAAGTAGTTGCGGAAGCAATTGAAAAGGTAAAGTTAAAAAAGGAAAATGTTCAATTGAGAGAGCAGATAGAAGGTTTTAAGGGTAAGGTCAAAATCGTAAGCCAGAATGTAAAAATTCAGAAACTCCTTGAGACTGCGCGGCAGATAGGGCCAACGGACTGCAATGTCATTATAAGCGGGGAAAGCGGAACAGGGAAAGAAATATTTGCCCGTTACATCCATGAACACAGTAAAAGGACAAACGGACCTTTTTTTGCAATTAACTGCGGTGCCTTTACAGAGAGTATTTTAACCAGTGAACTTTTTGGACATGAGAAAGGGGCATTCACCGGAGCAACCGGAATGAAAAAGGGTCTGATTGAAATGGCATCTCAGGGAACGCTGTTCCTCGATGAAATAACAGAGATGGATACATCGATGCAGGTTAAGCTTCTCAGGGTCATTCAGGAAAAGGAGGTTTTAAGATTAGGCGATACAGACCCTGTAAAAGTTGATGTACGTTTTATTGCTGCAACAAACCGTAACATTAAAGAATCGATTAATGAAGGTAAATTCAGAGAGGATTTATTTTTTCGATTAAATGTCGTATCGTTTTTTATTCCACCGCTTTCTGAACGTAGAGATGATATATCTCTCATGAGCTACTATTTCCTGAAGAAATTTTCAACCTTGATGAATAAGGATGTGACTGAAATAAATTCCGATGTATTGTCAATACTGACAAATTACGATTTTCCAGGAAATATAAGAGAATTGGAAAACATAATTGAGAGAGGAGTTGCACTTGCGAATGGAAATACTATTGAAGTAGCTCATTTACCTGAAGACTTGAGAGAGCTGAGTATCAGGACGTTCAGAAAAAAGGAAGGCAGAATACCGTCTTTAGAAGAACAGGAACTGGAATATATTAAATGGGTTTTAAAAGAAGTTGGAGGTAATAAAACGTTAGCTGCCCAGATCCTCGGAATTGATCGTGTATCGCTCTGGAGGAAGTTAAAAAAGTTTGGTCTGGAAGAAGATTAGGAAAGAGGTAATTTTATCGTAAATGTCGTGCCGGAACCCACTTTGCTGTCTACATGAATTTCGCCTTTATGTTCCATCACAAGAGTATGAGTAACCGCTAGTCCGAGGCCGGTACCTTCACCGGGCAGTTTTGTTGTAAAGAAAGGTTCAAAGATATTTTTAATATCATCTTCGGGTATGCCTTTTCCTGTATCGCTGATTTTTATAAGTATATTGTTGTTTTCGTTATCCGGCGCGATGCATACGGTTAACGTACCTGCATCCTTCATTGACTGGACTGCGTTATTAATGATACTAATGAGTATTTGTTCCAGTTTGCTTCGATTACCATTAACGTAAAAAACATTATCAGGGATCTCTGTATGTATTTTTATATTATAGACTCTTAGTTGATTGGCAACGAGATCTAATGAATCTTTTACAATACGTACAATGTCCTGTTTTCCCATATCATCAGATTTACGTACTCGTGCGAAGTCAAGCAAATTATTTACTATGGTATGAGCGCGTTCACTCTGCGTAATGATATCCTTTAAATATTCGTTCAATTTTTCACTGGAGATTTTTTTAATCTCTTCACATATGGTTTGTGCCCTCAGAGAAATGTTATTTAAGGGATTATTTATTTCATGAGCGACTCCTGCAACAAGGAAGCCCATCGATGCACGTTTTTCAGATTCCACGAGCTGTGCCTGTTTTTCATTAAGAAGTTCAAGGCTCTCTGTCAGTGACTGCTGCGTCTGTTGCAGGTTATCAAGCATCTTGTTGAAGGATACAGCAAGCGATAAAGTTTCATCTTGTTCCTTAAGCGGTGCCCTCAGGGTTATATCACCCCCTGAAATTTTCCTTGTAATTTCTTCAAGCCTTTTAATTGGGGCTGAGATGTAGGATGCGGTTTTATATACAAACAGAGGTCCCAAAATACAAAGGAGTACGAAGGCTATAAGGGAAAGTCGCTGTGTCTGTGTAATGAAAGAACTGATTTTTTGTCTTTCATGGACTGCTATTTTGCCCGAGAGTTCTTCGAGAGTATCCCCCGTGATCAGTAAGTTCTTTATCAGGGAGTCGCTTTTTTCATAAATTAAAAAAAGAGTACGGACTGCTTCAATGTAGGGAAGGCAATCGTAGCATAGGGGTATAACGTTTTTTAACTGTGAAAGGCCTTTATCTAATTCGGAATAGGATTCTTCGTCACGATATAACATGTAGTTTTTTTCTAAAAGCCTGAGATGAAGAATAAAGTTCATTGAAAGCTCTTTGGCATGTTTTTTGGTGGCGACAAATACTTCCAGTTTTTTGCCTTCTGATTTTACTTTTTCATTTATTTTTGATTCATTATGAAAATTTTCATGCAGTTCGTTTGTCAGGGATGAATATTTTTCAATGTAGGTATTGAGTACATTAAACCCCCCGGTTCCGATTTCTTCGGCAGTTTTCGGTGAGATTTTGCTGATTGAATCGGAAAAAACAGATATTGCACGACTGAGACTTTTGAGATGTTCATTGTTTTTATAATGGAGAAAATTTTTTTCGTTTCGTCTGACTTCAAGAACATGTTCTTTCAGGTCATCTGCAATATGAACGAAATGCTGCCTGTTTTTTACATCGTTTGTGTATCCGTACGTGAGGATGCTGCCAAGCATGGCGATAAGTGCAGGGATCGAAATCCCTATAATCATTTTATGCCAGATTTTCAATTTCATATTTTTATTCGATGTATAATAAGAATACAATATTTAGTGGGAATTGAGAAAGAAAATGTTTACTTGTAGGACAAATAAAATGTTATAATATGAATCGAATCTTAGGTAATGTATAAACCTGAAAAATGTATTTAAAATAACGTCCCGATATGTCGGGATTGAAAAAATTTATTTATCGATACCCTAGACGCAATATTAATAATAGAGCGTGTATATTTTTGTTTAAAGACATATGTATGATAGTATGATACAATAATAGATCCATCGAGTTAAATAATTTTTTGAGCAATATATGCATTATTTAATCCGAAAATGTCATTGCCGTGTAAACGGGAATCCAGTTCCTTTTCCTCTGGATTCCCTGATCAAGCACTGAACCAGATGGTACAAGGCACGTCGGGGAATGACAGACAAGAGCATTTTCATTCTTCATAGTGCCCATAGGGGCATTGAGTGTTTGGGTTAATGATAAACCGTCAAGGTAACATTTAAACATGTCGGAAAAATTGAATGATAAATTGCGGGCTGCTTCAATAGAGGAGTTAAAGCAAATAATTGCCTCTACCGGGATGCCATCCGATGCGCAAGCGTTGGCATTTAAGGAACTGGAGAAATTATCTCATTTGAGTCCCGGGACTGCCAGTCATACAAACGGACTAAACTATATTGGTTATCTCATCAGCCTTCCGTGGAATAAAAAAACAAAATATACATTGGATCTTCAGAGGGTAGAGGAAGTTCTGAACGAGAGCAAGCAGTTTTCACAACATATGAGAGAACGAATATGGAAATATCTGGCCGTCAGGTTATTACATGATGATAAAAAACCGGAGATATTGGTTGTTGAGGATGAAAAGATTGCCCTCGAGAGTTTGTCGTATATTCTTAAAAAAGATGGTTATAAGGTGGTCGAGGCAAATAACGGAGCAGAGGCTATTAGAAAATTAAAGGTATTTAATTTCGATATTGTACTCACTGACCTCATAATGGGAGAAGTTGACGGACAAGCCGTTCTGGAAGAGACCAAACGCAGATACCCTGACACACCTGTTATTATCATTACCGGATATGCAACTGTCGACAGCGCAATACAGGCTCTCAGAAAGGGAGCATTCCACTATATTGAGAAGCCTATTAAATTTGATGAAGTGCAGACGGTTATTCATGATGCGCTCAGGAAAAAGATACAAGCACAGAAAGTGCCTGTACTCTGTTTTGTATGCTCGTCTGAGATGGAAATAACTTCTTTTGGTGATACAATAGCATCAGCCCTTGGCAGGAAGTTTGTAAAAATTTCGCTGTCTGGAATAAAGGATGAGTGTCAAATCAGGGGACAAAGCAGGACGACAGAAGACGCAAAGGCGGGTTGCGTTATTGAAGGAATCCGCAGTGCAGGTGTTTCCAATCCGGTTCTGATGCTTGGCGAGATTGACATGATAGGAGAGGACATTAAAGGAAATGTTGCCTCGTCATTAATGGATCTGCTTGATCCCAGGAAGAATCAAAATTTTATTGACCATTACCTTGAGGTGCCTTTTAATCTCTCAGACGTCATGTTTATAGTGACAGCACATGATGCTGGAAAAATTAAAGGTCCTGTCAAAAACCTCCTTAAAATAGTTGAACTTTGAGCACAGATACAGATTGACTGAATATTAATCGAAACCGATTCTTTTTACATCTTCAATGGTATCAACGTCATTGAGCATTTCGGTAAATGCAACATTATACCCATATTTTTTCGCCTGTTCCAGACTCTTTTTAAGGGTTTTGTTGGATGACCAGGGAACATTTTCAAATACTTCTTTAATTAACCTCTTCATTCCTATTAAATAATAACCTCCGTCCATTGCAGGTCCGTAAACGAGATCATGTTGAGATAACAAATCAAAGGCCTTCAGTATTATCAGGGGCGAGAGTTCGGGAATATCGGCGCCAACGAGAACGGCTTTTTGATAGCCAATGTCAAGTATTTCAGTGAATGCACGGTACATGTTATCACCGAGGTTGCTATCGGCTAAGGGTATTAAATTAATTTTAAATCGTGAGAAATATTCCCTTGATTTGTGAAGAGCGAATGCAATAAATGTATCGACTCCGGGCATTGATTGAAGTTTTTTTACAGTGTGTTCAAACAGTGATGTGTATAGCTCGATTAGCTTTTTATCCGGCAAGTGGCCCTTTAGACGTGTTTTGACGTTTTTTGCCTCAGGATGTTTTGCGATGATGATGAGGGCATTTTTGTTCATATAGTAATTATATTCGCAGGTTCGAAATATTATTTATGATCACTATTGTCCAAAACAATGGCAAACAGCAGGCTGAATGCAGAGAAAACAAAATTACGACGGTCGATCAATTATGTTTTCGAGGGGTTCTGCCTGCTGATTAATGCTATATTGAACAGGTGTGATTTATATTAACATTCACCTCACATCCTTGTAATACCTGATTAGTTTTTCGGGAGGTACTTTTAAGAAAGTATAACAAAATGCAATTATCCAGTCTCTTAATGTAGTATAAACTACTCCTTCATTTAACCAGCGTCGGGGGGATGTTTTAATCGATGGATGAATAAAAACAATCTTTCCTTCTTTTTTCAGTCTTTTTGAGATCTCAATATCTTCCATCAGCGATATGTCGGCAAATCCGCCAATACGGTCAAACATTTCTTTTTTCAGAAACATGCCCTGATCACCGTATATAAGCGAGGTCAGTCTTGCCCTCAGATTTGCTGCATACTCGATTATACGGAAACTGATGCCCGGTTGATCAATGCCGAGGGTAAATGCACCTGCGGCGACATGGTCATTACGTAAAGTTTTTCTCATGATCTCCAACCCGTTGCCAGGCAATACGCAATCGGCGTGAAGGAAGAGGAGTATATCTCCTGCAGCCTTCTTTGCACCGAGATTCATCACACGTGCCCTGCCTGACTTTGTTATAAATACCTTTTCTGTAAATTCACGGGCGATAGATGTGGTTTCGTCAGAACTTCCCCCATCGACAACTATAAGTTCTTGATTTTCGGACAATACAAGTTTCATTAAGGTATCTCGAAGATATTTCGCCTCGTTAAGGACAGGCATGATGATACTTATTTTATGAGAATTTAACTTGCGAGGCATTTATATAATCATTTGCAGGATTTAGTTTTTATACATTATGACGGCAATATTATAAATAAAACAACAAGTAATAACAGGTGTATTATAAAAAATCATGAATTATGATTTTAATATCCCAAATTATCATATAAAGTAATTGATTGATTAAATTAATTATAATATTATTATTTTCAATGCAAATTTATATATCCGTGCAGATGTAGGTATGATTTGAGCTTTCGGTTTGCGTATAGAAAATCAATAAAATTAAAAACAAACAAATAATCAGTTATTCCGACTTATATAAGAAAAAGAAGTAAATGACATTTTACGATATCTGGGGGGTGAAGATGTTTCTAAACATTCGACAAAACATGTAAGTTGTATGCAGCATTTGACAATATTCAAAGTGTTGATATGATTTACGTCATATATTGATTATCAATATACTGATAATATTCTTTTTTATATGAACAACAATAGCAAGGCGTATGTCAAAAAAATTATTATAGTACTTGTTATTATCTGCTTAATTGCAGCCTTTAAGATATTTAATCTCGGTGATTATCTTACCCTTTCCTATATAAAAGAGTCCCAGGAAAGATTTACAATCCTTTACAGCGAACATCGTGTTGCAGTTATTGCCAGTTTCATGGGTATTTATATTCTCGTGACGTCATTGTCCCTGCCAGGTGCAGCAGTGATGACAATTGCAGCCGGGGCGCTCTTCGGACTTATATTGGGAACTGTCATTGTTTCATTTGCAAGCACAATAGGTGCAACACTAGCCTGTTTTGTTTCAAGATTTGTTTTAAGAGACTGGATACAGGGCAAATTCGGCGACAAACTGAAAAAAGTAAATGAGGGCATTGAAAAAGAAGGGGCATTGTATTTATTCACTGTTCGCTTGATACCTATTTTCCCGTTCTGGCTAATAAACCTTGTAATGGGATTAACTAAGATGCCGCTCAAAACATTCGGCTGGGTTTCACAGGTCGGAATGCTGGCAGGGACTGCTGTGTATGTCAATGCGGGCAAGGAACTGGCAAAAATAGAATCCCTGTCCGGAATTTTTTCTCTTGGACTTATTTTCTCGTTTGTGCTACTCGGACTGTTCCCCATAATGGCAAAGAAGCTACTTGAATTGTACAAAAAGAGGAAAGGTATGGCAGGTGTGTAAATGTTACAATGTGTGCCAAAGAAATTCCTTTATTTGGAATTTACCCTGAACCAAGAGCGGTTCAGGGTTGAGATTTTTAATAGGGGTTATTATGCCAAAGTTTGATTTTGATATAGGAGTGATAGGAGGCGGAGCTGCCGGACTGACAGTTGCATCCGGTGCAAGTCAATTTGGAGCAAAGACCCTGCTGATTGAAAAAGAAAAAGAATTAGGTGGAGATTGTCTTCATTATGGTTGCGTTCCGAGCAAAACGCTTATCAGGACGGCACATATTTACCACTTAATAAAAAACACCAAAAAGTTTGGTCTACCAAGTGTTGATCTTAAACCAGTTGATTATAAAGATGTCGCAATGAGGATCCAGTCGGTTATCAATATCATACAAAAACATGATTCAAAAGAAAGGTTTTGCAATCTTGGTGTAAAAGTCGAATCTGGAAACCCGGAATTTACAGATGAACATACTGTCCGGATCAACGGAAAGACATATTCTGCAAAAAAATGGGTTATTGCTACCGGTTCTTCTCCATCGGTCCCTCCAATGGAAGGAATTAATAAGACACCTTATTTCACCAATAAAGAAATATTTTCTCTTGAAAACCTTCCAAAATCCATGATAATCATTGGGGCCGGACCGATAGCTATTGAGATGGCACAATCGTTTTGCAGGCTTGGTACACATGTGAGCGTTGTTCAGCGCAGCGGACAGATTTTAAGCAAAGAGGACAGGGATATGGCGGATATCGTCATGAATGTACTTGAATCCGAGGGCGTTGAGTTTTATTTAAATGCCTCGATACAGAGTACGAAGGATCACGGAAATGAAAGAGAGGTTATCATCAAAGACAAAGAAGGCAATACAGCCAGCCTGAGAGGTGAGCACATACTTGTCGCGCTTGGCAGGCAGGCAAACCTGGCAGGACTCGGGCTTGAAGACATTTCATTACAATTTGAGAAAAAAGGCATCGTGGTAGACAACAGACTGAGGACGAATCATAAGCATATCTTTGCTGCAGGGGATGTTACAGGAGCTTATTTGTTTACTCATGCGGCAGGGTACGAAGGAGGAATTGTGTTGAGTAACGCCATTCTGCACCTGCCCAGAAAAGCAGATTATACCTACTTGCCGTGGTGCACATATACAGATCCTGAACTTGCAAGTATCGGTATGAATGAACATCGCGCTAAAGACGCCGGGATTACATATTCGGTATGGACCGAGGAATTTAAGGCAAACGACAGGAGTCTTGCAGAAGGAGAAGAAATCGGAAAAATAAAACTGGTTCTTGACGGAAAAGGCAAGCCTGTCGGTGCGCAAATACTCGGACCGCAAGCCGGGGAACTGGTCAGTGAATGGGTAGCTGTTATAAATGGAGGAGTGAAGCTTTCAACACTGGCATCTGCTGTTCATCCTTACCCAACCCTTGGAGAGATAAATAAAAGAGTTATCGGGAACTATTTTGCCGGAAAGATTTTTTCAGATAAGGTAAAGAGAGCGTTAAAGTTTTTATTTCATTTTAAGGGAAGGGCGTGCGGATAAAAAAGAAAACTTGTTTATATACTCTGACGGCGGGATGCTGCTGTATCCGGGGTTCAGGACAGGAGGATAATTGTTGTGGTTCCAGGTTTCAAGTTTCAGGATTCCAGTTAGATCAGAGAGAACAGGTTTGCGATGAGGGGGCACAACATGAAACTTGAAACGTGTAACATGAAACTTTTTTTAGCAATATGTACAAAAAGATCAGTGACTATGGCATTATCGGTAATCTTCATTCGATTGCATTGGTAGGGCTTGATGGCTCTATAGATTTGTTGTGCATGCCGCACATAGACTCTCCGAATTCAGAACCAGAGCCGGGGTAATGAAGATGACAGAAAGTTTCTAATTGAAAATGCTGAGACCGTTAAGGTTGAATATCAGGATTATGACTGGAGATTGAACAGGGGATAAAGAGATATGGTAGGGGGATATAGAAATATGGGCGAACAAAGCTAGCAAAAATATATAAAGTTAATTATGAAGAATATAATGGTAACTTATTTTATATTAACAATAATATTATTATCTATGAATATAATAACTGTTTCAACGTCTTATACACAGGATAAAAGTGTTTTTCTCCGTGAGGATTTTAATGACCTTAAAAACTGGAAGCCCTTGTATTTCCCAAAGATTAAAAGACATACCACGTATTCCATTGAAAGAGAAGGGGAAAGCAGCTACCTTAAGGCTGAAAGTAATTCATCGGCTTCAGGAATTGTATTTAAAGAAGAATTTAATGTTTTTGAATACCATAGAGTAAAATGGCGCTGGAATGTGAGTAATGTATTTCAAAAAGGTAATGCCAAAAAGAAGTCAGGTGATGATTATCCAATACGTGTTTATATTATTTTCAAATATAATCCTGATACAGCTTCCTTTGTGAAGAAAATTAAATACGGGCTAGCAAGAAAGATATACGGGGAATATCCTCCGCATAGCAGTCTGAATTACATCTGGGCAAACAGGTCTTATAAAGAAAATATAATTCAGAATTCTTATGCTTCGGAGTCAAAGATGATAATCCTGCAGGAAGGTGAAGAAAACGCAGGTAAATGGATGGAGGAGGAGATCGATATTATTGAGGATTACCATAAGGCCTTTGGCGAAGACCCACCGAGCATAATTAGTCTTGCGATAATGAACGATTCGGACAATACCGGTGAGAGAGCGGTTTCTTATATTGATTATATTGAAGTGCTTAAATGAATAAATGAAAGCTTAATGATTCCTTCTATATTCATGCATTGTCCACAATTTCCGATAGATTTTTACCTCCCCCCATTCAGGGAACCGTCTTGCGAGTATAAAGAAAATAGCACAGACAGCGGTGAGCACAGAATCATCTTATATTATGTATTTTTTAATTTCTACAAATATTCAATTACCCAAAGACACATGCCCCTATAGAGCATCACGAAGAATGAAAATGTTGCCATGTACCATCTGGTTCAGGGCTTGATCGGGGAATCCAGAGAAAAATGAAATGGATTCCCGTTTACACGACAATGACATTTTCAGATTAAATAATGCAGAGTTGATTCGACCTCAAAAATATAAATTATCGTTATTCGTGTCCGGGAACCGTGATCCGTGAAGTCAATATGGTATTACGGGCAACGGTTAACGGACGACGGCGGGAGGTTCAATCGGGGACAAATGATACAAAAATTTTAAAAACTTACTCCTATATTTATGCCAAATATATCAGCTTTTGACTTTGGTTGCCAGACTTGAACGTTGTTTACGGTTACCGTATTAGACTTGGAAAACTTCATTCCTTCATAAAATATGGTGGTTTTAAATAATCTCCACTTTAGCCCCGCCTCAGCAAAAAAGGAAGCCTTATTCCCAGGTTCAACAGTAGCAGTGTAACCTGGTCCTTCAAATTCGTTTTCATTATCAAATGGGATGTTTACTCCTAATTCAAAAAATGATTTCAAATTATCGGGGTAGATGCGATCACCACGAACACCGATACGGGTATAAATAGACCTCCATGTTTCTTCCTGTCCAATTGAACTTTCCGTGCTTTCTATGTCCCTCTTCCATCTTCTCACTCCGAGTCCGGCAAAAGGTTCAAGAGAGAATTTTTCATTTATTATAAATTTCCACCCACTGTCTACTTCTATCTTTACACCCAGATAATCAGAGTCTGTTTCCTTAGATGCGGGAGCAGAACTTCCTGTTGTCTGTCCGTCATAATTAATACGTCCGCCAAACAGTTCAGCTTTACTTTTCAAAGTAATTGGCTTTATATCCAATTTGACTGAATAACCAACCGCAAAAATTGGACCTGATTCTTTTAAAAGTTGATCACCACTATTATCGAATTCTTTCCAGGAAAGGCTTTCAACATTAAAATATGTATCCAGATGTACTTCAGTACCATTATAAGCGATTGCAGGTCTGGAAAACGGGATGATTGAGCATGCTATAGTGAGTATTGATAAAGCAATAATTACTACTACCCTTTTCATAAGAATTCCTCTCTTTTGCTATATGTACGATGAATTTGTATAACCCGGATAATGAATTATCCGTGATAAGATAATTGTGTTCTCAAGTTTTAAGCTGAGATAATGAATTTACAATTATGCTTAAACCTGTTGTTTTTATTTGTTAATCCCCACATACTGAATATGTGGGTATTTTAAAATTTTATAAAGCAATCTGAGATTTTCTACGAATTCTAAATATTTTTTTTGTGGATTCAGAATTTCAACACCAATACCATCATAATATCCATTTGTCTTCATTGCTCGTTTAACTCTCACAAAGACTTTTAACAGTTCATTTTCTCTCTTGATAGTTATTGAAAAAACAGAATAAGCAGGAAAAAGCCTCTTTGTGCTGATAAACATACCTTTTTCAGAGAGATTTAAGACTGTTCCTGAGTAAAACATATTCTCATGTGGAAATCTTACTGCTAAACTAGATGGTATTCTCTCAAATATTCTTTTTTCCATATAAAGATCCTTTTGTTTTCGGACGCCTTTTATAAAGGATCGATATTTTAAAAATATTTTTTAGATATTTAGAAAAGAATTTGTTTTAAATTAATTAATAAAGAAATAACTTAAACTGTAAATAATATTAACATTTAATAATTATAATGTCAAGTTTTATAACATTTTCTATGAAAGATAAAGAAAAGCGAAATCAAGCAGTAGTCATTAATGGATTTGAAAAAATGGGGGAACTCCTGGGAACAAGGTGTCTTGAAAGAAAGAAGGATAATTGTTTAACGTATAGATCTGATGAAGTGCAAAAAGTGATGCTCATTTTTTTACGATACTATTTTTTATCTCTTTTATCTTGTTAAAAAACTTTATGAGACCATCTGTTATACTCCTCGGTCTTGGACTAATTTCTATTGATTCCAAATCATCCATCTCAACGCCTTTTTTTATTAAGATTGAGGGTGATTTGGTAATTGACAAAACCTGGCTTGGATAAACGCTTCTATGCCCTGTCATGAGAAAGCTTATCACACAAGCAACCGCGGCAAAAGGTGCAACTGCAGGCCCAAACAGTTCAGCTGCCATGATGCTTGCAGAAATTGGCGTATTAGCTGCTCCCGCAAGTACAGCAACCATACCTATAGCTGAAAACATAGATAAATCCAGACCAAAAGTATTTGCAAATGCATTTCCTGAGGCAGCACCAATGAAAAATATTGGTGTAACTATACCACCGCTTCCCCCGAAGCTAAGCGTAATAGAAGTAAATAACATCTTTCCCATATACGCAAAAGGATTTATGTAATTGCCTTCAATTGCCTCTTTAATTGTTTCAAGCCCGAGACCGAAAAATTGTGTGGAAAAAAATATGGATAATATCACCAGGAATGAACCTCCGATAAGTGCTTTATACGGTTTCCACATATTAAGTTTCCTGCTTATTTTTTCAATATATCTCATGAGCTCAATGAAGAAGAATGAGCAAAGTCCAAAGAATAAGCCACTGATGCAGACTTCAATAAACAAAAGACTGCTAAATGCAGGTATAACATTTAGAGGTTGATGGAAGTATGTAATACCTAGAAGGGTTGATACCTGATAACCAACGATACCTGCAACAAATGAAGGAAAAAGGACATCATAAAGCAAAGTACCAACAAAGAGGACCTCTACCCCAAATATCGCTCCAGCTATTGGAGTTCCAAAAACTGTTGCAAACCCGGCGCTGATACCGCAAATAACCAACTTCTGTCTGTCTTTACTGTTAAATTTAAGTAAACTGGCGAATATGGATGAAAGTCCCGCTCCGATCTGGGCACAAGGTCCTTCCTTACCTGCAGAGCCTCCGGATGCGATAGTGATGATAGTTGCAACGAGTTTAATCGGTACTACCATTGGGTTTATCTTGCCTGAGCGCTTATTGACAGCTTCAATTACTTTTTCTGTTCCGTGTCCTTCAGCTTCTGGTGCGAGGTATTTTACACAAAGACTGCTGAGGAAAAGTGCTACAGGCAGCAAGAGAAAATAATATTTAAAGTGATTTGTTGCAAGTATGCTTTTATCAAGTGCTTTGAGAAATACTGTTGTTGAAGCGCCAACAATAATTCCAACAATTGAGGCAAGAAAGAACCACTTGATGATACTGATAAACATTACTGATTGTTCAAATACTAATATTCTTTTTCTCATTTCTTTCCGCACGGGGCCACATCCCTTATCGGGATTTCAGTTGATTTAGATCAATATAGTTCAAAGTCGTAAATAACTCTTCTTATGGGTTCACGTTGAAAATCCGCAAAAACAATCTTGAACTTCATTGAACCATTATTAAGCTACTTTGAACCATATACTCCTAGACTCCTTATATCTTTTGTGTAGATATTTACAAATGCTTTATATCATCTTTCTCCTCCTCGCCTTTCAGTCTTTTTTCCAGATATTCTCTTGCAGTATGCCTGCCTCCCAGACCAAATGCAAGGGCAAGGGCGAAAACAACACCACCATAAATTATTGCAAATGCAAGTAATACAGTTTCTTTTCCAATTCCAAGTTGTTCAAGTGCCATTGCAATAGATATGAAGAATACCGTAAATTGTACAAATTTTCCAATAATACCAGACAGTTTAAAACCCGCATTCACAGATGCTATGAGTGCGGTCCTTCCGAGAAAGTTACTTAAAAGGTACCCCATGAAGAGGATAAACAGAGCTACAAATATGTTTGGTAAATAGAGAAAAAATTTCTCGAGTAATCTCTCAACAGTCGTAACATTGAGCGCATTAAGTGAAATGATAAGAAAGATAAGAACTGTAAGCCAGCATATTATTTTCGAAAAGACAATAGAAACAGGCTCTTTTATCCCGCCTTTTTGAATTATGTCTTTGATACCAAATTTTTCGGAAAGCCTGTCAAGATTTATGGCTCTGAATAGTCTTATGAATGTTTTTTCCAGTGCAATGGCAATAACGCCACCTAAAATTAAAATGAGCAGCGAAGTCAAAAGATTTGGCAAGAAGTCAAGGACATTTTCAAAGAAGCTCTTAAAAGGTTCTATGAGTAATTTTTGTAATGTATTAGAATTGTTCATCGTTGACCCCCTTTGTTCATGCTCAAAATTTATAAAATTGTGAACAGTATTTCAAATTAAAAAAATCAAAATAATGATTTCCTTAATTCTTGAATTTGCAATTAATTAACCCAGAAAATCCTTTTAGAATAATTCAGATGTTGTGAAAAAATTTA
Organism: uncultured Nitrospiraceae bacterium; assembly: GCA_964347155.1. Classification (GTDB taxonomy): domain Bacteria; phylum Nitrospirota; class Thermodesulfovibrionia; order UBA6902; family UBA6902; genus CAYFXR01. Next base: position 9,843 of record CAYFXR010000175.1, on the reverse strand, counting down.
TTTTTCGATACCTTAAAAGCATTTTTAAACAATGTACCTGTACATATTTTTATTCAAAGCCATATGCATAATTTTATAAAAAATTAATCGAGTTAGATAAATTTTTGAGCAATGTCTGAATTATTTGGGTTAATTATCTTTTTCCCAATTATTAGTCAATAAATTCTTTTTCCTCTCAAAGCTTATACACAAATTCTCGATCTTTTCTTCAACTTCTGTGGCATTGCTGTCCATTGTTTCAATAACAAAAGAAGCAACACGTCCTATGTAAAGTGGCGTCAGTGATTTCAAAAGATGTTCTCTATTGATATTTTTTTTATGGTAAGCGATTGCAAAGCTGTAAACAATCTCTGCCCACACATCATCGGGTATATTAAAAGATTCAATTGTAACCTTGCTCAATTCATTGCATATAAACTCATGAAGGTCGTAGGACATAAATGTTCCCCATATTGTTGAGAGCTCTTTTGCTCCAAGCCTGAATCTTTCAATCATTTTTTCATACTGGACTGTAACAGGTTCAAGTCCGACCGTATACCGGAAACCAAAGGTTGGTACAGGTTCGGAAACTTTTATATTTTTCCATACATCGTAGTATGTTTCCATAAGATCAAACGTTGAGCCAATAACCTGATAAAGCATGGCACTTAAGTCAGTGCCCGGATCTTTCGGATCATGAATCTTCGCACCTAAAAAAGACTGGCATGTTTTGAAATTATTGGCAATGGCAGTTGTTGTCATCCAAATATCTATGCCGTATTTTGCAACGTCAGTATTCCAGACGTCTTTCTCAAGATAGAAAGATGCGAGATTTCCTGAAAATGCAAAGTCCCCGCCTATCGGTTGTCTTATTCTTTTACCGTAAAGAGCTCTTGTAATTGGATAGATAAGACTGTTGGTTATCGTTCCATCATATTTATGTCTATGGTAATATGGTGACACATAGTCATAATCTATTTCTATTACTGGTCTTATTAATAGATCAATCCATTCAGGTGTGATACTTCTGAGGTCTGAGTCTACAACAGCACAAGCCTTTACATTTAGTTGACTTGCAATTTCAAAGATTGTTCTGAATGCGCTGCCTTTTCCGGGTATCCCATGATACGGAGTTGTTATTTTCAAGAAATCCCTTTTATTGTGAGTGACAAATATAGAATGAAAATCTTCAATCGCGGCTTCTTGAACAGCTTCTAAAGTTCCATCATCTGAACCACCATCAGAATTAATTAAAACAGCTTTTTTATCGGGAAAATATTTTGCAAGACCTGCCTGTACTGCTCTTACAACATGGCTGATAGTATTTGCGTTGTTATAACTCGGAATTCCAATAAGTATATCTGCATTTGTTATCTCAAATAAACGGTCTTGAACTTTATTGCTGATTTTTGTGTTACTCACATTTGAAAGCCCCCAATCCATTGCAAGAGCTTTTTTACTTCTTCCTGTGTCCTCAGATAAAATTCTGCTTCCTTGCTTTTACCGATAGAAATTCCTATTCCTTTTCCTTTAATTACTTTAAATGCGTCTTCATCAGTGAGATCATCTCCTAAATAAATCGGTATCCTGTTATTAGCAAAATTTTCCCATATCCATTTAACAGCATCACCTTTGTTCCATATATCATGAGGTCTTATTTCAAAGACTTTTTTGCCTGATGTAATGCTAAATAAACCTTTATAGCCGTCTGCAATTGCCCAGAATATATTATGCATCTTACATATATCCTTGGAGGCTACCATTCTGAAATGTATGCTTGCTGTAATGCCTTTGTCCTCAACTATCACTCCTTGAACGAATGACAGTACCTCCTTTAATTCCCTGACAATCTTTTCCAGTGCCTTCTTGCTTTCCGAAAGCTGTTTTCCCATTACCAGTTTTTTCCCATCCCATATCTCGGCGCCGTGATTACCAGCATATATGATATCTTTCATCTTGAGAATATCCATTATATTGTTAAGTGATCTGCCGGTTACAATTGCAACAGGCATAATTTCTTTTAATTTGATAATCATGGAATGCATATCCTCTGATAAAATAGCCTTATCCGGTGATTCAACAATTGGCGTCAGAGTTCCGTCATAATCAAGGAAGATAAAAATGCCATCTCTCGGGATTTCTTCAATGATGTCAAATATATATTGACATTTCGTTTTTTGCCTTGAATGTAAAACTGTGATCTCGCGAAGAAAGTCTGATATCCATCGGTAAATATCCTTTTCTTTTACCTGCCTTCGCAAGATATTTATCCTACACATTTTTTCCTCTTCAGTCATGTCAAGTACGTCTTTTATGCAGTCGGAAAATTCTTCTATATCATAAGGATTCACAAGAATAGCTCCTTCAAGTTCTTCGGCTGCACCAGCAAATTCACTTAAAAGTAATACCCCTTTTTTATTTACCTGAGAGGCAATAAATTCTTTTGCAACGAGATTCATTCCATCATATATTGAACTGATGATTGCAACATCAGCCATTCTGTAATAGGCAGCAAGGTCTTCATGCTCAGACTTTGTATCCCTGTATACAATAGGATTCCATCCTTCCTGAGAATATTTTTTGTTTATCTTTCTTACGAGTCCTTCAACTGTAGCTTTATAACTGATGTATGGTTCTTTCATCCTTGTAGGTACTGCAATTTGAATAAATGTAAACTTTCCTTTATATTCAGGATATCTGTCAAAGAACAGATCAATGGCTTGAAATCTTTTTATTAATCCCTTTGTATATTCGAGTCTGTCAACACCTATCCCTATGTGTCTTTGTGAAAGAGAATATCTTTTTTTGAGATTCTGTAGAGCATTGGTTGTTTTTGTGGATGAAGCAAGCAAATTGAATTTTTCAAAATCCACACTTATGGGGAATGCCTTTAGTTTTGTTGTATGGCCTTTGTAGGTAATTGTTTCGTTCTGGTAATTAAACTCAACTCCCTCAAGGGATTCGCTGACACACTCCATAAAATTGTGAACAAATAGTGGTATCTGAAAGCCGATCAGGTCATTGCTTAAGAGTGCTTCTATAATCTCCTTTGATTGCGGGCATATTCTAAAGACGCTGTAATTGGGCCATGGTATATGCCAGAAATGAGTGATAACAAGTTCGGGATTTTTAGCTTTCAGCAATCCTGGAACAAGGCAAAGGTGATAATCGTGTATCCAGACAACGGAATTTACAGTTGCTTCTTCAAGAACGGCATTTGCAAATGCTGAATTTGACTTTTTATAATCATCCCAATATTTTTTTCTAAAATATACACGGTCTAATGCCATATGACATAATGGCCACAATACTTGATTGGAATATCCGTGGTAGTAATTATTGACTTCATCAGGGCTTAGCCATACCCTTTTTAGGGTATAAGAAGGTTTGTTTGGAGGAACAGGTACGCGATTATTTTCGTTGACATTGTCCTTGTCTTCACTTCCGCTTCCCCATGCAACCCATGTACCGCCTACTGTTCTTAATACCTCATCCATTGAAGAGGTAAGTCCGCCTGCTGGCTTCTCAACCTTTACGTTGGATCCCACTTTTTTATGGAGATAAGGTTCCCTGTTGGAGACGATAATAAGATTTTCAAAGAGATTTTCTCCAAAAAAGGCCCTTAATTTTTTATTGCTCATAATTCAATCACAGTCTTGCCACGATGAATATTACAATACCAGAGAGAAAGATAATCTCTGATTTGCCTTGTCAAAAGAAAATTGTTTCTCACATATTCCTTACCTTGCTGTCCCATTCTTTTGGCCATATCAGGATTGTTGAGAAATTGTCTTATTCGAAATGCAGCTCCTTCAACTGAATAAACGACAAATCCTGTAACACCATGAACTATCTGTAAAGGAATTCCTCCAACAGCGCCGCCAATTATCGGTTTCTCCTTCCACATGGCTTCGGAGACGGTAAGACCGAATCCCTCTTTTATGGATTTTTGCAGAATTACATCTGCCATCCTTTGCAATGCATTTATCTCTTTATGCTTATCCGGTGGCAATAAGAGAATATGGATATCGGGATCGTTCCCTGCATACTCTTTGACCTCATTGAGGATTATTTCTCCCTCGGGATCATCAGTTGCAGGGCTTCCGGCAAGTATCATTTGGCAGTCATTGTATTGCTTGACAATTTTATATGCTTTAATGACACCGATTGGATCCTTAAACCTGTCAAACCTTGAAACCTGCAATATTATCGGTTTATCATGAGAAATACCGAATTCATTGCTGACCTGATTTATTTCTTTTTCCGTTAAATCTTTATTCTTATCACTAAGCGGATCTATGGAAGGTGTTATAATAAATTCATCTATGGGCAGTGCCTTTGCAAATTTTGGAACTGAAAAAATGGCTGAATCATATCGCATGATGTATTTTTTGAGTTGTGACCATACACCGGCTATCGGGTTTGATATATCAATATGACACCTCCACATCCAGATGTTTTTATTGGACTTTGATGATTTACGCCTGAAATCGATAAGCGCTGCTGGCTGTGGATCGTGAATCAATACGGCATCGGCATCAGTATTAATATTTTTTTTATTTTTTTTGTTTATTTCGTAATAATATTCCCACATTTTTTTCGTAAATTCTTCTTTATTGCCCTGCAAGGCATTATGAATTTTTTTCGTTATGTCAAAAAAAGGTGCGTCCCCTTCTAAAATAGACCATTGTGCGTCGATTCCAAGCTCCCTCAACAGGGGAATCATCCGCTGCAGTATTTCAGCAACGCCTCCTCCTTCGCGCGTGGAATTAACATGGAGAAATGACCTGTCTTTTAATTTTTTACAAAGTCTGTGAATAAGTAATAAATCTCCCTTGGGGGAGATGCCTGAATATTGCCTGATCAATCTCCTATCCCCTCCATATCTGCTCTTACATATTCTTCCAGGATTTCTCTTATGTGCTCTCTTATACTTTCTATACTGTGCATGAACGGATCTATTGCTCTTATATTATCTGCAAGATCTTTTCTCCCGAGTGTGTGTTCAATCCATCTAGAAAAATCGTCCACTACACCTTCGCCCAGCCGGACCCTTGAGTCGTAAAAGTGGTAATATATACTGCCTGCATCTATATGCTCTATGGCAACGAGAAATTCGGCAAGATTTTTCGTTCTGACTCCTACGGGAAATACAAAGCTGACTGTTTCATTGAAAAAGAATTCATCTCCGCTTACCACATCACGTGGTTCGGGAAAGTTACTCAAAAAGTCATCAATTTCCCGTATTAACTCTTTTCTGACATTACGGATTGATTTGCAGGTATAAGGATCGATGCTTGAAAGACGCTCGGCCAATGCCCTCTCCTCAAGGCTTTCACCGGCCCAGTGAGCGAAATCATTAGTATATTCAAGCATGTGTCCCTTGAGAAAATATTGATACACATGATGAAATATGCATTCATCGCCTACCTGGGAAATCAATTTTCTCAGTTCATTCAGATTTCTGGCCTGTTTTCCTGTTGATTTGAGGATGCTGACGCACTGTTTGAATTCAAAAGTTTCTATGACTTTTCCCAATTTTTTTCCTCTCTGATATAGACTGTTCTATGAGGGAATGGTATCGTAATATCAGCCTCATTGAATTTATTATAAACTTCTTTGTTGATTTCGTGAATTGTCTTGCCTCTTATGGCCGGTTCCTTTGCCCAGCAGAGCAGTTCAAAATTCAATGATGATTCACCAAAAGTCCTGAACCTTACTCTGGGTTTCGGAGTAATAAGTATGTTTTCATTTTTACTGGCAATTCCAAGCAATATATCCTCAACTTTATTAATATCGGTTCCGTAAGCAACTGAAACAGGTATCCTGATGCGAAAATTGGGAACAGGAGCACTTTCGTTTATTATCTTCGTATTTGCAATAATTGAATTGGGAATGCTAATGAGTATATCATCCCTTGTTTTTATTCGTGTGCTTCTTATTCCAATTTTCACAACTTCTCCCCGCTCACCTCTATCGAGTACGATGTAGTCCCCTATTTTATACGGCCTGTCAATAAATATACTTATTCCTCCGAAAAAATTGGCCAACGTGTCCTTTGCAGCGAGTGCAACAGCAACCCCGAAGATACCGGCGGAGGCAAGAAGAGGAGTGATATTGATTTTCCATATTGAAAGAATAATCATGGCACCACTAATGACAACAACGACTTTCAGGATATTCTCAATGAGGGGAGATATTTCCTTGCCTAATCCTGTGAAATCTGAAAACTTGTGGATAGTATTTTCTATTGTTAAATTGCTGATTTTGATGATACATATTCCCCATATAAATGTTAGGAAAGAGAACAGAAAACCCTTTGAATAGAAAAGAAATTTTTCCGAGGCATTTAATATTTTAATGGAATGAATACTACCGATTATCACAACTGTAAAGAATACAGGACGGTGAATAACATCAATTATCCTGTCGTCCACAGCAGATCTGGTTAATCTCGTCAAACGTCTGAAAACTTTGTCTGTGAAGATATCTGCTACTTTTGCCAGGATGATATATAATACGAATATTGTAATGGCGGTAACAATTGGGAAATTGAAATTATTAAAATAGTTAATCAAAGATTGTATCATGAGCTTGAGGTTAAAAAATATATTTTGGCCGCTGATTACGCCCTGCTTTCTATCTCACCCGGTTTTTTTCATTTTCATTAAACGCAACAACCGGCTGTGTGAATGATGCAATTTTTAAGTCAAAATCATCTACCACTTTCCTGAACTCGGCCATTAATTTTTTTGGAATAGATTTTCCACGTGGTAACTGTATAGTAAGAGGATTTACAAATCTGTCGTTGTGTTTTATTCTGTAATCAAGATGAGGTCCTGTTGCAAGACCTGTTGATCCGACATATCCAATTATGTCGCCTTGAGATACTTTTACCCACTTTCGTATTTTTCGAGGGATTCTCGATAAGTGACCGTAATATGTCTCAAAACCTCTTCGATGTTTTATTCTTACCATTTTGCCGTTTTGTCCTTTATAGCCTGCAAATATTACAGTCCCGTCTCCGGCAGCCGAGACAGGTGTACCGGTTGGCGCTGCATAGTCAATCGCTAAATGTGGTCTGTAGATTCTCAATGCCGGGTGAAGACGTCTTTTACTGAAACCCGAACTGACATATTTGAAATTGAGAGGAGATCTCAATAAGGTTTTTCTCAGTGATTTACCATTGCTGTCATAGTAATCTATATATCCATTATCATTGAATCTATATGCCTTATGCGTTGTTCCGTTGTTTATAAACTCTGCTGCAAGGATGTTCCCATATCCTTTAAATGCTTCTCCAACCCACAATTCTTCGAGTAGTATTTTTACGGAGTCATCGTTTCTGATATCGCTTGAAAAATCTATATCCCATGCGTAAATATCTGATAGCTCAAGGGCAATTCTGTAATATTCATTATGAGTGCCTGGCATTGAAAATATCAGGTTTTCCTTAACGAGTATATTTAAATATCCGATCATCTTATTGAGGTGAAGGTTTAACTTTTTAGCATTGAATCCTTCTGGTTTTCTAATAATATCTAAAAATGACAAGTCATCAATACCGTACTGCATACTTTGTATCGTATTATCATCTTTGTTCACTTGAAAGGTATAAATGTTTCCTACAGCAATCTTTGAAAGATTATATTCGTTCTTGGCTGAGAGATATATATCATGTAGTTCTGTAATATTGAGATTATATTTGTTGAATATCGTTTCTAAAGTCTCATTTGGCTGGACAATGCCCGATATTATATAAGCAGTGTTTTCTGGTATTTCTTCTTGATGACTTTTTGTTTTGAAATGAATGGAGAGAAATATTATAATTGGGATTGTGACAATGCCGAGGAGAATGTGTCTCATTCTGTGCTCTTACTCTGTCTAGATGATGTGCGTTTTCTTCCTGTTTTTCGGGAAACTGGCCTTGTAGCCTTTTTCCCTTTTTTCATTTCCAGTTTTGTTATCTGGGTTTCGAGTTTTTTTATCCTGTTAATGATCGAAATTACTTTTCTGTTCGTCAAAGGATTTTTGGATTTTTTTGTCGTGAGATCGTATATCTGACCTCCCAGTTTTGCGAATTCATCCTGCACTTTCATATTCAGATTAAAAACCTTATATTTTTTCTTTCCCTCCTCGGTGAGCCTTTCTATTTTTTGTGATACAACTGTACCTCCTTCTTTTACGATTGCTAATCCCTCTTGAATATTTTTTTTCAGGTCTTTTTGAATTTTATCCCAGAAGCTCATTGCATCCTCCTTATAACGGTTTATCTATTTATTATCTTCTTCTACAGCATTTTTTACCATATCCAGGATTCCGGGAAGCGCTGACGTTACCCTGTCCCAGCTTGTTATTAATGGTACACCCAGAGGATCTTTCATTATTATTTCCGAGGCAATTTTTATTCCCTCTGTAAATGTTTCTACGGCAAGGCTTTCTTCATGTCTGTCGAATACAAGGCTATTTACTGCAGCGTCGTCTTCATAGCGCTTGAGCATATCCTGAGCAGTTCTTACATACGTTGCGATTAATGTCTTAAAAATGCCGTCTGAAAAGACTATCCCATCCGAAGAAAGAGTTCTGAATATTGACTTGCTTATATCTATGCACATTTTCAGGAGTCCTTTTGAAGCATCGTCTGGTGACAAGAGTTGGTGTTTATGCTCGTAATTGTCAGCAATGTCAACCTGACAAACCCTTCTCACCGAGCAGTTTCTGTAAACTTCTGCCAGCATCCCTACTTCGAGCCCCCAGTCACCGGGTATCTTGTTTACCCGCGCAAGGTCGACATCCATGGAGAATTCTCCAGCAAGTGGATATCTAAAGCTGTCAAGGAATTCAAGGAGAGGAATATAACCATGAATTTTTATCAATGATCGAAGAAGAGGCGTGATGAGAAGTCTCGTCACTCTTCCATGCATCCTGTCTGTAACACGACTATAATATCCCTTACAAAATTCGTATTCAAGGATGGGGTTTGTCGTGGGATAACAAAGTCTTGCAAGCATTTCACGGTTATAGGTAAGGATGTCGCAATCATGGAGTGCAATAACACTAATATTTTTTTGCGCAATAACGTAGCCATATGCCATCCATGCAGATTGTCCCTTTCCATGTTCGCCTAATTGAAGACCTGCAGATTTTATTGTGTTGTGTATCTTACTAATTCTCTTTCCATTGTTCCAGATAAGTTTGGTTGTTTGAGGAAGAACAGAGAAGAACTTTTGTGCATACTCAAACTCCTTTTGTGTACAGGGACCAAGTGTGACAATTACCTCCTGTAAATATTTGACATTTTTTAATTCTCGAATAATGCCTTTTAAGGCATCTCCTTCCAATTCTAAGAAGAGAGATGGTAAAACAAGGGCAATTGGTCGTTCCTGTGAATACCATGATAGTTCGGCTTCTATTTTTTCAAAATTTGTAATGCCCAGCTTATGTAACGTTGCTATAACACCTGTTTGATGGAAGTCTGCCATGGTTACCTCCACCCCTCATCCAGTCCCTCTCCCAAGTGAGGAGAGGGGAAGATCGAAGCGACACTGCACGAAGGCCGGAACGAAGAGGCAACAGATTATCGTCCCAACACCCGAAGCAGATACTCGCTACGAAGTGAGGGAACAGCAAAAAATATTTTAGAATCAAGTAAGATAAGTATAAATGGTAAAGACTAAATGGTCAAGAAAAACAAGATGCCGAAAATGAGAGAAGACGTGATAAAAATCTTTTTTGCAGCCTTGAAGGCTGTTGATCCTTTTTTCACGGTTAAAGAGTATTTGGACAAGATCTTTCCTGAATTTGTTAAAAGAAAATTTAAAAAAAATATAATAATAGGTTTTGGCAAGGCATCATGTCAAATGG
>CAYFXR010000174.1:0-4249 GCA_964347155.1 uncultured Nitrospiraceae bacterium | reverse complement strand
TTTGCTTCCGATAGATAGCTTAAAAACTTTGTGTAATCTGTTTTTGTAAAGAATATATTTCTGCGCTCGTTCCCCCTTGCAGTAACGTGATACACTGCTCCTTCATATTCAATACGTAAGGGTCTTGCCATGATGTCCCCTAATGAAATGTTTAATATTAGGTTAGATTATATGAAGATATTGTTCTCTATGTCAAGAAATTGATTTATTATTTATCCTTGTATTAGTTGCTTTTGCTTTTGTCCTTTGTTGTCCTTTGTCAAGGGCTGACCCCTTTTTACTCCCGTCAAGGGCTGACCCCTTTTTACTCCCACCAAGTCTCATTAATTTTGGACAGCCGGCGTGTCTATTCAAGCATGATTCCAGAATTTTTCGAGGCTGTCCGTCAGCTCTTCCCGCGAGTAAATATAGTGCAACCTCCACTCTTCAGGCAGCAGGCTGCGGTATCCATGCGTCGCAAAGCGTTCATCAATGAGGATCACGACACCCATGTCATTTTCAGTCCGTATGACCCTCCCCGCCGCTTGTAGCACTTTATTGATTCCTGGATATTGATAGGCAAATTCAAAACCCCTTGTATCAGTCTCATCAAAGTACTTCCGGATGCAGTCCCTTTCGGGTGAAATTCCGGGCAGGCCTACCCCTACAATGGCTGCACCGGTCAACCGGTCACCGGTAAGATCTATCCCCTCTCCGAACACACCTCCCAGTACGGCAAAGCCTGCAAGTGTTTTATTATTATCTTTCCGGAAATGGGACAGGAATTGACGTCGTTCTTCTTCTGTGAACTCTGATTTCTGCAGGACTGTCGGTATGGCCGCATCAATTTCTCTGAAGCTGTTGTAAACAAGGTTCAGATATTCGTATGAAGGGAAGTAGAAAAGATAATTGCCGGGCCTAGATTTTGCCAATGCGATCAGCATTCCCGCGATAGCAGATTTTGTAGCGTTTCTGTTTCGGTAAAGCGTCGATATTCGGGATGAAATGATCACCTCAAGATTTTCCCTCGGAAAAGGTGAAGGCAGGATAACTTTGCGGGCTTCGCTGTTGCATCCCAATATTTTAATAAAATAATCCATCGGCACTAATGTGGCTGACAGGAATACTGCACTCGAACAGCGGTTTAGTGCATGGTTCATGTCCAGAGATGGATCAATACAAAATAGTTTTATCTTAAGATTTTTTGCTTCTGTCTTATAACTAGTCACGTATCGAAAGTCATAGAGGTCCCAGATCGTCAAAAAGTGATTTATTGAGAAGTAAAGTTCCGTCAGTTTCTTCCGGTATGCCGTCTTTCTGTTTTCCGACAGCCAGCGTCGGGTCACGGACGTGAACTCCATTAGAAGGCCATCAAGGTTCTCTGGGAGTTCTTTACTGTAATAAGCCCCCCCTTTTTGTTCGGATTCCTTTCGCAATTTTATAAACTCGGCATTCATCCTGTTAAGTACTTCATATATTTCAGGCAGTTTGTGCCTGACAAATCTGCGCATATCGAGGACTGCCTGTTTATCGAGTTCCGCGGAAAACATGTCGCGGGCGCGGTCCACAAGATTATGGGCCTCATCAATAATAACGGCATAGGGGCTTTTGCCTTCTGCGAAGTATCGCTGAAGGTGAACGCGGGGATCAAAAACATAATTATAGTCACAGATAATACAGTCGGCCCACAGCGACAGGTCAAGGGAATATTCAAAAGGACAGACCTCATGTTTTTGAGACAAATCCGATACAACCTTCTTTGTAATCAGGTCATTTGTGAAAGCGTCTTCTATAGCACTGTTCAACCTGTCATAATGTCCCTTTGCATACTCACACTCTCCGGGGGTGCACATACTGTCTGGAAACGGGCAAAGCTTGTCCTTCGCGGTCAGGGAAACCGATTTGATCCTGAGACCTTTTTCAAGCATGAGCGAAAGAGCCGTCTCCGCAGCTATGCGGCCTGTTGAGCGGGCGGTCAGGAAAAAGACTTTTTCAGAAAGGTCTTCCGCCAGGGATTTGACCGCAGGAAACAGGGCCGCTATTGTCTTTCCTATACCTGTCGGTGCCTGTACCAGAAGCTGTTCACTGTTTTTTATTGCGCTGTAAACCTCATCAATCATTTTCTCTTGTTCGGGACGATAGAAGGGGAAGGGAAAGGGCATTTTTTGTATTGACTCATTCCTTATCATCCGCCATTCAGCCCTGATCCTTACCCATTCGATATAGCGGGAAACAAGGTCTTCAATGAAGTCTTCAAGATCACTTAGCAAAAAACTTTCACGGACCTCTACTTGTTTACGTGTGCCTGTGTTGTAGTAAGTTAATTGAACTACAATGTCCTCAAGACCATGCTCACGGGCATACATATAGGCATAGCATTTTGCCTGCCCCCAGTGAAGCTCATTTTTTTCCTGTGCAGCTGCCTCAGGGTCTGATGTTATGGTTTTGATCTCATCGATAACAGCCCTGTCCGGGTAAATATAGACACCGTCGATTCTCCCACCGATATTCAATATAAAGTCTTCTCTCTCTATGCTGAATGAGACCGGCACCTCAGCGGAATAATCCGATGGCCTTCGGCCCTGGATCATCTGATGGATCCTTACGGGATCGTGGGTATATACATTTGAAAATGTCATCAGGTCCAGATCACCTGAACGGAGGACCTGTTCAACGATGCTTATTACTGATACGGAAAGAACCGGTTTCAATATTTATCTGCCTCGCGATGTTTTTTATTATTTTATTAAATAGGCCGGCGTAACTGCTACGTATAAACTTCGAGGGAGTTTGCCGGCTTACTCTGTCACTTCCAGCATTTCGGTGGGGGAATGTCGGCCTGCGGTATAGAGTGAAAGGCCATTGCCCAGAATTTCCCTGTGCGTCCGGAGTGCTGTCTTCGGGTCATTGTTGTTTGATGACAGGTGTGCGAGACATGCCCATTTCAATCGCCCGCCCGACAGCAGCAGTTCGGCTGCTTCCAGGTTTGACAGGTGTCCACGCGGCCCCCTGATACGCTGCTTGAGAAAAGCTGGATATCTTCCGTTTCTCAGCATTGCTTCATCATGGTTGCTCTCAATAAATACCGCATCTAGCGAGGAAACTAAGGGGAAAAGGTCTTTAAATACATGCCCGATGTCCGTCAGTATGCCAAGCCGCACTTCTTTTGATGAAACCACAAAAACTGCTCCGTCAGCGCAGTCATGCGGGGAAGGGACAGACTCCACAGTGACATCACCGAATTTCATTTGTCCTCCTGCAAAAAAATAATTGACATTATCGAGCCTGCCCAAATGGTGTCTTTTAAGTGCCTTTTCGAATGTGAGGGGTGTAATATAGAGGGGCACACCAAACTTTCGCTGAAATACACCGGCATGCCGTACATGATCTGAATGGTCATGAGATATTATTAATGCGTCAATATCTCTGATGTCTCTTCCGAAGGCCAACAGCCTGTCCTGGGCCTGGTTGCCCGTGATTCCTGCGTCAAAAAGAAGTTTTACACTACCCACCTCTACATAGGTGCAGTTTCCGTTGCTTCCTGACTGGAGTGAGATCGCAATCACGATATCTATACTCGCACATAGAGTTGGCAGAATACAAGTCGGACTATCTTTTACTGAGAATCTCTTTAAATAAAGAAGTATTTTATATTTCGTATTAAACCCTGCCTACTCCTTGTCAAGGAGGGGATAATTTTTTCTGCCCCCAGCTGATTTTTCGTCGGCAATCATCCAAGAATTCAGTAGATATGGGAAAAATGATGATATAACGTTAATAAATATATATTTTTAGTTTTCATTTAACACGTCTCTTTAATTTCTTGTTTGATGAAACACTGTCAGGGTTAGATAAATTTTTTTTATTTTAGGAAGGGGGGTATATCAGGTTTAAGAAAGTTTAGTTTTGGTCAGCCCTGGATCGGTTTTGGGGACTAAGTTTTTGATAGTCAGTGGTATTCACTGATAGTCAGTACTATGTTTCCCTTTGATTTCATTAGATTTTCTAATACCTGTAAGGATTTTTACCCTCATGGCATTCAAGAGGTAGTTGGTTCGATCCCGATCAGCTCCACCAGAAAAATAAAGGGGTTACGCCACACAGCGTGACTCCTTTTAAATTTGTGGAAGTCGGAAAGATAAAGTATCTATTTGTATTAAAGGTTTTACTCCGAGTTGCTGTTGTTGGTTTGGTGGGTTAACCCATTTATTAATAATATAAATTTGGCGGGAGTGTGAGGGAATCGAATCCTCCCGCTGTTACCGCCCTC
>CAYFXR010000173.1:0-1971 GCA_964347155.1 uncultured Nitrospiraceae bacterium | reverse complement strand
AGGACTTAATAAAAGAACTTTTTTAAATCGCATGATAATACATTACTAAATCATTTGTTAGGGAACTGCACTGATGTCGGAATGATAACGAACATCAGGCTGAACACCTCGAAAACATAATTGAATCGACAGGTTATTAAAATAACGAATCTGATCTTGTCTGATGAAGATATTAAGCTGACTTAAGTAAGAAAAATGATAAAGCTAACTGCATTTTTGGATTTAATTATTTTGCATCAGGGTTCATATTTTTTTAAAACGTAGCGATAATTGATAACCCGGCCTTTACCTTTTCTCCAGGGATCACATTAATGCTGAGAGATTGCAATTCTGGCAGAATCACATCTACCTGCGAACCAAATCGAATTGCCCCAATCTTTTGACCTCTCCGGACCTCGAAACCTTCCGGCAGATAGGGGACAATCTTTCGGACCAGTCGGGAGGCAATCTGAACGATTCCCACCTTGAATTGCCCGTTATCAATGATAGTTAACACCCTTTCATTTTGAATGACGGCCTCTTTCCGCTTCAATGAGATGAATAAACCCTTAATATGTTTCAGCAGGCAAAGCCTCCCTTCTATGGGAGCGCGGTTTACGTGAATATCGAGAAAGTTCATTGAGATGCCAATGATATATCCTCTCAATGAAAGTACATCAGATTGAGCAAAGTCGGTTAAGGGGAATTTCTTTCTGTTTTTTTCAGAAAAAGGAATCTTTCCCTCTTCTATTTTTTTGACATATATGATCCTTCCATCAGCGGGAGACAAAATAGCGTTTTCATCTTCGGGAGGTATTCTTTCGGGATCTCTGTAAAACCTCCACAGGAGAAGTGAGAGTGACAGTGCAATTATTATAAACGTCTGAAATATTATTATCTGATAAAAAGTAATATTCCAAAGAGCCATGGGCACATTAACAATAGCCCAGCTTACTATACCAGTAAGAAAAGCAGTTGGAATGATAATCTTTTTATCCAGTTCCCACTTTATCCCCAGAGGTAAAAGTATCACAAAACTCAGGAATAAACCTGAAATAAAAATGTCCCAGGACATATCTCAGCTAAAAACCCTTTTTCTTCCAGAGATAAGGAATCATGGCGATTTCAGCAAAAAAGGGCAGCGGGTCATCGGGACAAAAGACCGCATATTCCTTTCTTCCTTTCATTGATGCTATATAACTGCTCAGTTCCATATTGCCTTTTACAATTTCAAGAAAAGCCGTTGGAATGTCTGTAATGAGGCGGATCCACTTCATGTGTTTCAAAACAGATGGGGCTTCTATGTTGTCTCCTATACTGTCCTTGTAAAGGAGATAGGGAAAGTCTACACCTGCTGCAATGGCAAGCGTATGCCAGCCCCAGATTCTGGGATTCACCTCGATTAATTTGTATTTTCCATTCCTGGGATCCTTCATGAATTCTACCTCTGCAATTCCATAATAATTAATAAGTCTCAGGAATTTTTCTGAGATATCCTTTATTTCCGGAATGTCAACAAGTTCGGCAAATGTTGTGGCATGCCCAAAATCCATTGGGTGCTGGCGGTACCTTCTTGCAGAGATAGCCGTGATTATTTTGCCATTTTTGAAAAGGGGGCAGAATGAATAGAGTTGATGAGCCCCCCCCGGGATGAAATCCTGAATAAGTATCTCTGAAGGATCTATCACAGCAGATACCCGTTGATATGTTTTAATGAGTTCTTCTTCATTATTGATGTAAAAGGCTTTAATTTTGATCTTGCTGTAAAATTTATCTTTTATGGAAGGTTTTATCACGACCGGAAACCGTATGTCCAATTCAAGCAATTCCTGTAGATTTTCAGGATAATAGGTTTTAGGTATGGGAACGCCGTTTTCTTCAGCGAATTGATATGTATTTTTTTTGATATAAACATTTTTGATAACGTCCCATGAGGGAAAAGGTATTTTGTACATATTCTCCAGATTTTCTTTGTGCTTAGCTAAGAGGTGA